>NZ_PDWK01000065.1 GCF_010093135.1 Pseudoxanthomonas taiwanensis | reverse complement strand
TGGTAGCGCCGGTTTGCGTCTTCGATCAGCCGCCGCAGCTCGCCGACCGCGTCGCCGAGCTGCGGCGGCTGATCGAAGACGCCAACCGGCGCTACCACGAGCTCGACGCACCGACCATCACCGACGCCGAATACGACGCGCTGGTGCGCGAACTGGAGGCGCTCGAGGCCGCGCACCCCGAGCTGGCCACGCCGGACTCGCCGACCCGCCGCGTGGGTGGCCGGCCGTCCTCGAAGTTCGCCGAGATCCGCCACGCCGTGCCGATGCTGTCGCTGGCCAACGCCTTCAGCGACGAAGAGGTGCGCGACTTCGTCGGCCGCATCGCCGAGCACCTGGACCGCGCCGAGCCGGTGTTCTCGGCCGAGCCCAAGCTGGACGGCCTGGCCATCAGCCTGCGCTACGAGGACGGCGTGTTCGTGCGCGGTGCCACCCGCGGCGACGGCGCCACCGGCGAGGACGTGACCGCCAACCTGCGCACCATCGCCGACATCCCGCAGCGCCTGGCGGGCAGGGGCTGGCCGAAGGTGCTGGAGGTGCGCGGCGAGGTGTACATGGCCCGCGCCGACTTCGAGCGCTGGAACGAGCACGCCCGCCTGCACGGCGGCAAGGTGCTGGCCAACCCGCGCAACGGCGCCGCCGGCTCGCTGCGCCAGCTCGACCCGAAGGTCACCGCCAGCCGCCCGCTGAGCTTCTACGCCTACGGCGTCGGCCAGGTGGAAGGCGGCAGCCTGCCGGACACGCATTCCGGCACGCTGGCGAAGCTGCGCGAGTGGGGGTTCCCGGTCAGCGACCTGGTCGAGGTGGTGCGGGGTGCCGAGGGCCTGCTCGGCTACTACCGCCGCATCGGCGCCGCCCGCGACGGACTGCCGTTCGACATCGACGGCGTGGTCTACAAGCTGGACGACTACGCCGGCCAGCGCGAGATGGGCTTCGTCGCGCGCGCGCCGCGCTGGGCCATCGCCCACAAGTTCCCGGCGCAGGAGCAGTCCACCACGGTCGAGGCGATCGAGATCCAGATCGGCCGCACCGGCGCGGCCACCCCGGTGGCACGGCTGAAGCCGGTGCACGTGGCCGGGGTGATGGTGACCAACGCCACCCTGCACAACGCCGACCACGTGGCGCGCCTGGACGTGCGCGTGGGCGACACGGTGATCGTGCGCCGCGCCGGCGACGTGATCCCGGAGGTGGTGCAGGTGGTGCCCGAGCACCGCCCGGACGGCGCGCAGCCCTGGACCATGCCGAGCCACTGCCCGGTATGCGGTTCGGAACTGGTGCGCGAGGAAGGCGCGGCGGTATGGCGCTGCAGCGGCGAGCTGGCCTGCCCGGCGCAGCTGAAGGAGACCATCATCCACTTCGCATCGCGCCGGGCCATGGACATCGAGGGGCTGGGCGACAAGTACGTCGAAACCCTGGTGGACGCCGGCATCCTGCGCGGCATCGCCGACCTGTACGGGCTGGGGCGCGACCAGCTGCTGTACCTGAAGCTGGTGCTGGAGGCCGCCTCGCCCGAGGCCCTGGCCGGCGCGGTGCAGCCGCACCTGCAGCCGGAAGGCAGCGGAGCGGCGCTGTCGGCGCTGCTGGCGCTGGATGGCGACGACGATGGCTGGCGCGCGCGGGCACTGGCGTTGCCGGTCGCCTTCGCCTGGAACCCGAAGAAGATCGCCACGAAGTGGGCGGAGAACCTGGTCGCGGCCATCGACCGCAGCCGCGACACCACCCTGGCACGCTTCCTCTACGCGCTGGGCATCCAGCACGTGGGCGAGAGCACCGCGAAGGCGCTGGCGCAGTGGTTCGGCGATCTGGACCTGATCCGCCGCCTGCCGTGGCCGCTGTTCCGGCGCGTGCCGGACATCGGCGGCGAGGTGGCGCGCGCCATCGGCCACTTCCTCGACCAGCCGGCCAACCAGGCGGTGATCGACCGGCTGCTCGAGCGTGGCGTGCGCATCGGCGACGCGCATCTACCCTCGCCGAGGCTGCGCGAGGGCCTGGACCTGGCCACGCTGCTGGTGGACCTGGAGATCCCGAAGGTGACCGCGGTGCGCGCGGCGCAGCTGGCCGCGGCCTTCAAGGACGCGCAGGCGCTGCTGGACGCGCCGGCGCACGCGCTGGTTGCGGCCGGCCTGCCGGCGGAGAGCGCGGGCGCGCTGGCGGCCTGGCTGGAGAAAGAGGCCAACGCCGAGCTGCTGCTGCGCGCCGCGCAGGCCCAGGCCGAACTGCTCGCGTTGCTGCCCGCGCAGGCGGAGCAGGGCGGCGGGCCGCTGGAAGGGAAGACCGTCGTGCTGACCGGCACCCTGGCCTCGATGACACGCGACGCGGCGAAGGAGAAACTCGAGGCGCTGGGCGCGAAGGTCGCCGGCAGCGTGTCGAAGAAGACCCACCTGGTGGTGGCCGGCGAGGCCGCCGGCTCCAAGCTGGCCAAGGCGCAGGAGCTGGGCATCGAGGTGTGGGACGAGGCCCGGCTGCTGGCCTTCCTGGCGGAGCAGGCATGAGTGCGGACGACTGGCGCCCCAGTGCGGACATCGCGGCCCTGCGCCTGCGCGCGCGCCTGTACGCGCTGATCCGCGGCTTCTTCGCCGAGCGCGGCGTGCTGGAGGTGGAGACGCCGGTGCTGTCCGGGGCCGGCAACACCGAGCCGAACATCGAGAGCTTCACCGCCCGCTTCACCGGCCACCGCGACGCCGGCGCGCCGGAGCGCTGGCTGCGCACCTCGCCGGAGTATCCGCTCAAGCGCCTGCTGGCCGCCGGCATCGGCGACTGCTACGAGCTGGGCCGGGTGTTCCGCAACGGCGAGGCCGGCGGCCGCCACAACCCCGAGTTCACCATGCTCGAGTGGTACCGGGTCGGCTGGGACCACCGCCGCCTGGCGGCCGAGACGGTGGAGCTGGTGCAGCTGGCACTGGGCCTGGTCGGGCGCCGCGCGCAGGTGGTGGAGACCACCTACCGCGAGCTGTTCCTGGACGCGGCCGGGGTGGATCCGTTCACCGCCGGCGAGGACGCGCTGCGCGCGGCACTGGGGGAGGTGGCCATCGACGGCGGGGGCCTGGGCCGCGACGACTGGCTGGACCTGCTGATGACCCACCGCGTGCAGCCGGCATTCCCGGCCGACCGCATCACCGTGGTCCCCGACTGGCCGGCCAGCCAGTGCGCGCTGGCGAAGATCCGCCCGGGCGATCCGCCGGTGGCCGAGCGCTTCGAGCTGTACCTGGGCCAGTTCGAGCTGGCCAACGGCTACCACGAGCTGACCGACGCGGCCGAGCAGCGCCGCCGTTTCGAGCGTGACCACCAGGTGCGGCGGGCGCGCGGCACGGTGCTGCCGCCGCTGGACGAGCGCCTGCTGGCGGCACTGCAGGCGGGCATGCCCGACTGTGCCGGGGTGGCGCTGGGCGTGGAGCGGCTGCTGATGGCCCTGCTGGGCACCGGCCGCATCGCCGACGTGCTGGCCTTCGACTTCCGCCGTGCCTGAGACGGCGGCTGAACGGTTGCCGGAAGCGTTCATCCTGCCGTGACCGTGGCGCGCAAGAATCGGGGCATGCGCAACATCGTCATGACGGCACCCCGCAGGCAAGGATCCGCCCACCACAGCCGGTTGCGGCGCGTGCTGGTCCGGCTGGCCACCTGCGGAGCGCTGGCGTGGCTGGGCGGCGCCGGCCCGGCCCTGGCGCAGGAGGAGCGCGACGGGTTCGTCCGCTGCCAGTCCAAGGGCATGGCCCGCGTGCATTGCCCGATGGACACCTCGCGCGGGGTGGACCTGGTCCGGCAGCTGTCCGAACAGCCCTGCATCCGCGAGGCGGGGTGGGGCGTGGACCAGTACGGCGTGTGGGTGGCGCTGGGCTGCCGCGCCGAGTTCCGTGCCCGCCCGGCCGACGCGGCACCCGACGACGCGCCGCGGCGCCGCGTGGTCCGCTGCGAGTCCAGCGGCAGCAAGCGTTCCTGCGCGGTGAGCCTGCGCGGCGCACCGGTGCGCCTGCTGCACCAGCTGTCGGCCTGGCCGTGCCGGCGCGGCGAGAGCTGGGGCGTGGGCCGCAACGAGGTGTGGGTGGCGCGCGGCTGCCAGGGCGAGTTCGAGATCGGCGACCGCGAGGCCGGCTTCCCGCCCGGTCCGCGCCACCTGCTGTGCGAGTCCAAGGGCCGCGCCCGGCGCTTCTGCGGCATCACCATCGAGCACGGCGCCAGCATGGTGCGGCAGCTGTCCGGCACGCCCTGCGAGGAGGGGCGCACCTGGGGCTGGGACGGCGACGGCGTGTGGGTGACCGGCGGGTGCCGGGCCGAGTTCCGCGTCGACTGAAGGGCGCGGCGCAGGCGGCGCGCGCCGCTAGAATGTGCCGATGAACGACGCACGCCTGGATTTCGACCGCTACGACCACGTCCGCCCGATCCTCTGGACCGGGGAAGCCCTGCAACTGCTGGACCAGCGCAGGCTGCCGTTCGTGGTCGAGCACGTGGCGTGCGCGGACAGCGACGCGGTGGCCCGGGCCATCCGCGACCTGGCCGTGCGCGGCGCGCCGGCCATCGGCATCGCTGCGGCCTGGGGCGTGGTGCTGGCCGCGCGCGGCGTGGAGGCGGCCGACGGGCCGGCCGCGCTGGCGCAGCTGGAACCGGCGCTGCAGCGTCTCAATGCCGCCCGTCCGACCGCGGTCAACCTGGCCTGGGCGCTGGCGCGCATGCGCCGGGGGCTGGCCGGCGCCGGCGCGGACTGGCGCCAGCGCCTGGAACGCGAGGCACAGGCCATCGCCGACGAAGACCTGGCCGCCAACCGGCGCATGGACATGCTGGGCGCGGCACTGATCGCGCCGGGCAGCGGCGTGCTCACCCACTGCAACACCGGCTCGCTGGCCACCGCCGGCTTCGGCACCGCGCTGGGCGTGATCCGTGCCGGCGTGGCCCAGGGCCGCATCGCGCGCGTGTACGCCGGCGAGACCCGGCCCTGGCTGCAGGGCGCGCGTCTGACCGTGTGGGAACTGCAGCAGGACGGCATCCCCGCCACCCTGATCGCCGACTCGGCCGCCGCCCACCTGATGAAGACCGGCGCGGTGCAGTGGGTGGTCGTGGGCGCCGACCGCATCTGCGCCAACGGCGACACCGCCAACAAGATCGGCACCTACCAGCTGGCCATCGCCGCCCGCCACCACGGGCTGAAGTTCATGGTCGTGGCCCCGTCCTCGACCGTGGACCTGGACACGCCGGACGGGGAGGCGATCGAGATCGAGCAGCGCGATCCTGGCGAACTGTTCGGCGTGGGCGGCGTGCGCACCGTGGCCGAGGGCATCGCCGCCTGGAACCCGGTGTTCGACGTGACCCCGGCCGGGCTGATCGACGCCATCGTCACCGAGAAGGGCGTGGTCGGGCAGCCGACGGCGGAGAAGATGCGCGCCGCCTTTGGCGGCTGACCCCTGCCGTGGCCGGGCCGCGGCGCGGCACGGTGGTGGCCGCCAACGGCGGCAAGCGGGCCGGAAACGGCGCGTAACCTGCTGATTTTCCGGTGCGGCGACGGCCGGCGAAGTGCCCGGCTGTGGTACAATCGGACGGTTGGAATCCCCTTCGAAACACCGTTTGCCGGCACCGCTGGCCGCAGACGCCCCAGCCCGGAATCCGAATGACCGATCTCGCCAAAGAAATCATCCCGGTCAACCTCGAAGACGAGATGCGCCGCAGCTACCTCGATTACGCCATGAGCGTGATCGTGGGGCGCGCGCTCCCGGACGTGCGGGACGGCCTCAAGCCCGTGCATCGCCGCGTCATGTACGCGATGAACGAGCTGGGCGCGCACAGCAACAAGCCGTACTACAAGTCGGCGCGCATCGTCGGCGACGTCATCGGTAAGTACCACCCGCACGGCGACCAGTCGGTGTACGACACCCTGGTGCGCATGGCCCAGCCGTTCTCGCTGCGCTACCTGCTGGTGGACGGCCAGGGCAACTTCGGTTCGATCGACGGCGACGCGGCCGCGGCCATGCGTTACACCGAGGCGCGCATGTCGCGCCTGGCGCACGAGCTGATGGCCGACATCGACAAGGAGACCGTCGACTTCCAGCCCAACTACGACGAGAAGGAGCTGGAACCGACGGTGATGCCGACCCGGTTCCCGAACCTGCTGGTCAACGGCGCGGCGGGCATCGCGGTGGGCATGGCCACCAACATCCCGCCGCACAACATGTCGGAGGTGGTGGACGGCCTACTGGCCCTGCTCGACGATCCCGAGATCGACGTGGACGGGCTGATGCAGTACATCCCCGGCCCGGACTTCCCCACCGGCGGCATCATCAACGGCGTGGCCGGCATCCAGCTGGCCTACCGCACCGGCCGCGGCCGCGTGCGCATCCGCGCCCGCGCCGAGGTCGAGGTGGCCGACAACGGCCGCGAGGCCATCGTCGTCACCGAGATCCCGTACCAGGTCAACAAGGCCAAGCTCATCGAGAAGATCGCCGAGCTGGTCAAGGAAAAGAAGATCGAGGGCATCTCGGAGCTGCGCGACGAGTCCGACAAGGACGGCATGCGCATCTACATCGAGGTCAAGCGCGGCGAGTCGGCCGAGGTGGTGCTGAACAACCTCTACCAGCAGACCCAGCTGGAGTCGGTGTTCGGCATCAACATGGTGGCCCTGGTCGACGGCCGCCCGCAGCTGGTCAACCTCAAGCAGATCCTCGAGGCCTTCCTGCGCCACCGCCGCGAGGTGGTGACCCGCCGCACGATCTTCGAGCTGCGCAAGGCCCGCGCCCGCGCCCACGTGCTGGAAGGCCTGACGGTCGCGCTGGCCAACATCGACGAGATGATCGAGCTGATCAAGACCTCGGAGAACCCGCAGGTGGCCAAGGAGCGCATGCTCGAGCGCACCTGGGAGCCGGGCCTGGTCGGCGCGCTGCTGGCCGCGGCCGGCGCCGAGGCCTCGCGGCCGGAGGACCTGCCTCCGGGCGTGGGCCTGGTCGAGGGCCGCTACCGCCTGACCGAGGTCCAGGCCCAGCAGATCCTGGAGATGCGCCTGCACCGCCTGACCGGCCTGGAGCAGGAGAAGCTGACCGAGGAATACCGCCAGCTGCTGGACACCATCCAGGGCCTGATCCGCATCCTCGAGGATCCGGACGTGCTGCGCGACGTGATCCGCACCGAGCTGCGCAACCTCAAGGAGGAGTTCGGCGACGCCCGCCTGAGCGAGATCCGCGCCAGCGAGGAGGATCTGGACATCCTCGACCTGATCGCCCCGGAGGACGTGGTGGTCACCCTGTCGCACGCCGGCTACGCCAAGCGCCAGCCGGTGTCGGCCTACCGCGCCCAGCGGCGCGGTGGCCGCGGCCGCAGCGCGGCGGCGACCAAGGACGAGGATTTCATCGAGCAGCTGTGGCTGGTCAACACCCATGACACGCTGCTGACCTTCACCAGCAGCGGCCGCGTGTTCTGGCTGCCGGTGCACGTGCTTCCGGAGGCCGGCTCCAACGCGCGCGGGCGCCCGATCGTCAACTGGATCCCGCTGGAAGAGGGGGAGAAGGTGCAGGCGGTGCTGCCGGTGCGCGAGTACACCGAAGGCCACTACGTGTTCTTCGCCACCCGCAACGGCACGGTCAAGAAGACCCCGCTGACCGAGTTCGCCTTCCGCCTGCAGCGCGGCAAGATCGCCATCAACCTGGAGGAGGGCGACGCCCTGGTGGACGTGGCCCTGACCGACGGCGCCCGCGACGTGATGCTGTTCGCCTCCAATGGCAAGGCGGTGCGCTTCGACGAGTCCGAGGTGCGCCCGATGGGCCGCAACGCCACCGGCGTGCGCGGCATCCGCCTGGCCGAGGGCGAGTCGGTGGTCAGCCTGATCGTGGTCGACGGCGAGGGCGACATCCTCACCGCCTCCGAGCGCGGTTACGGCAAGCGCACCCCGCTGGCCGAATACCCGAAGAAGGGCCGCGGCACCCAGGGCGTGATCGCGATCCAGACCAGCGAGCGCAACGGCCGCCTGGTCGGTGCGGTGCAGCTGTCCGAGCAGCACGAGGTGCTGCTGATCTCCGACGCCGGCACCCTGGTGCGCACCCGCGCCGCGGAGATCTCGCAGGTGGGCCGCAACACCCAGGGTGTGACCCTGATCCGCCTGGCCGAGGGCGAGTCGCTGCAGGCGGTCGAGCGCGTGGACGCCTCGCTGGACGAGGACGACGAGGCCACCGCGCCCGAGGCGCAGGCCCAGGTCCCGGCCGCGCAGCAGGAGCAGGAGGGCGCGCCGCCGGCCTGATGCCGGCGGCCCCGCCAGGAACCGCGGAACGCCGGCCCCCGGGCCGGCGTTTCTTTTGCGCCCCATGGCGCCTTGCCGAGGCACCGGGGCACCGCGGCGGCGCCGGGCGGGGGCACGGTGTCCGACCGCACGCCGGGCAGGAGGAGGCGGCCGGCCGGATGCGGCGGTCCCGCCAGGCAGGAATGGAAAACGCCGGCGCGAGGCCGGCGTTTGGTTCCGTGCTGCATTGTCCGGTGGCCGTGGCCGCGCCGCGGGCCGGCCTCCGGCGCCGCCGGTCACAGGGTGCGGCACTGGCGCCAGCGCACCGGTTCCTCGTAGCCCGGGCGCGGATTGAGCTGCACGCGCACCGTGCGCAGCGCCGGATAGCGCTCCAGCTCGGCGCAGATCAGCGGCCAGACGATGGTGTCGGCGCCGACACGGTCCACGACCAGGGTGGCGCGGGTGAGCCAGTAGGCGCGGGTGATGCCCGGCTGGCGCGAGAGTTGCCTGACGATGTCGGCCTGGTGGCGCTGCAGGGTGGCCTCGTCCGGATCGTCGACGATGGCCTGGTCCGCTTCCGCCCCGGCGGCCTGCGCGGTGGCCCCGGCTGGCGGCGTGGCCGCCGCGGTGGCTGCCGTGGGGGGGGGCGCCGGCGCGGCCGCGTTGCCGCCGGTTCCGGACAGCTGCGGCAGCAATGCGGCCACCGCCAGGCCCAGGGCCAGCGAGCCGAGCGCGGCGATCAGGCTGTGCCGCTTGGCCTCGGCCTGCGCGGCGCCGACGATCTGTTCGGCGGTCGTGCCCAGGAACGGGCGCAGCAGCGGCCACAGCCGCGGGCCGTCCACCAGCTCGATGCCCAGGCTTTCGGCCGCGGCCAGGGCGTCCCGCTCGGCGCGGCCCTCGGTCAGCAGGATGCCGCGCTGGGCACCGACCAGGTGCATCTCAGCGGCCAGCTCCTCGATGTTGGCCACGCCGATGCGGTAGGCCAGGCCGTGCTTGCAGGCGACCAGCCAGCGCGTCTGGTCCGCATCGACCATCAGCATGCGGGTGGTGTCGCCGCGTTCGCTGGCCGGGCGGCCGTCGTCGCGCAGGCCGCGCTGCTGCATCGCCTGTGCGGCAAGCGCGGAGAACTCGCGCCAACGCAGCCCCGCCAGGGCCTTGAGCCCGGCCTCCATCTCGGCACGGTTGCGGCGAACCAGCCACAGGTACAGCAGCGATGCGGCGCATGCCAGAACGGCAAGCCCCGATCCGATGATCCAAGACGACATGAAAGTCCCGTGTGGCGGTCCCGAATGTGGGACGCGGAATTCTACACGCACGCGCCCCGGGCGCCGGATGCAGAAAGCCCGCCAACCCAGAAGCCGAGAGGGGAGGGGAGCAAACGGCCGGAATGGGTTGGCGGGCCTGCGCGAATTCTGCCGCAGCCGTTTGTGCTTTGCAACAAACGGCGCGGGCACGGGCGGGTCAGTCGGGCGTGGGCGGGCGCGAACCGGTCACCGTGTCCTTCGAGCCGGCGTTGAACTGCTGCTGCTGGATCAGCCGGGCCAGGGCGTCGATGCGCGCGCCCAGCGCGTCCAGGTCCTCGCGGGTGGGCACGTCCATCTGCCGCATGGCCTGCTGCACACGCTGCTCGAAGGCGCGGCCGACGCTGTTCCAGGCCTCGGCGGCCCGGCTCTGCGCCCGGCCCAGCGCCGCGTCGAGGGTCTGGCGCAGGCTTTCCAGGCGGGCGGCGGCGCCGTCCTGGCCTACGCCCGCGCCCACCGCGCGGCCTTCCTCGGCCAGCTCCTCGAACAGCCGGCTGCCCTCGGCCTGCGCCCGCGACAGCGCGCCCAGGCCGGCCAGCCACACCTGCTGGGCCGAATCGCCCATCTCGCGCATGATCCGCTCGGCCTGCGCCTGCAGTTCGGCCATGCTGGCGAAAGTTCGGGTCTTGTCGTGACGTTCCATCAACCGGTCCTCCGTGGGAACACTGCCGGACCAGTATGGACCGCGCCTTGAAAAGGCCGCGTGAGGCGTTCAGCCCAGCTTTTCCGCCAGTGCCCGCCGGATCTCCTGCTCCACGATGCCACGCATGGCCGACAGCAGCAGGCCCAGCTCGGCGACCACGCGCACCTGGCGGGGCTGCAGCTCGACCCGGCCCTGGATGCCGGGGCCGGACAGCTTCAGCGCGCCGTCCTCCCAGCGCGGCTCCAGGCCGTAGCGGGATTGCAGGCGCGCGGCCAGGTCGTCCACGACCTGCCGGATCTGGTCCTGGGCGAGCGAGTGGGGATGGACGAGGTCGATCCTGGACACGAAGCGGCTCCCTGGCTGTCGGCCCGCGCGCGGCAGGCGCAAAATGTGACGTCTTTGCTAGTCTGCCACGCATGCCGGAACTGCGCCTCCATTTCAGCAACCGCCAGCAGCCCGACCATCCGCTGACCCCTGGCGAGCACCGCCTGGTCCGGCAGGCCAGCGGCATCCCCGGCGTCGGCGACCCCGTGCAGGGCGCGTTGCTGGCGCAGTTCTGCGTGGACCGGCGCGGCCTGTGGCTGCAGGTGGCCGCCGGCGCGCGCGGCCTGCACGTCAACGGCCGTCCGGTGCGGCGCATGGCCCTGCTGCGCGCCGGCGACGCGGTCTACGCCGACGGCGTGGAGATGGTGGTGCAGGCGCCGCCGGTCGGGGACGGGCAGGAAGAGGCGGGCGACCCGGTCGCCGACCCCTGCCTGGTGCTGCGCGGGGTCGGCGGCAGCCACCACGGCCGCAGCTTCACCCTGGGCGCGCCGCGCCTGGTCGGGGCCGCGCGCGAGGCGGACATCCGCATCGAGGATCCGGCCTTCCCGCAGCGGCATGCGCTGCTGGAACGGCGCGGCAACCGCGTGCTGCTGCGCGACCTCGGCGGCGAGGGCAGCGTGGACAACGGCGTGCGCGTGCGCGAGGCGGTGCTCTCGGCCGGCGACCAGGTCGTGTTCGACGGCCGCCACCGCTTCGTGGTTGAGCTGCCCACGGCCCCGGCCGGGTCGGCGGCCGCGCCTCCCGGCGGCACGCCGCCGCGGGAGGTGCCCGAGGACCGCGTGCAGCCGGCCGGCGCCGGCACGCGCCTGCCGCTGCTGCTGCTGGCCGCGCTGCTGCTGGCCGGGCTGTTCAGCGCGCTGCTGTGGTTCGGGGCCGGCTGAACCGCGCCGCCACGCGCCAGCCCAGCAGGACGGTGAGCACCGCCGCGTACAGCGCCGGCTCGCGCACGTCGGCCTTGACCACCCACCAGAAGTGCAGCACCGCCAGTACGCCGATGGCGTAGACCAGGCGGTGCAGCAGGCCCCAGCGCCGTCCCAGCCGGCGCATCCAGCCCTGGGTGGAGGTGAGCGCCAGTGGCACCAGCAGCAGCCAGGCCAGGAAGCCGACGGTGATGTACGGCCGCCTGGCGATCTCCCCGAAGACCAGTGCCCAGTAGCCGCCCAGGTCCAGCACCAGGTAGGCGGCCAGGTGCAAACTGGCATAGAAGAAGGCGTACAGGCCCAGCATGCGGCGGAAGCGCGGCAGCACGCTCCAGCCGGTGAGCCGGCGCAGCGGAGTGATGGCCAGGGTGGCCAGCAGCAGGCGCAGCGCCCACAGCCCGGTGAAGTGCTCGACCGCGGCCACCGGGTCCGGGTCCAGCGCGTCGCCGCCGCGCCAGACCCCGGCCATGCGCCAGGCCAGCAGTGCGGCCGGCGCCAGCGCGGCGGCGTGGACCGCGGCCCTGGCCGCCCGCAGCGCCGGCGCCGTGCGCCGCGCCGGCGTCCGTGCGGGCGTTCCACTCAGTACCACCGGCGCAGGTCCATGCCCGCGTACAGCGGCGCCACCTGCTCGGCGTAGCCGTTGAACAGGCGGGTGGGGATGCGTTCGGCGAACAGCCGGCTCCTGGTGCCGGCGATGCGCCGCTCGGTCTTCTGGCTCCAGCGCGGATGGTCCACCTCCGGATTGACGTTGGCGAAGAAGCCGTACTCGGACGGCTGCAACGCGTTCCAGGCGGTCTCCGGCATGCGCCCGGTGAAGCGGATGGCCACGATCGACTTGATCGACTTGAAGCCGTACTTCCACGGCACCACCAGTCGCAGCGGCGCGCCGTTCTGCTGCGGCAGCGGCCGGCCGTACAGGCCCGTGGCCAGCAGCGTCAGCGGGTGCATGGCCTCGTCGATGCGCAGGCCCTCGCGGTACGGCCAGCGGATCGTGCGCTGGCGGATGCCCGGCATCTGCTCCGGGTCGGCCAGGGTGGTGAAGGCCACGTATTTCGCCTTCGAGGTGGGCTGGAAGCGGCGCAGCACCATGCCCAGCGGCACCCCCAGCCACGGCACCACCATGGACCAGCCTTCCACGCAGCGCAGGCGGTAGACGCGCTCCTCCGGCCGCAGGCCGCGCAGCAGGTCCTCCAGGCCGATGCGGCCGGGACGCCCGCACTCGCCGTCCACCACCACCGTCCACGGCGTGGTGCGCAGCGTCCTGGGGGCTCTGGAGGGATCGTCCTTGCGCGTGCCGAACTCGTAGAAGTTGTTGTAGGTGGTGGCGTCCTCGTAGCGGGTCAGCGGCTCGTCCGTGCGGAAGCCGGCGGCGGCCTCGGCCGTGCCCACCGCGCGGGCCGCCGGCGGTGGCGGCTCGGCTTCGGCACATCCGCCCAGGCCCAGCGCGGGCGCGGCAGCCAGCGCGGCCAGCAGGCGGCGGCGTTCCAGGTAGACCGCCTCGTCGGTGATCGCGCCGGAGGGGATACGGGGCGGGCGGAACCTGGCCATGGCGTCACTCCCAGGGGGTCCGGAGGTGGGACCGCCGGCCGCGGCCGGGGTTCCCCGCAGGGCACGGAAGCGGTCTTGGTTGCTTCCGCAACTGCTGCACTGCGGCATACTACGGAAGCATTCCTTACGGGTGGATCATGACGCGCGCCTACAACTTCAGTGCCGGCCCCGCCACGCTGCCGGAAGCGGTCCTGCGCCAGGCGCAGGCGGAAATGCTGGACTGGAACGGGGTGGGCGCCTCGATCGTGGAACTGAGCCACCGTGGCGCCGAGTTCATGGGCGTGGCCGCCGAGGCCGAGGCCAACCTGCGCCGCCTGCTGTCCATCCCCGACGACTACGCGGTGCTGTTCATGGCCGGCGGCGCCACCACGCAGCAGGCGCTGCTGCCGCTGAACTTCGCCGCGCCGGGGCAGACCGCCGACTACGTGGTCACCGGCCACTGGAGCAGGACCGCGATCAGGCAGGCCCGGCCCTACGTCAACGTGCACGTGGTGGCCGACGGCGAGCCGGGCGGATTCCGCGACATCCCGCCGCGGGCGCAGTGGTCGCTGAGTCCGGACGCGGCCTACGTGCACATCACCGCCAACGAAACCATCCACGGCGTGGAGTACCGCGAGGTGCCCGACGTGGGCGACGTGCCGCTGTTCGCCGACTTCAGCTCCTCGATCGCCTCCGGGCCGATCGACGTGTCCAGGTACGGGCTGATCTACGCCGGCGCGCAGAAGAACCTCGGGCCGGTGGGCATCGCCGTGGTGATTGTGCGGCGCGAGCTGCTGGAGCGTGCCGGGCAGCCGCGCGCGGACATCTTCACCTACGCCTCGCACGCGGCGCGCGACTCCATGCTCAACACGCCGCCGACCTGGAACTGGTACCTGCTCGGCCTGACCGTGAAGTGGATGCTGGAGCAGGGCGGGGTGGAGGAGTTCGCCCGCCGCAGCGAGGCCAAGGCCGCGCTGGTGTACGAGGCCATCGACAGCTCCGGCGGCTTCTACCGCAACGAGGTGGCGCCGGCGGTGCGCTCGCGCATGAACATCCCGTTCTTCCTGCCGGACGAGACCCTGACCGCGCGCTTCGTGGCCGAATCGCGCCAGGCCGGCCTGCTGGGGCTGAAGGGCCACAAGGCGGTGGGCGGCATCCGCGCCTCGCTGTACAACGCCATGCCGGTGGAAGGCGCGCGCGCGCTGGTGGAGTTCATGCGCGACTTCCAGCGGCGCCACGGCTGACGCGCCGCACCGACACGGAACCCACGCACATGGCAGCAGTGAAGAAGACCGCGAAGAAGCCGGCCCGCAAGGCCGCCGCCAGGCCGGCGGCCAAAGGCCAGGCGGAGGCCGCGCGCAAGCGGGACGGCGACGCGCCGGACCTGGCCAACGTGCGCGCGCAGATCGACGCCATCGACCGCCAGATCCAGGAGCTGATCTCGCAGCGGGCCCGCTTCGCCCGCCAGGTGGGCAAGGCCAAGGGCAAGCTCGCCGCGGCGGTGGACTACTACCGTCCCGAGCGCGAGGCCCAGGTCCTGCGCATGGTGGTGGACCGCAACCAGGGCCCGCTCTCGGACGAGGTGCTGGTGCACGTGTTCCGCGAGATCATGTCCGCCTGCCTGGCCCAGCAGGAGCCGTTGAAGATCGGCTACCTGGGGCCGGAAGGTACCTTCAGCCAGCAGGCGGTCCTCAAGCACTTCGGCCGTTCGGCGCACGGCCTGCCGCTGGGCAGCATCGAGGAGGTGTTCCAGGAGGTGGAGGCCGGCAACGCCGACTTCGGCGTGGTGCCGGTGGAGAACTCCGGACAGGGCACCATCCAGGTCACCCTGGACATGTTCCTGACCTCGCCGCTGAAGATCTGCGGCGAGGTGGAGCTGAAGGTGCACCAGTACCTGCTCTCGCGCTCCGGCCGCATCGAGGACATCGAGCGCATCTACGCCCATCCGCAGGCCTTCGCCCAGACTGCCGGCTGGCTGCGCGCCAACCTGCCCAGGGCGGAGAAGATCCCGGTCTCCAGCAACGCCGAGGGCGCACGCCGGGCGCGCAACGCCGACGACGCGGCGGCCATCGCCGGCGAGAGCGCGGCGCACGTGTATGGCCTGAAGAAGGTCATCATGCGCCCGATCCAGGACGACAAGGACAACACCACGCGCTTCCTGGTGATCGGCCGGCGCCTGTTCCCGCCCTCCGGCCACGACCGCACCTCGATCCTGGTGTTCATCCACGACAAGCCCGGCGCACTGTTCGACGTGCTCAGCCCGTTCGCGCGCCACGGCATCAGCATGAACCGGATCGAGTCGCGGCCCTCGCACCAGGCCAAGTGGGAGTATGCGTTCTTCATCGACCTGGCCGGCCACGTCGAGGACGAGGCGATGAAGAAGGCACTGGCCGAGCTGGAACGGCACGCCGCCCAGGTCAAGGTGCTGGGCTCGTATCCGGTCGCGGTGCCCTGACCCCGTTCCCCCAACCGATGGAGCCGTGATGTCGCAAGCGTCACCCTGCTGGATCGCCACCGCCGGACGGCCGCTGCGCGGCACCCTGGACATCCCCGGCGACAAGTCGGTCTCGCACCGGGCGGTGATGTTCGCCGCCCTGGCCGATGGCACCTCCACCATCGACGGCTTCCTGGAGGGCGAGGACACCCGTGCCACCGCGGCGATCTTCGCCCGTCTGGGCGTGCGCATCCAGACGCCTTCGCCCTCGCGCCGCATCGTCCACGGCGTGGGCGTGGACGGGCTCAAGGCCGCCGACGGCCCGCTGGATTGCGGCAACGCCGGCACCGGCATGCGCCTGCTGGCCGGGCTGCTGGCCGCGCAGCCGTTCGACAGCGTGCTGGTGGGCGACGAATCGCTCTCGCGCCGGCCGATGCGCCGGGTCACCGGGCCGCTGGCGCGGATGGGCGCGCGGATCGACACGGAACCGGACGGTACGCCCCCGCTGCGCATCCACGGTGGCCAGACGCTGCACGGCATCGACTACGTGCTGCCGGTGGCCAGCGCGCAGGTGAAGTCGGCCATCCTGCTGGCCGGCCTGTACGCGCAGGGCACCACCTCGGTGACCGAGCCGCACCCGACCCGCGACTACACCGAGCGCATGCTCGCCGCCTTCGGCGTGGACATCGAGTTCTCGCCGGGCTTCGCCCGCCTGCGTGGCGGCCAGCGCCTGCGCGCCACCGACGTGGCAGTGCCGGCGGACTTCTCCTCGGCGGCCTTCTTCCTGGTGGCCGCCAGCATCGTCCCCGGCTCGGAGTTGCGCCTGCGCCAGGTGGGCCTGAACCCGCGCCGCACCGGCCTGCTGCAGGCCCTGCGCCTGATGGGGGCGGACATCCGCGAGGAGAACGCCGGCGAGCACGGCGGTGAGCCGGTGGCCGACCTGGTGGTGCGGTACGCGCCGCTGCGCGGCATCGAGGTGCCGGTGGAGCTGGCGCCGGACATGATCGACGAGTTCCCGGCGCTGTTCGCCGCCGCGGCCTGCGCCGAAGGCCCGACCGTGGTGCGCGGCGCGGCCGAGCTGCGGGTCAAGGAATCCGACCGCCTGGCGGCCATGGCCACCGGCCTGCGCACCCTGGGCCTGCGCGTGGACGAGACCCCGGACGGGGCCACCATCCACCCGGGGGCGCTCGGCGGCGGCACCATCGAAAGCCACGCCGACCACCGCAGCGCCATGGCCTTCGCCGTGGCCGCTCAGCGCGCGGCCGGCGAGGTGCGGATCCGCGACGTGGCCAACGTGGCCACCTCCTTCCCGGGCTTCGACCGGCTGGCCGCCGGCTGCGGCTTCGGCCTGCGCGGCGAAGGCTGAGCACCGGCTGCGGCCGCGCCGCCGCCGGCGGGTGCGGCCTAGGGCCTGTTAACACTACGTGCTAACATACTGCGCATGGAACTTACGCCTGCGCAATTCGCGCGTATCGAGGATTGCCTGCCGCGGCAGCGGGGCAATGTGTCGCTGGACAACCTTCAAGTGCTC
>NZ_PDWK01000064.1 GCF_010093135.1 Pseudoxanthomonas taiwanensis | reverse complement strand
CATCGGCCGCGGGCGGGGCGGGCTGGTTCATGACGCGTGGTCCACCGGGCTGTGCCGCGCGTGAACGCCCCGCGCGGCCGATGGATGCAGTTTGCCGGAGAAGGGCCCATGATGTCGCCTGCGAATCCCCCGCTTCACCCATCCGAGCCTGAACGATGCCCGACGCCCTGATTTCCTTCCTCACCTCCGGCGTGGCCGGGCTCGGCTGGGGCGGCCTGCTCCTGGTCCTGCTGGTGATGACCCAGCTGACCATCTTCTCGGTCACCTTGTACCTGCACCGCAGCCAGGCGCACCGCGGCGTGGACTTCCACCCGGTGGTCGCGCACTTCTTCCGCTTCTGGACCTGGCTGACCACCTCCATGATCACCAGGGAGTGGGTGGCCATCCACCGCAAGCACCACGCCAAGGTGGAGACCGAGGAGGATCCGCACAGCCCGCAGACCTACGGCATCGCCAAGGTGTTCTGGCAGGGCGTGGAGCTGTACCGCGAGGCGCGCAACGACCGCGCCAGCATCGAGCAGTACGGCAAGGGCGCGCCGGACGACTGGATCGAGCGCCACCTGTACACCCCGCACGCCAACCTCGGCCCGACCCTGCTGCTGCTGGTCGAGTTCGCCCTGTTCGGTCTGCCGGGCGTGGCCATGTGGGCCATCCAGATGGCCTGGATCCCGTTCTGGGCGGCCGGCGTGGTCAACGGCCTGGGCCACTGGTGGGGCTACCGCAACTTCGAGTCGGCCGACACCTCCACCAATCTCACCCCGTGGGGCGTGTGGATCGGCGGCGAGGAACTGCACAACAACCACCACGCCTTCCCGTCCTCGGCGCGCTTCTCCATGCGCCGCTGGGAGTTCGACATCGGCTGGGCGGTGATCAAGGGCCTGGAGAAGCTGGGCCTGGCCAAGGTGCTGCGCGTGGCGCCGAGCCTGGACATCCGTCCGAACATCGCCGTGCCGGACACCGAGACCCTGCGTGCGCTGCTGTCGCACCGCTTCCAGGCCATGACCGACTACAAGCGCAACGTGCTGATGCCGGCCCTGCGCGAGGAGGCCGCCGCCGCCGGCGCGCGCCTGCGCCAGCTGCTGCCGCGGCCGCTGCGCCGCGGCCTGGTGGACGACGGGCGCTGGCTCGAGCCGGACGCGCGCGAGCAGCTGCGCCAGTGGGTGGAGCAGCGCCCGCGCATCCGCGCCCTGGTCGAGTACCGCGTGCGCCTGGCCCAGGTGCTGGAGGCGCGCGGCAACGACGCGGCCGAGCGCCTGCGCCAGCTGCAGGCCTGGTGCCAGGAGGCCGAGGCCTCGGGCATCCGCGCGCTGCAGGACTACGCCGCGCGCCTGAAGGGCTACGCCCTGGCGCACTGATGGCGCGCCCGGCTGCCCCGCTTTGCGTGCCCCGGCGCCTGGGCGCCGTGCTGGCACTGTGCGTGGCGGCCGCGCCGCTGGCCGCCCAGGTCGAGCGCGCCGGCGACTACCTGGCGAAGATCGACACCGACGGCGACGGCCGGGTCTCGCTGGAGGAGTACCTGGACTGGATGGGCTACGCCTTCGGGCGCATGGACCGCGACGGCGACGGCGTGCTGGCCCCGGCCGAGCAGCCCGGCGGCAAGGGCCGGCCGATCCCCCGCGAGGAGCACCGCCAGCGTCTGGCCGAGCGCTTCCGCCGCCAGGACGCGGACGGCGACGGCTACCTGGACGCACGCGAGCTGGCCGCGCCGCCGCGCTGACCCGTCCGCGCCGGACGCGGTCCGCTCCCTGGGGAGTCACCGGTCACGCGGCGGGTCGGCCACCGGCTGCCCGTGTTGCAGCAGCCACAGCATGATCGCCTTCTGCCGCACGTAGTTGGCGCTGACGTACGACTCCACCAGGCCCTGCCAGCCGTCGAGGAAGCCGCCGCGCAGCAGGTAACCGCGCCAGAAGCGCCAGGCCGGCGAGAGCACGATCTTCGCCAGCGAGGCGCGCTTGCCGCGGGCGAACTCGTGCTCGGCCATCATCCGCGCGTAGCGCTGCTTCTTGCCCAGCACCTGCTCGAAGGAGCGGTAGGGGTAGTGCAGCATGTCCCCGCGCAGCGTCGCCACCGGACCGCGCACCTTGACCGTCTCGTGGATCTCGCGGTCGCCGTGCCAGCCGCCGCGGCGGCGGTCGAACAGGCGCAGCTGACGGTCCGGGTAGGCGGTGCCGTGCAGCAGGAAGCGGCCGAAGTACTCCGAGCGGCGGGCGAAGCGGTAGCCGGCGGCGCGGGTGAAGCCGGCGCGGCGCTCGGCGAGGATGGCCTGGCGCAGCTCCGGGCCGATCCGTTCGTCGGCGTCCACGCACAGCACCCAGTCGTGGCGGGCCTGGTCCACGGCGAACTGCTTCTGGGTGCGGAAGCCGTCGAACGGCCGCACCAGCACGCGCGCGCCCAGGCGCTCGGCGATGGCGGCGGTGCCGTCGCTGGAGCCGGAGTCCACCACCACCACCTCGTCGCAGAAGTCCAGCGAGGCCAGGCAGTCGGCGATGCGGTCGGCCTCGTTGCAGGTGATGATGCAGGCCGACAGCGCGGGCCCCTGGCCCGTGGCGGCGTCGGGAGCGGGAACGGGGGGCGGTTGCATGCGCCCAGCCTAGCAGCGCCGCATCCGTGCGGCACCTCCCCGGTGCCATAATTCCGCCCAGTCCAAGCGTCAGGAGCGTCCGCGTGCCCCGCCATTACCTGCTGTACGGTTCCGAGCGTTATGCGCTGGCCATCCTGCGTCCGATCCAGGCGGCCATCCGCGCCCGCGGCGACGAGGCGGCCTGGTTCTTCGACGGCCCCGGCGCCGAGGACCTGGCCCCGGACGAGCCGCTGCTGACGGTGGAGCAGGTCCGGGCCTGGAAGCCCTACGCGGTGATCACCTCGTCCAACGCGGTGCCGCACTTCTTCCCCGGCGTGAAGGTGGAGACCTTCCACGGCTTCGACGCCGGCAAGCCGCGGCACATCTACATCCGCGGCTTCTTCGACCTGTACTGCACCACCGGCCCGCGCGACACCGCCGCCTTCAGCGAGCTGGCGCGCAAGCTGGGCCACTTCAGCGTGGTCGAGACCGGCTTCCCGAAGATCGACCCGTTCATGAGCCAGCTGGGCGACGAGCCCGAGCCGGTGCGCGACCCACCGGTGATCCTGTACCACTCCACGTTCTCGCCGTCGTGGAGCGCGGCCGGCATCCTCTACGACGAGGTCAAGCGGCTCTCGCGCACCGGCGAGTGGCGCTGGATCGTCACCTTCCATCCGAAGATGGACCCGGAGATGGTGGCGCGCTACCGCGCGCTGGAGAACGAGTACCTGCGCTTCGCCGACAACGACAACATCCTGGAGCTGTTCGGCCAGGTGGACGTGATGTGCTCGGACACCTCCTCGGCGCTCAACGAGTTCCTGCTGACCCACAAGCCGGTGGTGACCTTCAGGAACCGCCGCCCGGGCCCGCAACTGATCGACATCGACGATCCGAAGGACTTCGAGCCGGCGATCCGCCGCGCGCTGTCGCGGCCGCCGGAGCTGATGCAGGCCATCCGCCAGTTCGCCGCCGAGCTGCACCCCTACCGCGACGGCCGCTCGGCCGAGCGCGTGCTGGACGCCATCGACGCCTTCGTCGCCGCCGGCGGCCGCAACCCCAGGCCCAAGCCGCTGAACCTCTGGCGCAAGTTCAAGATCCGCAAGCGCATCGGCTACTGGGGGCCGGCACGCTGGGACTGAGGCCGGCGCGGGCGCGCCGGCGGCCTCACCAGCGCAGCCGGCGCGCGGCCAGGGTGCGGCCCAGCTGCCGGTACAGGGCGCGCGCCTGCGCCTCCGGCAGGAAGCGGATGCGCAGCGGCGGGCTCATGCCGCTGGCGCCGGCGGTGTCCAGCCACAGGCTGGCCGTGCCCAGCCAGCGGTCCACCGGCGAGCGGGTCAGGCGCAGGCCCTGCAGCTTGTCGATCTCGGCGAAGCGCCACCAGCGCGACCACCAGCCGCCGCGTACGGCCACCAGGCGCGCATCCACGGCATAGCCCATGTACCCGGCCTGGCGCCAGGCGGCGTAGGCCGCCCAGGGCAGCCACAGCAGCGCCAGCAGGCCCCAGGCGCCGAACTGCCAGGCCAGCACCGCCGCCACCAGCAGCGTCCACGGCAGGTCGCCGGCGAACAGGCGCCAGGCGGTGCCCGGTGGCAGCCCCTGCCAGCGCGGCGGCGGCCAGGCCCCGCCCGGCAGCAGCCGCCCGACCAGGGCGTCGCAGGTGGCCGGGGTGGCGATCGGCGCCAGGTCGCGCAGCTTGCGCGGGTCGTCCTCGCGCCCGCCGACGGCGGTGTCGATGCGCAGGCTGCGCCGGCCCAGCAGCCGGTGCAGCAGGGTCTCCTGCAGGTACCAGGCCTGGATGCGGCGCGGCGCCACGCTGCTGCGCAGGCGCGCGAACAGGCCGCGCTCCACGGTCAGGCGGCGGCGGTCGCCGGTCAGGCGGAAGCCGAAGTACTGGGCCAGGGCCAGCGCCACCGACAGCAGGCGCAGCGCCGCCACCGCCAGGGAGAACAGCACCAGCGCCGCCGCCGCGGTACCGGCCCAGCCCAAGCGCATGCGCCGGGCCTGGCCCAGCAGCTCGTCCAGCACCTCCTCGAGCAGGTAGGTGACCCAGCCGGCGGCCATCTGGTCCGGCAGCATCTGGGCGACCGCGCCCAGGCCGGCGGCGACCACGATCATGCCGCGGTTGGAGACCAGGCCCAGACGCACCCCCTCGGCCGGCGGCAGGGCCAGCAGGACCTCGTCCTGCGCCTGCGCGGCGGCGGGGGCGGGCGTGCCGGCGGTGCCGCCGCCGCGGTGGCGGACCAGCTGTTCCAGGGCCAGCGCGTCGGCCAGGCCCAGCACCCGCATCTGCGCCTCGGGCCTGCGCCCGCCGGCCGCCTCCAGGCGCACCTCGGCCACGCCGAAGATCCGGTGCAGCAGGGTCTGGTGCAGGGCCACGTTGTGGATGCGGGCGAACGGGATCTCGCGCCAGGTGCGCTGCAGCAGGCCGTTGCGGATGGTGATGCCGCTGCTGCCGATCCGGTAGCGGTAGGTGAAGTACTGCAGCACCGAGATGCCCACCAGCGCCGCCACGCCCATCAGCGGTGCCCAGTCGGCCATGTCGCTGGGGCCGCGCCGGCCGAACACCACCAGGGCCACCAGCGGCACCACGAACTGGCGCAGCTGCTGCAGCAGCACGAACAGCCAGGACCAGGGATGCAGGCGCCGCTCGGCGGGGGCGGCGGGGGTGTCGGTGGCGGGGTTCACAGGGCGTCGTCGCTTTCGACCGGGCGGGCCAGATGCGCGCGCAGCGCCTCGGCGTCCTCCAGCGCCAGCAGGGGCAGCCGCACCGCGGCCAGGCGGGTGCCGGCGGTGTGCACCACCAGCGTGGCCAGGCCCAGGCGCCGCTCCAGCGGGCCGCGCTCCAGGTCCAGATGCTGCACGCGCGAGACCGGCACCAGCGTCTCCACGCGCCACAGGCCGCCGCGGCGGATGGCGAAGCCGTCGGCGTCCAGCTTCCAGCCGATGCGCCGGTGCCGGACCACCCCGACCAGCCCGCCCAGCAGCAGCCCGGCGCCCCCGGCCAGGGCGATGCCGGCCAGCTTGGGCAGGTGCAGCAGGGCGGCCGCGGCCAGGCCCGGCACCAGGGCCAGCGGCAGGGCCAGCGCGGCCGCGGTCCCGAGGGCGTAGAGCAGGGCGCCGCGGCGCGGCAGCGGCTGCCACTCCGCCTCCGGCGGCAGCGGGGGCGGAACGGCGGAGGGCGTCGGGGCGTCCAGGATCTCGGTCACGGCGGCGGCAGGCAGGGGACGGAACCCGGATCGTACGGGTTCGCGCCGCCGCGCGGCAGTGTCAGCGCGGCGCCGCGTACGGATTGGGCTCGCCGCTGCCGGGCGGGCGCAGGGTGTAGCGCTTGTAGGTCCACTGATACTGGGCCAGGTCGCGGCGGGCGATGCGCTCGACCTCGGCGTTGAGGCAGGCCGCGGCCACCTGCGGGTCGGGGTCGCCGATCGCGGCCGGGGCCGGCTCCACGTGCAGGGCGAACTGCGGGCCGTCGCCGATGCGCTCGCACCAGGCCATCAGCACGGTGGCGCCGGTGCGCTCGGCCAGGCGCGAGAGCAGGGTCATGGTCAGCGCCTGCACGCCGAAGAACGGCGCGAACTCGCCGTCGCCGGCCTTGGGCTGCTGGTCCGGCAGGATGCCGACCGCGCCGCCCTCCTTGAGCACCTTCCACAGCCGGCGCACGGCCGGGCCCTCGGCACGCACCTGCTGCACATTGTCCACGCCGCGCACCCGCTGCAGGAAGGCGTCGCCGGCCTCCGACTCCGGCGGCCGGTAGACCACGGCGATGGGGCCGCGCGAGGCCAGCCACTGGTTCAGCAGCTCCCAGTTGCCGAAGTGCGGGGCGGCCACGATCACGCCGCGGCCGGAGGCCAGGGCGGCGTCGTACAGCGCCTCGCCGTGGCGCTCGCGCAGCAGCCGCCCCAGGTTCTCCTCCGCCGGCCGGGTCCACAGCTTGAGCGTCTCCAGGGCCTGGCGGGCGGTGGTGCGCAGGATGCGGCGGTGCAGGGCCTCGCGCTCGGCGGCCGACAGGTCCGGGAAGGCCAGCTCCAGGTTGCGCCGTGCCACCCGGCTCTCGCGCGCGTCCAGCCGCCGCCACAGCCAGGCGGTCAGGTCCCCCAGGCGGTAGAGCAGGGGCCAGGGGAGCCGCCCGACCAGGGCGGCGGCGGCGTACAGGAGGCGGGCTTGGCTTTGTGCGGACATGGCCGACCAGTCTAGCCCGTTCCGGCGCCGCGGCCTGCTCCGGGGCCGCATCAGGTGACAGGCCGGCGCCGGGCGGCGATGCTTGGCGCCCCGTTCCGTAAGGTGGAGAACCATGCTTGCCCTGATCCAGCGCGTCACCCGGGCCTCGGTCGCGGTCGAGGGCCGGACCGTCGGCGAGATCGGCCCCGGGCTGCTGGCCCTGGTCGGGGTGCAGCCGGGGGACGGGCCGGCGCAGGTGGAGAAGATGGCGAAGAAGCTGCTCGGTTACCGGGTGTTCGCGGACGATGCCGGAAAGATGAACCGTTCGTTGAGCGATACAGGCGGCGGCCTGCTGCTGGTCAGCCAGTTCACCCTGGCCGCCGACACCGGATCGGGCATGCGCCCCAGCTTCAGCACCGCCGCGCCGCCGGAGGAGGCTGAACTCCGTTTCAACCAGCTGGTCGAAACCTGCAGGGCCCGCCACGCCCGCAGGGTGGAAACCGGCCGCTTCGGCGCCCATATGGTGGTGAGCCTGGTCAACGACGGGCCGGTGACATTCCTGCTCCGGTCTTGACGGCGCTGAACGGAACGCACGCAAGTCGTTGACGCGCAAGGGCCGGCCGGGTCCGGTGACGGCCCGGCTGGTATAATGCTAGGTTCACTTCATTCCACACCGCACGGTGGCGCACTGCACATGGCCAACGAACGCCCAGCCCAGCATTCGGATATCAAGCAACTCATCAGCAAGGGTCTGGAGCAAGGTTACCTGACCTATGCCGAGGTCAACGATCACCTGCCCGACGACCTGGTGGACCCGGAGCAGATCGAAGACATCATCGGCATGATCAACGGCATGGGCATCGACGTCCATGAGGTCGCGCCCGATGCCGAAACCCTGCTGCTCAACGATGCCTCCACCGGCCGCGACGTCGACGACACGGCCGCCGAGGAGGCCGCCGCGGCGCTGAGCGCGCTCGACTCCGAGGGTGGCCGCACCACCGACCCGGTGCGCATGTACATGCGCGAGATGGGCACGGTGGAGCTGCTGACCCGCGAGGGCGAGATCGCCATCGCCAAGCGCATCGAGGAAGGCCTCAACCAGGTGCAGGCCGCCCTGGGCAGCCTGCCGTGGTCGATCGAGACCCTGCTGGAGGAGTACGAGCAGCACAAGGCCGGCAAGAAGCGCCTGCCCGAGGTCGTGGTCGGCTTCAACGACCTGGTGGAGGAGGCGCCCGAGGACGCCATCCCGGTCGAGGACGTGGCCGATGACGCGGCCTCCGACGACGAGGACGAGGAGGAGGTCGCCGCCGACGACGAGGCCGACGCCACTCCGGCCGGCCCGGATCCGGCCGAGGTCGCCCGCCGCATGGAGGAGCTGGCCGGCCTGTACGCCAAGTTCAAGAAGGCCCACGCCAAGGGCGGCGCCCAGGACAAGAAGGTGATCAAGCTGCGTGCCGAGATGGCCGAGCTGTTCTGCACCTTCAAGCTGCCGATGGCGCTGACCGAGACGCTGACCCGCAAGCTGCGCGACGTCACCAACGAGATCAAGGAGCACGAGCGCCGCGTGCTGCACCTGGCCACCAACGTGGCCCGCATGCCGCGCAAGGACTTCATCCGCGCCTGGGAAGGCAACCAGACCAACCTGGGCTGGGTGGACGAGCTGCTCAAGCGCAAGCAGAAGTGGTCCTCGGCGCTGCGCGAGGTCAAGGACCAGATCATCGCCGAGCAGCAGGCCACCATCGCCATCGAGCAGGCCATGTGCCTGGACCTGGCCGACATCAAGGAGATCAGCCGGCAGATGGCCTATGGCGAGGCCAAGGCGCGCAAGGCCAAGAAGGAGATGGTCGAGGCCAACCTGCGCCTGGTGATCTCCATCGCCAAGAAGTACACCAACCGCGGCCTGCAGTTCCTGGACCTGATCCAGGAGGGCAACATCGGCCTGATGAAGGCGGTCGACAAGTTCGAGTACCGCCGCGGCTACAAGTTCTCGACCTATGCCACCTGGTGGATCCGCCAGGCGATCACCCGCTCGATCGCCGACCAGGCGCGCACGATCCGCATCCCGGTGCACATGATCGAGACGATCAACAAGCTCAACCGCATCTCCCGCCAGATGCTCCAGCAGTACGGCCGCGAGCCGACGCCGGAGGAGCTGGCCAAGGAGATGGACATGCCCGAGGACAAGATCCGCAAGGTGCTGAAGATCGCCAAGGAGCCGATCTCGATGGAGACGCCGATCGGCGACGACGAGGATTCGCACCTGGGCGACTTCATCGAGGACACCAACGTGGAGTCCCCGATCGAGACCACCACCAACATCAACCTGCAGGAGACGGTCCGCGAGGTGCTGGCCGGCCTGACCCCGAGGGAGGCCAAGGTCCTGCGCATGCGCTTCGGCATCGACATGAACACCGACCACACCCTGGAGGAGGTCGGCAAGCAGTTCGACGTCACCCGCGAGCGCATCCGCCAGATCGAGGCCAAGGCCCTGCGCAAGCTGCGCCACCCGAGCCGCTCCGAGCAGCTGCGCTCGTTCCTCGACATCGACTGATCCGCCGGCGCGCAGCGCCGGTCCGCTCCAGGCCAAGGCCCCGCCCATGCGGGGCCTTGGCGTTTTCCGGAGCCTGGCTTGCGGCCGACCCATGCCGGCGCGCCGCGCGCCGCTGCGGCCCTGCCCAGGGGGCGGACCATCCGCTACACTGCCGCCCGCAGCGCGGGCCTATAGCTCAACGGTCAGAGCAGGGGACTCATAATCCCTTGGTTCCAGGTTCGAATCCTGGTGGGCCCACCATGTGGATCAATAACTTAGGCCGCCTTCGGGTGGCCTTCGTTGTTATTGGGCGTCTCTCGTGGCCGTTCTGTGGCCGTTCGTGCTGAGCTGCTCCGGTGATCCTGGATCTGCACAGCTGTGCTGCCGATCTGCGCAACGGGGCATCCAAGCGCCCATTCCTGCACCTCATGCTCAAGCCAGCGGTGATCGTGCCGTGGCGCTCGGGCGACACCCAGACCTGGCCCTCCGACCACTGCGACCACTCGCGCAGCTGCTGCACCTTCGGGTGGCTTTTGTCGACGCTGTCCAATACCGGCAGGTCATGCGGGTCGAACACCCGGGTCTCGGCGCCGAGGTGCTGCAGGATGCGCTCGGCTTCCAGCGCCAGCTTTCGGCTGAAGGATTGCGGCCGCAGCGAACCGTACAGCAGCAGGATGCGAGGTGGATGCATGTCGCCAGCGCCCAGCACCTCGTGCACAGGCATGGGGAGCAGGCCAGCGTCCAGGTGAGCGGGAAGGTCGAAGGGGGATTGTTCGGGCTTATTCGTTCGATTATTCTAGAAACATGGAAACGAAAGATGCAATCGCCTCCCTGACCGCCTTGGGCCATGCGACCCGTCTAGCTGCTTACCGTCTGCTGGTCGAAGCCGGCCCCGCAGGCCGCATGGCTGGTGACATCGCTGAGGCGCTGGGCGTTCCCGGCGCGACGCTGTCCTTCCATCTGAAGGAGTTGGTGCATGCCGGTCTGGTGGAGGGTGAGAGCCAAGGTCGCTACGTCTGCTATCGCGCCAACTTCCAGGCAATGAACGGCTTGATCGAGTACCTCACCCACAACTGCTGCTCCGGTTCGAGCAACGCCGAATGTACGCAGGTGAACGATCCCGCCTGCGGCTGCTGATCCTGCGCCGTTCTCCTGCAAGCGCCCCGCTTTCCTCCACATGACAACCTCGCCATGACCCACAACGTTCTTTTCCTCTGCACCGGCAACAGTGCCCGTAGCATCCTGGCCGAGGCCACACTACGTGCGTGGGCCGGCAACCGCTTCAAAGTGTTCAGCGCTGGCAGCCAGCCCACCGGCACCGTGAACCCGTTCGCCCTGGCCCAGCTGCAGGCCGAGGGGATTTCCACCGCCGGGTTGCGCAGTAAGTCCTGGGACGAATTCACCACGCCGGAGGCCCCGCGCATGGACCTGGTCGTGACCGTGTGCGACTCGGCGGCAGCAGAGACTTGCCCGGTGGTGTTCGGGGATTTCCTACGCACCCATTGGGGTTTGCCTGACCCCGCAGCAGCCGGCGGCAGCGATGACGACAAGCGTGCGGCGTTCAGGCAGGCCCATCGTGTCATCCAGGCCCGACTGAGGGCCTTCCTGGCACTTCCCTCGTCGGCCTGGGAGGACCGTGCGCAGCTCAAGACCGCCCTGGACAAGATTGGCTTTGTCGAGGCCGAGGAGGAAGCCGGTGAGTGATGCAGCTCCACGCATGGGTTTCTTCGAGCGCTACCTGACCCTTTGGGTAGCACTGTGCATCGTGGTGGGAACGCTGCTGGGCCACCGATGGCCGGCCGCCTTCGAGCGCCTTGGAAGCATCGAGTGGGCGCATGTAAACCTGCCCGTGGCCGTGCTTATCTGGGTGATGATCGTGCCGATGCTGATGAAGATCGACTTCGGCGCGCTGCGCCAGGTCGGTCAGCACTGGCGCGGCATCGGTACCACGCTGTTCATCAACTGGGCGGTGAAGCCATTTTCGATGGCTTTGCTGGGATGGTTCTTCCTACGCCACGTCTTCGGGCCTTGGCTGCCGGCCGACCAGGTGGACTCCTACATCGCCGGCCTCATCCTGCTGGCGGCCGCGCCGTGCACCGCGATGGTGTTCGTGTGGAGCAACCTGTGCCGTGGGGACGCGGCTTTTACGCTCAGCCAGGTGGCCTTGAACGACGCCATCATGGTGGTGGCGTTCGCCCCGCTGGTCGCGCTGCTGCTCGGCATCTCCTCCATCACCGTCCCCTGGGCCACGCTGGTCATCTCCGTAGGGCTCTACATCGTGGTGCCTGTGATCATCGCTACGGGCGTGCGCGCCTGGGTGATGCGAAATGGTGGACAGGCCAGGCTCGACGGCTGGCTGGCCCGGCTCGGCCCGCTTTCTCTGGCGGCTTTGCTGCTGATGCTGGTGCTGCTGTTCGGCTTCCAGGGCCAGCAGATCCTGGCGCAGCCACTGGTCATCGCCATGCTGGCCGTGCCCATCCTCATCCAGGTCTATTTCAACTCCGGACTGGCCTACCTACTGAACCGCAAACTGGGCGTGGCTCACTGCGTTGCCGGTCCCTCGGCCTTAATTGGCGCCAGCAACTTCTTCGAACTCGCCGTAGCCACGGCGGTAAGTGTTTTTGGTGTCCACTCAGGAGCTGCACTTGCGACGGTTGTCGGCGTGCTGATCGAGGTGCCGGTGATGCTATCGGTGGTTCGCATCGTCAACCGAAGCCGCAGCTGGTACGAGCGACCTCAAGCCGGCGGCATCTGACACTCCTCCTGCTGCCGTGGATTATGGCTGCAAGGTGTCTACGAAACACGGGGCGATTCACCTTTTCTATCAATTATTTAGCATCTATTGCCGCTCTTCTTGAGACGAGCTAAAACCCTTTGAAACCCACTTTTAAGGGCCTCATAATCCCTTGGTTCCAGGTTCGAATCCTGGTGGGCCCACCAGCCTTCCTTCCCCCGGGCCGCGTCCGGCGCGCACCCGGCGCGCGTGTGCCACAGCAGGCCCGCGCAAGCATCCTGCCGGCAGGATGTCGCCGCTCCCGCGGACGCGGCTTCATCGGCCGGCGTGCGTGGCGCAGGGCAAGCCCTGATGGTGCGCATGAGCCGGTCACCGTGCATTGCTCGCGGCGGCCAGCACAGCCGGCAGCCACCCGAATATGATTGCCCGCAGGCAACCCGGTCCGGGCGCCGGTCCCATGCGCGAACAAGGCCATCGTCCAGATGCTGGATGGCGCGTGGAAGCTCTGCCGCAGGCCGTTGCCTGGCGCACGCGTGCCGGTGCTTCCCGCCCGTGCACGCAGTGGCGCCAGAGCCGGCCCCCGGCAGGGGCACGGGCCGGGATGGCATCACGCAAAGGATTGAAGCCTCATGCGAAAGAACAACACAGCCAGGAAAAACAACGGCGCTTCCCTCGGCTTCGAGGCCGAACTGTTCAAGGCCGCCGACAAGCTGCGCGGCAACATGGAGCCCTCCGACTACAAGCACGTGGTGCTCGGGCTCATCTTCCTCAAGTACATCTCCGACGCCTTCGAGGCCAGGCACCAGGCACTGCTCACCGAAGACCCGGCCGCCGCCGAGGACCGCGACGAATACCTCGGCTACAACGTGTTCTGGGTGCCGAAGCAGGCGCGCTGGTCGCACCTGCAGGCCAACGCGAAGAAGCCCACCATCGGCACCCTGATCGACGACGCCATGCGCGCCATCGAGAAGGAGAACGAGTCCCTCAAAGGCGTGCTGCCCAAGGACTACGCCCGCCCCGCGCTCAACAAGGTGATGCTGGGCGAGCTGATCGACCTGATCTCCGGCATCGCGCTCGGCGAGGAGGGCGGCAAATCGAAGGACATCCTCGGCCGCGTGTACGAATACTTCCTCGGCCAGTTCGCTGGCGCCGAAGGCAAGCGCGGCGGCGAGTTCTACACCCCGCGCTCGGTGGTGCGCGTGCTGGTGGAAATGCTGGAACCCTACGCCGGCCGCGTCTACGACCCCTGCTGCGGCTCCGGCGGCATGTTCGTGCAGTCGGACAAGTTCGTGCAGGAGCACGGCGGCCGCATCGGCGACATCGCCATCTACGGACAGGAGAGCAACTACACCACCTGGCGGCTGTGCAAGATGAACCTGGCGGTGCGCGGCATCGACGCCGACATCCGCTGGAACAACGAAGGCAGCTTCCACAAGGACGAGCTGCGCGACCTCAAGTTCGACTTCATCCTCGCCAACCCGCCGTTCAACGTCTCCGACTGGGGCGGAGAGCGCCTGCGCGACGACGTGCGCTGGCAGTTCGGCGTACCGCCCGTGGGCAACGCCAACTATGCGTGGCTCCAGCACATCTACCACCACCTTGCCCCCAACGGCACCGCGGGCGTGGTGCTGGCCAACGGCTCCATGAGTTCGCAGCAGAGCGGCGAAGGCGAAATCCGCAAGGCCATGCTGGAAGCCGACGTGGTGGACTGCATGGTGGCGCTGCCGGGCCAGCTGTTCTACTCCACCCAGATCCCCGCCTGCCTCTGGATCCTGGCCAAGGGCCGCAGCAACGGCCTGGTCAGGAAGACCAGACTGCGCGACCGCCGCAGGCAGGTGCTGTTCATCGATGCCCGCAACATGGGCGTGATGGTGGACCGCACCCGGCGCGAACTGACCGATGAGGAAATCAAGAAGATCGCCGACACCTACCACGCCTGGCGCGGCGAGAAGGATGCCGGCGAATACGCCGACGTGCCCGGCTTCTGCAAGTCCGCCACGCTGGACGAGATCCGCAAGCACGACTACGTGCTGACACCGGGGCGCTACGTGGGCGCCGCGGCGCAGGAAGACGACGGCGAACCATTCGAAGTAAAGATGGCGCGGCTGGCAGCACAGTGGCGCCAGCAGCGGGCGGAAGCGGCGCGGCTGGATGCGGCGATCGAGGCCAATCTGGAGGCCCTGGCTTTTCAACGCCGCGTTGAACTCGGCCCTGGAACCCACCCATACTAAACGATACGTTTAACAAGCGGCCCGTCACCGTTCATGATCAACGCACCCGATCCCATGCGCTTCCGGGCCGGCCGCTACCTGCAGCAGCCCACCGGCTACCGGGCCTTCATCCCCGCGCCCCTGCCGCCGGATCCGCCCCTGGACCTCTCCGGCCCGCTGCGCGAGCGCCTGTCGGAGGCCGACTACGCCCTGGGGCGGCTGGATGGCGCCGTGCTCACGCTGCCCAATCCCGACCTGTTCGTGTTCATGTACGTCCGCAAGGAGGCCGTGCTCTCCAGCCAGATCGAGGGCACGCAAAGCTCCCTGCAGAACCTGCTGGCCGCCGAGGCGCAACTGTTCGACCCGGATACCCCCAGGGACGTGAACGAGGTGGCCAACTACGTGCGCGCCATGAACCATGGCCTGGCCCGGCTGGCCGACCTGCCCGTCTCCGTGCGCCTGATCCGCGAGATCCACGCCGAACTGATGCAGGGCGTGCGCGGCGGACGCCTCGCGCCGGGCGAGCTGCGCACCAGCCAGAACTGGATCGGCCCCGGCGACTGCACCCTGGCCAACGCCACCTTCGTGCCGCCCCCACCCCACGAGGTGCCCGGCGCCCTGTCCGACCTGGAAAGGTTCCTGCACGACGGCGCCGGCCTGCCGCCCCTGATCCAGGTGGGGCTGGCGCATGCCCAGTTCGAAACCATCCACCCCTTCCTCGATGGCAACGGCCGCGTGGGGCGCCTGCTCATCACCTTCCTGCTCACGGAAAAGCGCCTGCTGGGCAAACCGGTGCTTTACCTCTCGCACTACTTCAAGCAGCACCGCAGCGCGTACTACGAGCGCCTGCAGGCCGTGCGCGACGCCGGGGACTGGGAAGGCTGGCTGGGCTTCTTCCTGGAAGGTGTGATCCGCGTCAGCCGCGAAGCCGCCCGGACCGCCGCCGCCATCCTGCGCATGCGCGAAGAATTCCGCGCCCGCATCACCGAGGGACTGGGCCGCGCCGCGGCCAACGGCCAGCGCGTGATGGACCGCCTGTTCGACCACCCCATCGTCAACGTGGCCACCGTGCGCGAATGGCTGGACCTCACCCCCGCCGGCGCCAACCAGATCGTCAGCAGGCTCGAGGGCATCGGCCTGCTGCGCGAGATCACCGGCTACGCGCGCAACCGGCGGTTCGTGTTCGAGCCGTACCTGAGGCTGTTTGATGAACAGAAAGAAGACGGGTATGGCGGATAGGTGGCGCGGGCAGCGGGCGGAAGTGGCCCGGCTGCATCCGGCGATTGAGGCCAACCTGAAGGAGCTTGGGTATGGCGAGTGAGTGGATTCGCGTTGTTCTAGCTGATGTTATTGAACTCGTTAGCGGAGGTACTCCGAAAACCAACATTCCAGAATATTGGAATGGAGACATACCATGGCTATCGGTCGCTGATTTCAATACCGGCTTTCGCTGGGTATCGAGCGCAGAGAAACACATAACAGAGCGCGGGCTTTATGAAAGTGCGGCCAAACTGCTAAATGAGCGAGATATTATTATTTCCGCGCGTGGGACTGTTGGTGCGTTGGCGCAATTGGCAAAGCCGATGGCCTTTAATCAGTCATGCTATGGGGTAAGAGGCAGACGTGGAATAGCAGACACGGATTTCATTTACTATTTTCTTCGGCAGGCTGTAGCCGAAATGAAACAAGTAGCGCATGGCGGGGTGTTCGATACCATCACGCGTGATACTTTCAAGCTCATTCGCTTATCTCTTCCGCCGCTTCCAGAACAACGCGCCATCGCCCACATCCTCGGCACGCTGGACGACAAGATCGAACTCAATCGCAGGCAGAACGAAACGCTGGAAGCCATGGCCCGCGCCCTGTTCAAGGCGTGGTTCGTGGACTTCGAACCCGTGCGCGCCAAGATGGAAGGCCGCTGGCAGCGCGGCCAATCCCTCCCCGGCCTGCCCGCCCACCTCTACGAGCTCTTCCCCGACCGCCTCGTCGAATCGGAGCTGGGGGAGATTCCGGAGGGGTGGGAAGTGAAGTCGTTTGCGGACACGGTTGAGATAATTGGGGGCGGGACACCAAAGACATCCGTAGCTGAGTATTGGGGCGGCGACATCCCATGGTTCTCGGTTGTCGATGCCCCGCCGGCGCCAGATGTCTGGGTGTTGGACACGGAGAAGAAGATCACCCATGCCGGTGTCGAGAACTCATCGACGCGGATTCTTCCGGCCGGCACAGCAATCATCTCCGCGCGCGGAACGGTGGGCAGACTTGCTCTTGTAGGTGTTCCGATGGCGATGAACCAATCCTGCTACGGCTTGCGAGGGAAGCTGGGCCATCGCGGCTTCTTCAACTACTTCACAACTCGTCAACTGGTCTCGACTCTCCAACATCGGACACATGGCTCCGTGTTCGACACGATCACCCGTGACACCCTCGCGGGGGTCCAGGTCGTGGCGCCTCCTTTAGCTGTAGTTGAAACATTCGAAAGGCTTGTTGCGCCGGCGCTGGACCGTATCCGTGAAGCACTTTTCGAGTCCCGCTCCCTTGCCACAACGCGCAACACGCTGTTGCCCAAACTGATCTCCGGCGAGCTGTGCATTCCGGATGCCGAGCGTATTTTGGAGGAGACGTCGCCATGACTAACGTGCGCCGGAAGATCGACCTTTACATCCTGTCTCTGGGATTGTTGTTCATCTTCTTTTTCATTATTACGGCAGAGCTTCCTGCATCTTTTTCTTTCAAGGATGCAGAAAGCTGGAAGATGCTCGCAATGAGTAATCCGCTGCCTGTAATTTCGATATTTGGTCTGTGCTACTGCTTGTTCGCATACATACGCTTTGACTTCGAGTTGAAAGGCGCCAATGAAATACCTTTTGAAGTAAGGAAGGTAGAAAACATCAACTATGAACACCTGACATTTCTTGCTACCTATGTGGTGCCACTCATTAGCTTCGATTTTGGCAGTGGTCGACAAATGATTGTGCTGGCACTACTACTGGTGGTGATGGGAGTCATCTATATCAAGGCCTCTTTTCAATTTCGAGTGGGTAAGCTGGACCTGAGCAGGTACGGGATCGGGTATGACTGACAAGCTGTTTGAGGCTGCCTTGGGGGTCTCTCCGCCGTGGCAGGTGACGGGCGCGGACTTCGAT
>NZ_PDWK01000063.1 GCF_010093135.1 Pseudoxanthomonas taiwanensis | reverse complement strand
AACCAATCTGGTCGAAGGCATCAACAACAAGATCAAGGTCATCAAGCGGGTGGCCTACGGCTACCGGGACGACGCCTACTTCTTCCTGAAGATCCGGGCGGCCTTCCCCGGACTTGGGTGAAGAACCATGAACGAGCACTTCGCGCTCAAGGCCGGCCTGCAGACGCGCCACAACACCGAGGTCGAGGAGGCGGACATCAAGCGCACCGACACCCTGACCACGGTCAACCTGGTCTACACCTTCCGCTGAGCCGGGCTCACGGCCGCATGTAGACGACCGTCGCCATGCGGCCGGTGCGGCGGTCGCGGCGGTGCGAATAGAAACGCGCCGCATCGCCGATCGTGCACGGGCCGCCGCCGGGCCCCGCCGCGGGCGCCAGGCCCGCGGCGGCCAGCCGGCGCCGGGCCAGCGCGTACAGGTCCACCTTCCAGTGCCCGGGCCGGGTGGCCGCGAACGCGGCCGCGGCGCCGGGATCGTCATCGGTGAAGGCCCGGTACACTTCCTCGCCCACCTCGTAGGCCCGCGGCCCGGCCGCAGGGCCCAGCCACGCGCGCAGCCGCGCCGGGGGCGTGCGCATCGCGGCCACGGTGGCCTCCAGCACCCCGCCGGCCAGGCCGCGCCAGCCGGCATGGGCGGCGCCGACCTCGCTGCCATCCCCGGCGGCGAACACCACCGGCAGGCAGTCGGCGGTGAGGATCGCCAGCACCGCGCCCGGCACCGCGGTCACCGCGGGGTCGGCCTGCGGCTCCTGTTCCGGCGGACGCGGCGCGGCCAGCGGCGCCTCCACGCGCAGCACGGCGGTGCCGTGCACCTGCTGCAGCCAGTGCGGATGCGAGGGCAGGCCCAGGCCGGCGCGCAGCGCCTGGCGGTTGGCGGCCACCGCCGCCGGATCGTCGCCGCAGCGCGCGCCCAGGTTGAAGCGGTCGAACGGCGCGGCCGACACCCCGGGGCCGTGGCGCAGGGTGGTGAAGGCCACCACGCCCGGGGGCGCCGGCCAGTCCGCCACCAGCACCGCCTGCCCGTGTGTGTCCGCGTGCGCCGCCATCGCCCCTCCCCGCGCCCCGCTCAGCGGCGCTGGCTTTCCTTCTCTTCCCAGAGCCGGGTGTCCTCGCGCAGCAGGCGCAGCAGTCCGGCCATGTCCTCCGGCACCGGCGCGGCGGCCTTCACCGGCTGACCGGTGACCGGGTGGGCGAACTCCAGCACCTCGGCGTGCAGGGCCTGGCGGTGAAAGCCGCGCAGGCAGGCCACCAGCGCCTCGGTGGCCCCGCGCGGCAGCTTCAGCGGGCCGCCGTACAGCGGATCGCCGACGATCGGGTGGCGCAGGTGCTGCATGTGCACGCGGATCTGGTGGGTGCGGCCGGTCTCCAGGCGGCATTCCAGCGCGGTGTGGGCGCGGAAGCGCTCGCGCAGGCGGTAGTGGGTCACCGCCTCGCGGCCGTCCTCGCGCACGGCCATGCGCAGGCGGTCGCGGGGATGGCGGTCGATCGGCGCGTCGGCGGTGCCGCCGGACACCAGTGCGCCCACCACCACGGCCAGGTACTGGCGGTGGACCTGGCGCGCGGCCAGCTGCTCCACCAGGGCGGTGTGCGCCTGCAGGGTGCGGGCCACCACCATCACCCCGCTGGTGTCCTTGTCCAGGCGGTGGACGATGCCGGCGCGCGGCAGGTTGGCCAGGCCCGGGTCGCGGTGCAGCAGGGCGTTGACCAGGGTCCCGGCCGGGTTGCCGGCGCCCGGGTGGACCACCAGCCCGGCGGGCTTGTTGACCACGAACAGGTGCTCGTCCTCGTAGACCAGGTCCAGCGGGATGTCCTCGGGCACCGCCTCGGTCTGGATCTCGGCCACGGCGGCCAAGGTCACCCGCTCCCCGCCCCGGACCGGGTCGCGCGGGCGCGCCGGCCGGCCGTCCAGGAGGGCGTCGCCGGACCTGATCCAGGCGGCCAGGCGGGAACGGGAGTATTCGGGGAACAGCTCGGCCAGCACCGCGTCGAAGCGGCGGCCGGCGGCCTCGTCGGGCACGGTGGCCTGCAGGGGGGATGGGGACGGCTGGGACATGGAAATCCGGCGGCGGGAACGTTCCGGCGGCGCAAGTCAGTCGCCGGACAGGCCACTAGGCTATCATCGAGCCTCCATTTCCGCGTCCGCCTGCCCTCCCGATGGCCCATAGCCTCCGCTTTTCCGTTCCCGCACCGCTGCGCCTGGCGGCCCTGCTGCTGCTCGCCCTGTTCCTGGTCACCGGCTGCGGCCGCAACAGCAGGAAGGACGCCAACGAGGGTGCGTCGGTCGAGGAGCTGTACCGCAAGGGCCACCACATGATGGAGCGCGGCAACTGGTCCGGCGCCGAGACCACCTTCCGCCGGCTGGTCGCGCAGTACCCGTACGGCCCGTACACCGAGCAGGCGCTGATGGAGACCGCCTACGCCCAGTACAAGGCCGGCAAGCACGACGAGGCGGTGTCCACCATCGACCGCTTCATCCGCACCTACCCGACCCACCGCAACATCGCCTACTTCTACTACCTGCGCGGCCTGTCCAACTCCAACCGCGACGCGGTGTTCCTGCGCCGGGTATGGTCGCTTGACCCCAGCCGCCGCGACCTGTCCTCGCCGCAACAGGCCTACGAGGACTTCAACATCGTCGTCACCCGCTACCCGAACAGCCGCTACGCGGCCGACGCGCGCCAGCGCATGGTGATCCTGCGCAACGTGTTCGCCCGCCACGAGATCGACACGGCGCTGTACTACATGCGCCGCGGCGCCTGGCTGTCGGCCATCGGCCGCGCCAAGTACGTGCTGGAGACCTACCCGCAGAGCGACTACCAGTACGACGCCGTGGCGGCGCTGGCCGAGTCCTACAGCAGGATCGGCCAGGACAGGCTGGCCGCCGACGCGCGCCGGGTGCTGGAGCTGAACAACCCGCAGCACCCCTACCTGCGCGGCGACTGGCCCAAGTACCCGTGGGCGATCCGCCGCCTGAACCCGTTCGCCGGCGAGAAGTCGCCGACCACCGGCCAGCGCGACGTGGTGCTGGACCGCTGAACCGGCCCGCCGCGGTGGCATGCACGAAGGGCGCGCCCTCCGGCGCGCCCTTCCGCTTCCGGGCGCCGGGAGACGCCCGGCGCCGCGGCCTCAGCCGCCGAACCCGCTGCTGATCGGGTAGCGCCGCTCGCGCCCGAAGGCGCGCCGCGACACCTTGGGCCCGGGCGCGGCCTGGTGGCGCTTCCACTCGCTGATCCGCACCAGGCGCAGGACCCGGTCCACCACCGCCGCGTCGTAGCCGGCGGCGACGATCCCCGCGCGCGACTGCTCCTGGTCGATGTAGCGGCGCAGGATGCCGTCGAGCACGTCGTAGGGCGGCAGCGAGTCCGGGTCGGTCTGGTTGGCGCGCAGCTCGGCGGTGGGCGGGCGGCTGATCACCGCCGGCGGGATCACCGGCGCCCCGCCCACCGTGTTGCGCCACTTGGCCAGGCCGTAGACCTCGGTCTTGTACAGGTCCTTCAGCGGCGCGTAGCCGCCGCACATGTCGCCGTAGATGGTGGCGTAGCCGACCGCGTACTCGCTCTTGTTGCCGGTGGTCAGCAGCAGCCCGCCGAACTTGTTGGCCAGGGCCATCAGGATGGCGCCGCGGCAGCGCGACTGCAGGTTCTCCTCGGTGGTGTCGGCCCCGCGGCCCTCGAACAGCGGTCCCAGCGCCTGCAGGAAGCCCTGGAACGCCGGCTCGATCGGCACCGTCTCCAGGCGCACACCCAGCGCCGCGCACTGCTCGGCGGCCAGGTCGTTGGACTGGTCGGCGGTGTAGCGCGAGGGCAGGCGCACCGCGGTGACGTTCTCCGGGCCCAGGGCCTCGGCCGCCAGGGCCAGCACCAGGGCCGAGTCGATGCCGCCGGACAGGCCCAGCCAGGCGCGCGAGAAGCCGTTCTTGGCGCAGTAGTCGCGGATGCCGCGCACCACCGCACGCCAGGCCAGCGCGTCCATGCTCTCGTCGCCGTCGTCCATCCACTGCACCGGGGTGAAGCGGCGTCCGGCCGGGTCGTAGTCCACCACCAGCCACTGGTCGGTGAAGGCCGCCGCGGCCGGGTGCACGGTGCCGTCGCCGTCGGCCACCACCGAGGCGCCGTCGAACACCAGCGAGTCCTGGCCGCCGACCAGGTTGAGGTAGGCCACCGCCGCGCCGGTGTCGCGGGTGCGCTCGGCCAGCAGCGCGTCGCGCTGGGCGTGCTTGCCGCGCTCGAACGGCGAGGCGTTGGGCACCAGCACCAGCTGCGCGCCGGCCTGCACCGTGGCCGCCAGCGGCTCGGGGAACCACAGGTCCTCGCACACCAGCACGCCCACCGGCACGCCCTTGACCTCGAACACGCAGGGGCCGCCGTCCGGGTCCACCTCGAAGTAGCGGCGCTCGTCGAACACCGCGTAGTTGGGCAGTTCGCGCTTGCGGTAGGTGGCCTCGACGCGGCCCTCGCGCAGCACGCTGGCGGCGTTGTACAGCACGCTGCCGGCCGACTCCGGCCAGCCCACCACCGCGGTGATGCCGCGCGTGGCCGCGGCGATGCGGTGCAGGGCCGCCTCGCACCCGGCCAGGAAGGACGGGCGCATCAGCAGGTCCTCCGGCGGGTAGCCGCACACGGCCAGCTCCGGGAACAGGACGATGTCGGCGCCGAACTCGTCGCGGGCCTCGGCGATCATCGCGGCGATGCGCTCGGCGTTGCGCTCGATCGCGCCTACCGGGAAGTCGAACTGGGCCAGGGCGATGCGCAGGAAGGCACTCATGGGATCGGACGGTCGGCGGGTAGAGGGTCCATGATAGCGGCGCCGGCCGCGCCCGCCGCGTGAGGCGCCGGCGCCGCAAAAGGAAAGGCCGCCCGGAGGCGGCCTTTCCGTTGCGTGCCCGGAGGCGGATCAGCCCAGGCGGGCCTTGATCGCCGCGCCCAGGTCGCCCGGCGAGCGGACGGTGGTGATGCCGGCCGCTTCCATCGCCGCGAACTTGCCCGCGGCCGTGCCCTGGCCGCCGGAAGCGATGGCGCCGGCGTGGCCCATGCGCTTGCCCGGAGGGGCGGAGGCGCCGGCGATGAAGCCGACGACCGGCTTCTTCACGTACTGGCGCACGTACTCGGCGGCCTCCTCCTCGGCGCTGCCGCCGATCTCGCCGACCATGATGATGCCCTCGGTCTGCGGGTCCTCGTTGAACAGCTTCAGGCAGTCCACGAAGTTCAGGCCGTTGATGGGGTCGCCGCCGATGCCGATGCAGGTGGACTGGCCCAGGCCCACGTCGGTGGTCTGCTTGACCGCCTCGTAGGTCAGGGTGCCCGAGCGCGACACGATGCCGACCTTGCCCGGCTTGTGGATGTGGCCCGGCATGATGCCGATCTTGCACTCGCCCGGGGTGATGATGCCCGGGCAGTTCGGGCCGATCAGCACCACGTCCTCGTAGCACTTGAGCACGTTCTTCACGCGCAGCATGTCGAGCACCGGGATGCCCTCGGTGATGGCCACGATCACCTTGATGCCGGCGTCGGCGGCCTCGAGGATGGCGTCGGCCGCGAACGGCGGCGGGACGTAGATCACCGAGGCGTCGGCGCCGGTCTCGGCGACCGCGTCGGCGACGGTGTTGAACACGGGCAGGCCGATGTGCTGCTGGCCGCCCTTGCCGGGGGTGACGCCGCCGACGACCTTGGTGCCGTACTCGATCATCTGCTCGGCGTGGAAGGTGCCCTGCTGGCCGGTGAAGCCCTGCACGATCACCTTGGTGTTCTTGTTGACCAGAACGGACATGGTTTTAGTCCTCGATATTCATTGGGCGCCGGCTCCGGGGGCGCGGCCCCGGCCGTGGCCGGTGCCGGGGGCGTGGGCCCGGCCCCGTCCCGCCGCTGCGGCGGGGCCGGGGGGGGGCGCGCCCGTCCGGTGCCGTCGGTGGATCAGGCCGCGGCGGCGGCGGCGGCGACGGCCTTCTTGGCGCCGTCGTTGATGTCGTCGGCAGGGATGATCGCCAGGCCGGAGTCGGCCAGCAGCTTCTTGCCGGCCTCCACGTTCGTGCCTTCCAGGCGCACCACCACCGGCACCTTGACGCCCACTTCCTTGACCGCCGCGATGATGCCCTCGGCGATCATGTCGCAGCGGACGATGCCGCCGAAGATGTTGACGAAGATCGCCTTGACCTTGTCCGAGGACAGGATCAGCTTGAACGCGGTGGTCACGCGCTCCTTGGTGGCGCCGCCGCCGACGTCCAGGAAATTGGCCGGCTCGCCGCCGTTGAGCTTGATCACGTCCATGGTGGCCATGGCCAGGCCGGCGCCGTTGACCATGCAGCCGATGTTGCCGTCCATGGTCACGTAGTTGAGGTCGTGCTCGCTGGCCAGCACCTCGGTCTCGTCCTCCTGGGTCTTGTCGCGCATGGCGACCAGCTCCGGATGGCGGAACGAGGCGTTGTCGTCGGAATTGATCTTGCCGTCCAGGGCGTACAGGTCGCCGTTGGCCAGGATCGCCAGCGGGTTGAGCTCGACCAGCGACAGGTCCTTGTCGTTGAACAGGCGGTACAGCCCGCTCATGATCCTGACCAGCTGGTTGCACTGCTTGGCGTTCAGGCCCATCGCGAAGCCGATGTTGCGCGCCTGGTACGGCTGCAGGCCCTCGACGTAGTTGATGTGCAGGGTGTGGATCAGCTCCGGGGTCTCGGCGGCGACCTTCTCGATCTCCACGCCGCCCTCGGAGGAGGCGATGAAGGTGATCGACTTGCTGCCGCGGTCCACCAGCACCGACAGGTACAGTTCCTTGGCGATCTCGCCGGCCTCGGTCACCAGCACCAGGTTCACCGGCAGGGCCACGCCGCCGGACTGGTAGGTCGCCATCTTCGTGCCAAGCATCCCCGCGGCGGCGGCCTTCACGTCGTCGAGGGTCTTGCAGAACTTCACGCCGCCGGCCTTGCCGCGGCCGCCCGCGTGGATCTGGGCCTTCACCATCCACGGGCCGCTGCCCAGCGCCTTGGCAGCTTCGACCGCTTCATCCGGGGTGGACGCGACGCGCCCGGCAGGGACCGGGATGCCGTATTCGGCAAACAGTTGTTTCGCCTGGTACTCGTGGAAATTCATGCTTCACCGTTGGGTGGGGAACGGCCGCCGGGCAGGCCGCGGGCGGGCCGGAGGGCCGTGCGGGCGGGCCGGTTATTGTCGCCGCCGGCGCGCGGCGGTGCAAAAAGCCGCCCGGCGCGCCGGCCCCGTCCCCGCCTATACTCGGCCCCGTCGCGCCAGGGGAGCCCGCGCTTGAGCCAGGCCTCGCTCATCGACCGCATCGAATCCATCCCGCGGCGGGAGCTGTATTTCTTCGCGCTGTACCGGGTCCTGGAGGCGGGCCTGGTGGCCGCGCTGGTGTTCGGCCCGCTGGGGGAGCTGGTCGGCCCGCCCCACGACCACGAGATGGGCGCGGCGGTGGCGGTCACCTACCTGGTGGCGGCGGCGCTGCTGCTGGCCCTGGGCCGCGACGAGGAACGGCTGGTGCCGCTGGTGGCCGCCGGTACCTGCATCGACATCCTGGCCGCGATCCTGGCCACCCACGCCCTGCCTGCGGTGGGCGCCGGCATCGCCATGATGCTGATGTTCAACGTGGCCGCCGCGGCCATGCTGCTGCCGCTGCGCCACGGCCTGGGCCTGGCGCTGCTGGCGGCGGCAGCGCTGGTGGCCGAGCACGTCTGGGCGCTGCTTGAGGATGGCGGCCGCACCCGCTCGCTGGCCGAACTGACCATGTTCGTCACCAGCTACCTGGCCCTGGCCTGGCTGGCCCACGAGATCGGCCGGCGCGCACGCGCCAACCAGCGCCTGGCCGAGCAGCGCTCGGCCGAGGTGGCCAACCTGGTGGAGATCAACGAGATGATCATCCGCCGCATGCGCACCGGCGTGCTGGTGGTGGACGCGGACAACCGCATCACCCTGGCCAACGAGGCCGCGCTGGCACTGCTGGGCGACACCGGCCAGACCGCTTCGCCGGGCCTGGCCACGCTGGCGCCGGACCTGGCCGCGCGCCTGCAGCGCTGGCGCGCCGGCCACGAGCAGGCCGAGGACAGCCCCCTGCGCCTGCACCCGGACCAGCCCGAGGTGCAGCCGCGCTTCGCCCGCCTGCTGGCCGATTCCGACGTGACCCTGGTGTTCCTGGACGACGCCACCGTGGTCTCGCGCCGGGCCGAATCCCTGACCCTGGCCGCGCTGGGCCGCTTCTCGGCCAGCCTGGCCCACGAGATCCGCAACCCGCTGGCGGCGATCAACTACGCGGTGCAGCTGCTGGAGGAGTCGCGCAACGTGGACGACGCCGACCGCCGCCTGCTGCAGATCATCCACCAGCAATGCCAGCGTACCAATGGCATCGTCGAGAGCGTGCTCGGGCTGGCGCGGCGCGAGCGCGCCACCCCGGAGAACGTGGACCTGGGCAGCTTCGTGCGCCGCTTCGTCGACGACTCCCGGCCCCCGCTCCCGGACGGGACCGACAGCCTGGAGGCGATCATCCCGCCGCACCCGGTGCACGCCATGGTGGACCCGCGCCACCTGCAGCAGGTGCTGACCGCGCTGGTCCACAATGCGCTCAAGTACGGGCGCATCCCCGGCGAACCGGCGCGGGTGCGCCTGCGGGTGTTCCAGTCCGGCCGCCAGTCCATGATCGACGTGGTCGATCGCGGCCCCGGCATCCCCGAGGGCGTGCTGGCGCAGCTCTTCCGCCCGTTCTTCACCACCTCCGAGCACGGCACCGGGCTGGGCCTGTACATCGCCCGCGAACTGTGCCGCGCCAACCAGGCCGGCCTGGAATACGTGCCGGTGCCCGGTGGCGGCGCCTGCTTCCGCGTGACCCTGGCCGGCCCGCACAACATGCTGCCGGCCTGAGCCCCGCTTGGACCGCCCCACCGGCCACGTTATCTTTCCGGACATGACCCAAAGCCGCAGCGCCCTGATCGTCGACGACGAGCGCGATATCCGCGAACTGCTGGTCCTGACCCTGGGGCGGATGGGGCTGCGCGTGGACACGGCCGCCAACCTGACGGAGGCGCGGGCGCTGCTGGCGGCCAACCGCTACGACCTGTGCCTGACCGACATGCGCCTGCCCGACGGCAGCGGCATCGAGCTGGTCGGGCAGATCTCCCGGCACTACCCGCAGACGCCGGTGGCCATGATCACCGCCTTCGGCAACATGGAACTGGCGGTGGAGGCGCTCAAGGCCGGCGCCTTCGACTTCGTCAGCAAGCCGGTGGACATCGCCGTGCTGCGCGGCATGGTCAAGCATGCGCTGGAACTGAACAACGCCGAGCGCCCGGCGCCGGCCCCGCCGCCGCCCGAGCATGCCAGCCGCCTGCTCGGCGATTCGCCGGCCATGGCCACGCTGCGCACCACCATCGCCAAGGTCGCGCGCAGCCAGGCCCCGGTGTACATCCTGGGCGAGTCCGGCGTGGGCAAGGAGCTGGTGGCGCGCACCATCCACGAGCAGGGCGCGCGCGCGGCCGGGCCGTTCGTGCCGGTCAACTGCGGCGCGATCCCGGCCGAGCTGATGGAGAGCGAGTTCTTCGGCCACAAGAAGGGCAGCTTCACCGGCGCCCACGCCGACAAGCCCGGCCTGTTCCAGGCCGCCAACGGCGGCACCCTGTTCCTGGACGAGGTGGCCGAGCTGCCGCTGCCGATGCAGGTCAAGCTGCTGCGCGCCATCCAGGAGAAGTCGGTGCGTCCGGTCGGCGCGGCCACCGAGGTGCCGGTGGACGTGCGCATCCTCTCGGCCACGCACAAGGACCTGGGCACGCTGGTGGCCGAGGGCCGCTTCCGCCACGACCTGTACTACCGCATCAACGTCATCGGGCTGCGCGTGCCGCCACTGCGCGAGCGCACCGCCGACCTGCCGCAGCTGGCCGAGGCCATCCTCGCCCGCCTGGCCGCCGGCCAGGGCCGGTCGGCGCCGGAGCTGGCCCCGGGCGCGCTGGCGGCGCTGGCCGCCTCCCCGTTCCCGGGCAACGTGCGCGAGCTGGAGAACATCCTCGAGCGCGCCCTGGCCCTGGCCGAGGGCGAGCGCATCGACGCGGCCGACCTGCCCCTGCCGCAGGCGCCGGTGCGTGGCCCCGGCCGCGAGCCCGCCGGCGGCGGCCTGGCCGAGGCGGTGGCCGACATCGACCCGGCCGGCGGCGCCCTGCCCGACTACATCGAGCAGCTGGAACGGGCGGCGATCCAGAAGGCGCTGGAGGACAACCGCTGGAACAAGACCCGCGCCGCCGCGCAGCTGGGCATCACCTTCCGCGCCCTTCGCTACAAGCTCAAGAAGCTGGGCATGGACTGAGCGCCACGGCCCGCCGGCTCCGGGCGATAATGGCGCATGGGCACGAGCCACCTTCCCAAGAAATCGCTGGGCCAGCACTTCCTGCACGAGCGGGCCTACATCGACCGCATCGTCCAGGCCGTGGACCCGCAACCGGGCGACCGCCTGGTCGAGATCGGCCCCGGCCAGGGCGCCATCACCCTGCCGCTGCTGCGCCGCCACGGCGCGCTGACGGTGATCGAGTTCGACCGCGACCTGCTGCGGCCGCTGGCGGCCATGGCCGAGGGCCTGGGCGAGCTGTCCATCGTCCACTGCGACGTGCTGGAGGTGGACTTCACCGCGCTGGCCGGAGGCGCGCCGATCCGCCTGGTCGGCAACCTGCCCTACAACATCTCCTCGCCGATCCTGTTCCACGTGCTGGAGCACGCGGCGGTGATCCGCGACATGGTGTTCATGCTGCAGAAGGAGGTGGTGGACCGCATGGCCGCCGCCCCGGGCAGCAAGGTGTACGGGCGGCTGAGCGTGATGCTGCAGGCCTACTGCCGGGTGGCGCCGCTGTTCACGGTGCCGCCGGGCGCGTTCCGGCCGCCGCCGAAGGTGGACTCGGCGGTGGTGCGGCTGGTGCCGCGCCCGACCGCGGAGATCGGCATCCACGATCCGGCGCGCTTTGCCGGGCTGGTGCGCGCGGCCTTCGGCCAGCGCCGCAAGACCCTGCGCAACGCCCTGGCCGGGGTGTGCGACGCCGCGCACTTCGCCGCCGCCGGCCTCGACCCGCAGGCGCGCGCCGAGCAGGTGGACGTGGCCGGCTTCATCCGCCTGGCCAACGCCGCGCCGGCCGCATGACCGCCTGGCGGTCGGCGTGCCCGGCGGCCGCCTTCGCTTACACTGTCGCCATGCCGCACGCGACCTGCCACGCCACCGCCACGGAAGCCGCTCCGCGCCTCCCGGCCGCACCCGCCGGGTCCGGCGCCGGTCGCCGCGCCGCGGCGCCTTCACCGACGGGGACGGCATGAGCATCTGGGCCATCGGCGACCTGCAGGGTTGCTACGACGCCACCGCCCGCCTGCTGGAGCGCATCCGCTTCGATCCGGCGGCCGACACCCTCTGGTTCTGCGGCGACCTGGTCAACCGCGGCGGGCAGTCGCTGGAGACCCTGCGCCTGGTGCACTCCCTGCGCGAGCACAGCGTGGTGGTGCTGGGCAACCACGACCTGTCGCTGCTGGCCATCGGCGAGCGTCCGGCGGCCGAGTGGCGCAAGGTCAACCCGGACCTGCAGCGGGTGGTGTTCGCCGACGACGCCCCCGAGCTGCTGGGCTGGCTGCGCCGGCAGAAGCTGCTGCACGTGGACCGCGAACTGGGCTGGATGATGGTGCACGCCGGCCTGGCGCCGCAGTGGACCACCCAGCAGGCCGAGCAGTACGCGGCCGAGGTCGAGCGCCAGCTGCAGGGCGACGGCTACCGCGGGCTGCTGCGCAACATGTACGGGGACCGGCCGCACTGGTCGCCGGGCCTGCGCGGCCAGGACCGCTGGCGCGCGATCATCAACTGGCTCACCCGGGCCCGCTACTGCACCCCGCGCGGGCGCCTCGCCATCGAGGAGAAGGGCCCGCCCGGCACCCAGGCCGCCGGCCTGTACCCCTGGTACGAGGCCCCGGGCCGGGTCGAGCGCGACCTGAAGATCGTCTGCGGCCACTGGTCCACCCTGGGCCTGACCATCACCCAGGGCGTGCACGCCATCGACACCGGCGCGGTCTGGGGCGGGCGCCTGACCGCACTGCAGCTGGACGCGGGGGAACTGCGCGTGGTGCAGGTGCCCGGCCGCGACGCCTCCGCCCTGCCCCCGCACCTGCGCCGCGACTAGGCGCGCACGTAGTCCACGAACTCGAAGGCGTGCGCGTGGCGCGCGTCGGCCGGGTGCGCCTGCCGTTCCACCGCCCGCCACTGTGCCGGGTCGAACCGCGGGAAGAAGGCGTCGGCGCCCTCCACCGCCGTGTCCACGTGGGTCAGGTACAGGCGGGCGGGCAGCGGCAGGGGGAGCGCGTAGACCTCGGCCCCGCCGATCACGCACAGCGTGTCCGCGCCCAGCGCCGCGGCCGCCTCCATCGCCTCCCGCAGCGAGGCCACCGCCCGCATCCCCCCGTAGGGCACGCGCCCGGAACGGGTCAGCACCAGGTTGGTCCGCTGCGGCAGTGCCCGGCCCAGCGCCTCGGCGGTGCGCCGCCCCATCAGCACCGGGCGGCCGGTGGTCAGCGCGCGGAAGCGGCGCAGGTCGTCCGGCAGGTGCCAAGGCAGGCCGTTGTCGCGCCCGATGGCACGGTTACGGTCCAGCGCGGCGACCAGGGCCAGGTGCATGGCTTACACCGCCACCGGGGCCTTGATCGCCGGATGCGGGTCGTAACCCTCGATGGCGATGTCGTCGTAGGTGAAGGCGAACAGGTCGGTCACCGCCGGGTTCAGGCGCAGCCTCGGCAGCGGCCGCGGCTGCCGCTGCAGCTGCAGGCGCGCCTGCTCCAGGTGGTTGGAATACAGGTGCGCGTCGCCCAGGGTGTGGACGAACTCGCCCGCCTCCAGCCCGGTGGCCTGCGCCACCATGTGGGTCAGCAGCGCATAGCTGGCGATGTTGAACGGCACGCCGAGGAAGATGTCGCCGCTGCGCTGGTACAGCTGGCAGCTCAGGCGGCCATCGGCCACGTAGAACTGGAACAGGGCGTGGCAGGGCATCAGCGCCATCTTCGGCAGATCGGCCACGTTCCAGGCGCTGACCACCAGCCGGCGCGAGTCCGGGTTGCGGCGGATCTCCTCCACCACCCAGCGGATCTGGTCCACCACCTGCCCGTCCGCGCCCTCCCAGGCGCGCCACTGCTTGCCGTAGACCGGGCCCAGCTCGCCACTGGCGTCGGCCCATTCGTCCCAGATGGTCACGCCGTGCTCGCGCAGGTAGGCGATGTTGGTGTCCCCGCGCAGGAACCACAGCAGCTCGTGGATGATCGAGCGCAGGTGCAGCTTCTTGGTGGTGACCAGGGGGAAGCCCTCCCGCAGGTCGAAGCGCATCTGCCAGCCGAACACGCTGCGGGTGCCGGTGCCGGTGCGGTCGGACTTCGCCGTGCCATGCTCCAGCACGTGGCGCAGCAGTTCCAGGTATTGCCTCACGCCTGATCCCCCTTGGCCGGGACCGCCGGCTGCAGCACCGGGGCCGAGTGCGAGCGCCACAAGAGGAACAGGCCCAGGGCCACCAGCGGCAGGCTCAGCAGCTGGCCCATGGTCAGCCAGCCGAAGGCCAGGTAGCCCAGCTGCGGGTCCGGGACGCGGACGAATTCCACCAGGAAGCGGAAGCAGCCGTACAGCAGCGAGAACAGCCCGGAGACCGCGTAGCGCGGCCGCGGCCGGGACGAGAACCACCACAGCGCCAGGAACATCACCAGTCCCTCCAGGCAGGCCTGGTACAGCTGTGAGGGATGGCGCGCCCAGGCATCCAGCGCGCCGGCCTCGAACTGGGCGCGCAGCGTGGCCGGATCCAGGCCGCGCAGCGGCTCGGGCAGGCCGCCGGGGAAGACCACGCCCCAGCCGGCGCCGGTGGGCTTGCCCCACAGCTCGCCGCCGATGTAGTTGCCGATGCGGCCGAAGCCCAGGCCCGGCGGCACCAGCGGGGCGATGAAGTCCACCGTGTCGAAGAAGCGCAGGCCGCGCGCGCGCGACCACAGCCCCACCGCCAGCAGCACGCCCAGCAGGCCGCCGTGGAAGCTCATGCCGCCGTCCCACACCCGCAGCGGCATCAGCGGATCGCGTGCCGCCTCGCCCAGTCCGTAGAACAGCACGTAGCCGATGCGGCCGCCGAGCACGACACCGAGCATGGCGAAGAACAGCAGGTCGGAGAAACCGTTGGCATCCACGCCCGGCAGCCGCCCGGCGCGGATGCGGCGGCTGCCCAGCCACCAGGCCGCGGCGAAGCCCAGCAGGTACATCAGCCCGTACCAGTGCACGCGCAGCGGGCCGACGGAGAAAGCGACGGGGTCAATCTGGTGCAGGACGATCATCGTGCTCGGCCGCCTGGGAGGACCGCTATTGTGCCGCACGGAGCGACGGCGCGCGGGACGCGGGCCGGGCACCCGCGGAGGCGCCGGCCCGCCACGCCGTCAGAACTCGCCGGCGCCCGGCACGCGGCGGCGCAGCGCGCGGCGGCGCATCAGCAGGTTGAGCGTCTCCACCAGCACCGCGAAGGCCATGGCGAAGTAGATGTACGGCTTGGGCACGTGGACGTCGAAGCCGTCCAGCACCAGCACCACGCCGATCAGCAGGATGAAGGCCAGGGCCAGCATCTTGATGGTCGGGTTGGCGTCGATGAAGCGGCCCAGCGGGTTGGCGGCCAGCAGCATGATCGCCACCGCCACCAGGATGGCCACCACCATCACCGGGATGTGCTCGGCGATGCCCACCGCGGTGATCACCGAGTCGAGCGAGAACACGATGTCGATGATGGCGATCTGCGCGATCACCAGGCCGAACACCGCCGAGGGCCGTGTGGTGCGCGGGTCCTCGTCGTGGCCGCCGGTGATCAGCTCGTGGATCTCGCGGGTGCCCTTCACCAGCAGGAAGGCGCCACCCACGATCAGGACTAGGTCGCGCATGGAGATGCCCATGCCGGCCACGGTGAACAGGTCCGAGTGCATGCGTGCCAGCAGTGCCAGCGACACCAGCAGGCAGATGCGGGTGATGCAGGCCACGGCGATGCCGAACTTGCGCGCCACCGGGCGCCGCTCCTCCGGCAGGCGGCCGACCGCGATGGAGATGAACACCAGGTTGTCGATGCCCAGCACGATCTCCAGGGCGCTGAGCGTGACCAGGGTCAACCAGACATCGGGGTTGGCCAGGAACTCGAGATTCATCAGGGGGACCTGTTGTTGCAGCGGGGGGATTCAGGGGAGCAGCCGTGGGCCGAGCAGCAGCCCCCAGCAGAACACCACGTTGAGCATCAGCACGAACACCGCGGCCGAGCCCATGTCCTTGGCCCGGCCGGCCAGCTCGTGGTATTCGGCGCCGTAGCGCTCGATCACGGCCTCGATGGCCGAGTTGAGCAGCTCGGCGGCCAGCACCAGCAGCATCGAGCCGACCAGCAGCACCCGCTCCACCGCGTCCTGGCCCAGCCACAGGGCCAGCGGCGTCAGGATGGCGAACAGATAGACCTCCAGGCGGAACGAGGACTCGTGCATCCACGCCGCCGCCAGCCCCTGCAGGGACCAGCGGGCCGCCTTGAGGATCCGTGCGGGACCGCGCGGCAGGTGGCCGGTCCCGTCGGCCATGGTCAGGCGGACACCCCGACCCGGCGCACGCCGATGGCGCGGGCACGGGGCATCATGAACGGGTCATGCGGGCGGGGCATGGCAGGCTCGTCGGACGGCAAAGGAAGGATTTTGCCACAGCCTCCACCTGAACCCGGGCCGGCCGGCGGCGGCCACCGCCCTTGCGGCCCGCCGGCCCCGCGGGCCAGGCTGGCGCGGCACGCCACGGACCGAGGGATTCCCATGCCCCGCGCCGCCCTGCTCCTGCTGCTGCTCCTGGCCGTCTGCGGCCACGCCCAGCCACCGGAGCTGCCCGCCGCCGCGCCGCCACCGCCGGTGGACGCGGTGTCCTCCCCCGACTGGGAGGCGGACATGCGCCGCTTCGCCGCCGAGGACGCGGCCCGGCCGCCGCCGCGCGGGGCGGTGCTGTTCGTGGGCAGCTCCTCGATCCGGATGTGGGACCTGGACGCCGCCTTCCCGGAACTGGCCACGGTCAACCGCGGCTTCGGCGGCTCGCAGCTGCGCGATGCCACCTGGTACGCCGACCGCATCATCCTGCCCTACGCACCGCGCACCATCGTCCTGTACGCCGGCGACAATGACCTGGAGGCCGGCCGCACCCCGCACCAGGTGCGCGAGGACTTCCGTGCCTTCGTCCAGCGCGTGCGCCGCGGCCTGCCACACGCGCGCATCGTCTGCCTGTCGATCAAGCCCAGCCCGGCCCGGGCGCACCTGCTGCAGGCGGTGCACGCCGCCAACGTGCTGCTGCGCCAGGAGGCGGCGCGCTGGGACCGGGTGGAGTTCGTGGACGTGGCCGCGCCCATGCTCGACGGCGGCGGCCAGCCAAGGCGCGAGTTGTTCCTGGAGGACGGCCTGCACCTGAACGCGGCCGGCTACGCCCTCTGGCGCCGGCAGCTGCTGCCGCACCTGCGGCCCTGAAGGCCGATCAGCGGTCGCCGCGCAGGGCCAGCTGCTCGGCCAGGGTCAGGGCCACGTTGTCGCGCAGGTAGGCCGGCTCGACCTGCTCCGGCGGCAGCCCGCCACCGCGGGCGAAGGCCGCCGCGGCCAGACGCGCCAGGTCGGCCGCGTGCGGCAGGGCGGCGGCGTCGTGGCGCGCCAGGCGCGGGCCCAGCCGGGCCACCAGCGCGCCGCGCGCAGCGGCAAAGCCCGTGCCCACGCCCTGCCAGGGGCCGTCCGCATCCGGCAGGTCGACCTGGCCGGGGGCCAGCACCCGCTCGGCGTCCAGCGCCACCGGGCCGTCCGGGCTGCGCCGGAACGCGCCCGCGTAGACCTCGCCCATGCGCGCGTCGATCGCCGCCAGGATGTGCTCCGGTCCGTCGGCCGGGGCACCGGCGGCCAGCACCGCCAGGGTCGAGACCGGCACCACCGGCCGGTCCAGGGCCAGGGCGATGCCCTGGGCCAGGGCGATGGCCAGGCGCACCCCGGTGAAGGCGCCCGGGCCGCGGCCCACGGCGACGGCATCCAGCTGCGTGCGCGCCACCCCGGCCTCCCCCAGCAGGGCCTCGGCCCACGGCAGGGCCAGCTCGGCGTGCTGGCGGGGGGCCACCTGGAAGCGCTCGCGCACCTCCCCGTCCAGGTACAGGGCCACGGAACAGGCCTCGGTGGCGGTTTCGAAGGCGAGCAGGCGCATGGACGGTGACAGGGAAGCGGGCGGTTCAGGGTAAATGATGCGCGCGGCCGCCAGAACCGGGGCCAACGCGGGCACTAGCAGCTTGTTGAAATTCTCCCGCGCCAGAGCTTGCTTTCAAGCCCTCTGTTTGCGATATCGACCTCAGCCATAGTGGAGGGCGTGGGATGCGCGGTGCAGACGTCACTCAGGAATCGTTGTTCA
>NZ_PDWK01000062.1 GCF_010093135.1 Pseudoxanthomonas taiwanensis | reverse complement strand
GATCTGGGTTTCCAGGCGGGCCCGGAACAAGTCATCGGGACGGACCGTCGGGTCCTCGGCGGGCGTCGAGCGGCGGCGCATCGGGTATCCGAATCTGCAAGGAATCGCGGGGGAGATTATCCGTTCCCGGCAAACTCAACACGACCCCTCGGCGCCACAGGCCGCATGGCTGCTGGCTATGAGGGGGTCTTCAGGGCCGACTACTACTCCTCGCAGAAGGAGACCTGCCTGTCGCCTGCGCTGTTTCCGGACGAGTGCTCGGATCCTGACTACGTGGCGGCCAACCCGGCGCAGACCCGCGCGATCAACCGGGTCGGCTCCAACACCTTCCACGACCTGGAGGTGCGCTGGAACACGCCGTGGGACGCCACCGTGGCCCTGGGCGCCAACAACGTGTTCGGCCACGTCGGCCCGGTGCTGTACAGCCAGCCCAGCTCCAACGTGACCTACTCCGGCCAGTTCGACATCGGCCGCTTCGTTTACATGAAGTACCAGCAGCGGTTCTGACGGCCTGCGCCGGCCGCGCCCCGGGCCCGTCCGCAGGTCCGGGGCGTTTTCCGTCAGTGCCCGCCGCCGTCCAGCGCCTTCAGCTCGGCGACCAGGGCGTTGGCCATCTCCGCGCCGTCCCCGTAGAGCATGCGCGTGTTGTCTGCGTAGAACAGCGCGTTCTCGATGCCGGCAAAGCCCGTGCCCTTGCCACGCTTGATCACGATGACGTTCTTCGACTCGACCACGTCAAGGATCGGCATACCGTAGATCGGGCTGGACGGATCGGTCTTCGCCACCGGGTTGACCACGTCGTTGGCGCCGATCACCAGCGACACGTCGGTGTTCGGGAACTCCGGGTTGATGTCGTCCATGTCCGCGATCAGGTCGTACGGCACGCCGGCCTCGGCCAGCAGCACGTTCATGTGCCCCGGCATGCGCCCGGCCACCGGGTGGATGGCGAACTTCACCTTGACCCCGCGCTCGATCAGGCGCTGGGCCAGCTCCCAGATCTTGTGCTGGGCCTGGGCCACGGCCAGGCCGTAGCCGGGCACGATCACCACGCGCTCGGCGTAGGCCATCATCGCCGCCACGTCGCCGGCCTCGATCGGCTTCTGAGAGCCGCTGATCTCCTGCGCCTGGCCGGCGGCGCCGAAGCTGCCGAACAGCACGTTGCGGATCGGCCGGTTCATGGCCTTGGCCATCAGCCGGGTCAGCAGGATGCCGGCCGCGCCGACCATCATGCCGGCGATGATCAGCGCCTCGTTGCCCAGCACGTAGCCCTCGAACGACACCGCCAGCCCGGTGAAGGCGTTGTAGAGGGAGATGACCACCGGCATATCGGCGCCGCCGATCGGTAGGGTCATCAGCACGCCCAGCAACAGTGCCACCAGGAAGAAGGCGATGATCGCCACAGGCTGCAGGCTGGTGGCCGCCCATGCCCCGAGCACCACCATGGCCAGCGCCACCAGCAGGTTGAACGCCTGCTGGCCCGGGAAGGCCACACGCTTGTCCAGGCGCCCGTCGAGCTTGGCCCAGGCGATGATCGAGCCGGACAGCGACACCGCGCCGATCGCCGAGCCCAGCACCGCCAGCGCCAGTACCACTGCGCCCGGGCCGGCCGCCGGAGCCCCGGCCGGCGCGGCCTGCGCCAGCCCGGAGTAGCGCAGCAGCTCCACCGCGCCGATCGCCGCGGCCGAACCGCCGCCCATACCGTTGTACAGCGCGACCATCTGCGGCATGTCGGTGATCGCCACCTTCCTGCCGGAGACCCAGGCCAGCACCGTGCCCAGCACCAGCGCCGCGACGATCAGCGCCAGGTTGTGCAGGTCCGGCAGCAGGAAGGTCGCGGCGGCGGCCAGCAGCATGCCGACGCCGGCCCAGTGGATGCCGCTGCGCGCGGTGGCCGGCGAGGCCATGCGCTGCAGGCCGAGCAGGAACAGAGTGGCGGCCACCAGGTAGCTGGCGCCGACTAGCCACAGGCGCAGGTCGAAGCCGCCGCTCATGCCTTGCCCCCGGGCTTCTTCGAGGACTTGAACATCTCCAGCATGCGCTCGGTCACCACGTAGCCGCCGGCGGCGTTGCCCGCGCCGAGGGCCACGGCGATGAAGCCCAGCGCCTTTTCCAGGGTGGTGTCGGCGTGGCCGAGCACCACCATCGCGCCGATCAGCACCGCGCCGTGGATGAAGTTGGATCCCGACATCAGCGGCGTGTGCAGGATCACCGGCACCCGCGAGATGATCACGTGGCCCGCGATGGCCGCGAGCATGAAGATGTACAGCGCAACCAGTCCGTCAGACATTCCGTCCTCCCCCCCGGGGCCTGGCCGCATCATAACCATAACCGCGGGCTGAACCGAACCCGGCCCGGTCAACCTCGGTCCGCCGCGGGCGTTTCCCTTGCGTACCGAAGCACGGAGCCGCGCATGCGCCGATCCGCCCGTCCCCTCCGCCGCCTGCCCGGGTAAGCTGTGCTGGTGACCGCGCCCGTGCAGCCCGACCTGCCCACGCCCCAGGCCGCGCCCGCCTGGGCGTCGCTGGACGCGTTCCTGGCCCAGATCGGCCCGCGCGCGTTCCGCTTCGCCGAGGCCGGTCTGCGCCAGCGCGAGGACGCGCTGGACGCGGTGCAGGACGCGATGATGAAGATGCTCGCCTACCGCGACCGCCCGGCGGAGGAATGGACGCCACTGTTCTGGAGCATCCTGCGCCGGCGCATCATCGACATGCAGCGGCGCGCGCGTTTCCGCCTGCGCTGGCTCAGCCCGGCCGGGGACGATCCGCGCGGCGAGGAGGCCATCGACTGGGCCGACCCCGGCGCAGGCCCGGCGCAGGCCCACGAACGGCGCGAGGCCTACGCCCGCCTGGGGGAGGCGCTGCGCGCGCTGCCGGCCCGGCAGCGCGAGGCCTTCACCCTGCGCGTGCTGGAGGATCTGGACGTGGCCACCACCGCGCGGGTGATGGGCTGCTCCGAAGGCTCGGTGAAGACCCACCTGTCCCGCGCGCGGCAGGCCCTGCTCACGCAAATGGAGGACGTCCTGTGACGACCGCACCCGACCCCCTGGACCTGCGCGCCCGGCAGCTGCACGCCGACGCGCTGGAACACCTCTCCCCGGCCACCCTGGCCCGGCTGCGCGCGGCGCGGCACGCGGCCACCCGGACCGGCGCGGCGCGGCGCCTCCCGCGGCTGGTCCCGTGGCTGGCCGGCAGCGGCCTGGCCGCCGTGCTGGCCGCGGCCGTGCTGTTGCCCGGCCGCGCCCCCGTTTCCCCACCGGATGCCGCATCCGCGGCCGTGGCCGCCGACCCGGCCCACGTGCTGCAGGAAGACCCCGGCTTCTACGTCTGGCTGGCGTCGGCCGACGCCCTGGCCATGGAGTAAGCCCATGAACACCCGCATCGCCGCCTGCCTGCTGGCCCTGTCCCTGCCCTTCGCCGCGCCGGCCGGCGAGCGCCACGACGCCCCGCTGCCGGCCTGGGAGCAGCTTTCGGCCGAACAGCGCGAGCTGCTGGTGGCGCCGCTGCGCGACCGCTGGAACGCCGCCGCGCCGGAGGAGCGCGCGCGCATGCTCGAGCACGCCAGGCGCTGGAAGGAGCTGCCGCCGGAACAGCGCGAGCGCGCCCGCCGCGGCATGGGCCGGTTCGAGCGGATGAGCCCGGAACAGCGCGCGCAGGCGCGCGCGCTGTTCCACGCCACCCGCGACATGGAGCCCGAGCAGCGCCGCCAGTTCATGGAGCGCTGGCGCCAGATGACGCCGGACCAGCGCCGGCAGTGGGTGCAGGACAATCCGCCCCCGGCGCCGCGCTGACCGGCCTCAGCCGGACGTGCCGGCCGCCGGTGCGGCCGCCGGCGTCTCCTGCGCCGGCGGCGCCGGCCAGCAGGTCCTGGCCAGCAGCTCGTCGTTCCAGTCGAAGGACAGCGTCCCGTCCTTCAGGAACAGGGCCACGAAGTTGCACACGTTGCGCGCGTACATCTCGCTGGCGTGCACCGCGCCCAGGCTGGGCAGGTTGAGCGGACCGGCGATGGTGACCCCACCGTGCCCGATGGTCTGGCCGGGCACGGTCAGCTCGCAGTTGCCGCCGGTCTCGGCCGCCAGGTCCACGATCACCGCGCCGGTCTTCATGCCCTCGACCATGCCCCGGCTGATGATTTTCGGCGCCGGGCGGCCGGGCACGGCGGCGGTGCACACCACCACGTCGATGCCCTTCAGGTGCTCGGCCAGGCGCTGCTGCTGCAGCGCGCGTTCCTCGTCGGTCAGCGGGCGGGCGTAGCCGCCCTCGCCCACCGCACTCACCCCCAGGTCCAAGAAGCGGCCGCCCAGCGACTCGACCTGCTCGCGCGTCTCCGGGCGCACGTCGAAGCCCTCCACCTGCGCGCCCAGGCGGCGCGCGGTGGCGATGGCCTGCAGGCCGGCCACGCCGGCGCCGACCACCAGCACCCTGGACGGGCGGATGGTGCCGGCGGCGGTGGTGAGCATGGGGAAGAAGCGCGGGGCCAGCTGCGCGGCGATCAGCATGGCCTTGTAGCCGGCCATGCCGGCCTGCGAGCTGAGCACGTCCATGGCCTGGGCGCGGGTGGTGCGTGGCAGCCGCTCCAGCGGGAACACGCGCAGGCCGCGGCCGCGCAGCGCCTCGGCGCGCGCGGGCTCGGCCTCGGGCTGGAGGATGCCGACCAGCACCGCGCCGGGCTTGAACGCGGCCAGGACCTCCGCCGGCGGGGCCTGCACGCACAGCACCACGTCGGCGCCGGAGCGCGCGTCCGCGCCGGCCGGCTCGGCGCCGGCGTCGCGGTAGGCCTGGTCGGGAATGCCGGCACCGAGGCCGGCACCGGGTTCGAACCGCACCCGCGCCCCGGCCGCCAGCAGCTTCCTCACCGTCTCCGGCGTGGCCGCCACCCGGCGCTCGCCGGCCGCGCTTTCCTTCAGGACCAGCACTTCCACCGCCATGCCATCCCCCTCGCTTCGTCCGCAGGTCGAGCGGCGATGCTAGCAAACGCCCGCGGCCGCGACGCCAGCCGCGGCCGGCGCCGGCTCAGTGCAGGGTGACCGGGCGCTGCGGCTGGCCCGGGTCCAGGCGCTCGATCACGCCCTGCATGGCGCTGTCGAAGGCGCCGTCGTCGGCCACGTGCATGCGCAGGCGGCCCAGCCGGATCATCACCGCCAGCTCCTCGGCCGAGGCCACGCAGAAGCGCACCCCGCGCCGGTTGACGAACAGCAGGCGCGAGGAGATCGGGCTGATCCACGACAGCTTGCCCGGGGTCACGCGGCCGTCCTTGTCGATGAAGTCCAGCCAGGTGCCCAGCGGCAGGGCGCGGATGCGGTCGGCGTCGGCGTGGTCGAAGTCGAGGGTGTCGGTGCCGCCGACCAGCTCGATCGGGCTGCGCTCCACCGGCGCCGGCTGCGGCAGGGCCACCGGCGGCAGCTCCGGCAGCGCGCGCTCCAGCTCCGGCCGGGCGTCGGCCACCGCCTGCAGGGTGTCGTGCAGGGCGGAGATGGCGGCATCGGCCGCGTCGCCGTGCAGGCCGACGCTGGCGAACACCTTCTGCAGGCCCGGCTGCAGCGCCTGCAGCCACGGCTTGCCGACCACGTGGCGGCGCGCCTCCTCCAGCTCCTCCAGCACGCCGTCGGCCAGGGCCAGGGCCTCGGCCACCGAGGCACCCTCCTCGCCCTCGCGCAGCAGGCACAGGGTCAGGTGGTGCTGCCACGGGCTGCACAGGAACTCCTGCACCGCGCGCGGCAGCTCGCGGCCCTCCAGGCGCGCCGACAGCTCGGCCTCGGCGCGCTTGCGGGCCAGCTCCAGGCGCTCCTGGCCGCGCTGGATCTCGGCCGCGCGCCGCTCGGTGATCTCGATGCGGCGGCGGTGCTGCTCGAGGAAGTCGCGGAACTCCTCCTCCAGCGTCATGAAGATGGCCAGGTTCTCGTTGAACTCGGTCACCAGGCGCTCGATGATCTCCTCGACCTTGGCCAGCAGGGTGCGCTCGGCCGCGCTCTCGCCGGTGTTGCCCTCGCAGGCCTCGGCCAGGGCGTTGAGCAGGCGCCGCGCCGGGTGGGTCTTCTGCACGAACATGCGCCGGTCCAGCAGCGCCACCTTGACGAACGGCACCACCAGGCGGCCGATCAGCTCGCGCGGGCGGCCGGACAGGTCGCGTTCGTCCAGCAGCACGTCGAACAGCATGCCGACCAGGTCGATGGCGTCCTCGTCCTTGGGATCCAGGCGCGCGCTGGACGGGTCCACGCCCAGCTGGCTGGCGCCGGAGAGCACCTCGCTCTTGAGGCGCTGGGACAGCGATTCCTGCTGGTCGCCGATGGCCGCGCGCAGGGTGGCGCTCGGCGAGACCTGCAGCAGCGACAGCACCGACAGCATCTCGCGCTGGCTCAGCGGCCGCTGCGCGGCCGCCGGCGGGGCCTGCGCGGGCTGCTCCGGCTCGCGGGTCTGGCGGCTGCGCTGCAGCAGCTCGGGCAGCGCATCCAGCAGCATCGCCTGGGTGGGGGCGGCCGCGGCCGCCGCGGCAGGGTCGCCATGGAAGCCGGCGCCCGGCGTGCCCTCGCCGGCCGGCGCGGCGGCCGCGCCGGCGCCGCCGTGGGGCTGGCTCCAGCGTTCCAGGAAGCGCCCCGCCCAAGCCGGGGCCTCGTCGCCGCCGGCGGCGGTGGCGGAGGCCCAGGCGTCCGCGGTCGCGCCTTCGCGCGGCGGGGCCTGCGGCGCGTCCATCCCCGCCGGGGGCGGGCGCGGGGGGGGGGCCGGCGGCGGCCGATCCTCCCCCGCCAGCACGCCGGCGCGGTGCAGCAGCTGGTCGAGCGTCTCGTAGAGCTTGCCGGCGATCGCGCCCAAGTCGCGCTCGCACAGCTTGATCCCCACCAGGCGCACTTCCGGCGCCAGGTCGCAGGTGGCGAAGGCCTGGTGCACGGCCACGCCGATGTGTTCGGGGCCGATCGGGTTGGTGTCGGCGTCCAGTTCCATGGCGGCCAGCCAGCCCAGCCGGCGGTCCAGCCGCGCCAGCACCGCCTTGCAGTCGCGCAACAGCACGCTGGCCAGGTTGCGCACGGCCAGGCGCGACTCCAGCTCCTGGTCGGTGATCAGCGCCAGGCCACCCTCGGCCTGGCCGGAGAGCACCGCCTCGGCCTTCAGCGGCTGCCCGGTTTCCAGGGTCTTCCAGGCGCGGTCGAGCTGGGCGCGGAAGCGCGCGGCGATCTCGTCGCGGCGCCGGCGCAGCTCGCGCATGCCGTCCAGGTACTGCATCTGCGCGGCCCCGGCACGCTCGGCGCGATCGAACAGGGCGTCGTCGTAGCGGGCCACCGCGGCTGCGAAGGCGTCGCCCAGCGGCGGCAGGAAGGCGTCGCGCGCCTGGGCCAGCAGCCGGGGGTCCCGGACGCCGGGGCGGTGGGTGGAGTCGGCGATGCTCATGCGCGTGCCCCCCGCACGGGCAGGATTGACAGGATGGTTGGCGCGGCCCCCCTCTTCCGCACCGTGCATCGTAAGCCCCCGGCGACCCTTTTGACCGTGATGCAGTGGGCAGTTCCGGCGGCGGCCACGCACCGGGCATCGCGGCGCGGGCCGCGGGACGGCCGCGGCGGGAGGCGGCGCCACGCGCCGCCGGCGGTTTCCGGGGTTGCCACACGCACGCCCATCGCGCCTCCGAACGGGGATTCGCCCGGACATCCGGGCCGCCGGCATCGCGGGCACGCGTGCGGCAGGGCCAGCATACACGCCGGCGCCTGAGCGCCGCCTGCAGGCCCGGCCCGCGCCGGGGCCACGGGCGCCCCCGGCCTATACTTCCCGGGCCGCGGCACGCGCCGCCCACCCCATGGACCCATGACGCCTTCCCATCCCGCGCTGGAACTGCTCGACCGGCGCCGCTCGGTCCCGGCCCTGCAGCTGGGCGAACCCGGCCCGGACGAGGCCACCCTGTTGCGCATGCTCGCCTCGGCGGTGCGCGTGCCCGACCACGGCCGCCTGGTGCCGTTCCGCTTCCTGCGCATCCAGGGCCCGGCGCGTGCGGCGCTGGGCCGGTTCATGGCCGAGCGCCTGCTGCAGCGCGACCCGCAGGCGCCGCCGTCGCAGGTGGAGAAGGCGCTGCACCGCTTCGCCAGCGCACCGCTGGTTCTGGCGGTGGTCGCGCGCCTGCAGGCCGGGCACAAGGTTCCCGAGCAGGAGCAGCTGCTGACCGCCGGCTGCGTGTGCTTCGCCCTGCTCCAGGCCGCGCAGGCCTGCGGCTTCGGTGCGCAGTGGCTGACCGGCTGGATGGCCTACGACCGCGAGGTGGCCCGCCACCTCGGCCTGGCCGGCAACGAGCAGGTGGTCGGCTTCATCCACATCGGCACCCCGCGCCAGCAAGCCCCCGAGCGCGAGCGCCCGGACCCGCGCCAGCTGCTGACGGACTGGACACCGTGAGCCACGCCGGTCCGTCGTCGCCGCTGTACCTGGTGGACGCCAGCCTGTACGTGTTCCGGGCCTGGCACTCCATGCCCGACACCTTCCAGGACAGCCACGGCTGGCCGGTCAACGCGGTGCACGGCTTCGCCCGCTTCCTGCTGGACCTGCTCGAGCGCGAACGGCCGCGGCACATCGCCATCGCCTTCGACGAGGCGCTGGACAGCTGCTTCCGCAACCGCCTGTACCCGGCCTACAAGGCCAACCGCGAGCCGGCGCCGGAGGCGCTGCGCCGCCAGTTCGCGCACTGCAAGGCGCTGTGCGCGGCGCTGGGCCTGGCCGTGCTGGCCCATCCCGAGTACGAGGCCGACGACCTGATCGGCAGCGCCCTGCACCGCGCCCGGCCGGCCGGCTTCCACGGGGTGATCGTCTCGGCCGACAAGGACCTGTCGCAGCTGCTGGGCGAGCGCGACCTGCAGTGGGACTACGCCCGCGGCGAGCGCTGGGACGCGGCCGGGGTCAAGGCGCGGCACGGCGTGCATGCGCACCAGGTGGCCGACTACCTGGCCCTGACCGGCGACGCCATCGACAACATCCCCGGCGTGGGCGGCATCGGCGCCAAGACCGCGGCGGTGCTGTTGGCCCACTTCGGCAGCCTGGACGCGCTGCTGGAACGGGTGGACGAGGTCGCGTTCCTGCGCCTGCGCGGCGCCGCACAGATCGCCGCGCGGCTGCGCGAGCAGCGCGAGCAGGTGCGGCTGTGGCGCCGGCTGACCACCATCGCCTGCGACGCGCCGCTGCCCTACGCCGGCCCGGCGGCGACCCGCGCCGAGGCCGATCCGGACATGCTCCAGGCCCTGGCCGCGACCCTGCGCATGGGCCCGATGACCCGGCGCCGCCTGCTGGCCGCCGCCGGCCTGGCGCCGGAGGCCGGCCCCGGCGCCGCGGCCGAGTCCCTGCCCGGTTAGCATCTGCGCCATGGCCGGACCGTCCGAACCCCGCATCGTCTACGAGGGCCGCTACCAGCGCATGGTGGTGCGCGACGGCTGGGAGTACTCCGAGCGCACCCACGCCGGCGGCCTGGCCGCGATCATCGTCGCGGTCACGCCCGAGGACCGGGTGCTGTTCGTCGAGCAGTTCCGCGTGCCGCTGCAGGCGCGCACCATCGAGATGCCGGCCGGCCTGGTCGGCGACGTCCACGCCGGCGAGTCGATCGAGGCCTCCGCCATCCGCGAGCTGGAGGAGGAGACCGGCTGGACCGCCGACCACGCCGAGGTGCTGCTCGTCGGCCCCACCTCCTCCGGCGCCAGCAGCGAGCGGATCGCCTTCGTGCGCGCCACCGGCCTGCGCAGGGTCGGCGCCGGCGGCGGCGACGCCAGCGAGGACATCACCGTGCACGAGATCCCGCGCACGCGCGCCGCGGCCTGGCTGGTGGAGAAGATGCGGCAGGGCTACGAGCTGGACGCCAAGCTCTGGGCCGGCCTGTGGATGATCGAACACGAACTGGACGGGACCCCGCGTGAACGCTGAGACCCTTGCCACCCTGGCGGCGCCGGCGCTGCTGCGGCCCGGCGATCCGCCACCCTTCGAGGTGCTGCGCCCGGACGGCCGCTCGCCCTGGCTGTTCGTGGCGGACCACGCCGGCCGGGCCATCCCCGCCGCGCTGGGCGATCTGGGCCTGCCGCCGGGCGAGATCGACCGCCACATCGGCTGGGACATCGGCATCGCCGGCGTGGCCCGGCACCTGGCTGCGGCACTGGACGCCTGGACCATCCTGCAGGCCTATTCGCGCCTGGTGATCGACTGCAACCGGCCGCTGACCTCGCCCACCTCGATCGTCGAGGCCAGCGACGGCACCGGGGTGCCGGGCAACCGGGGCCTGGACGCGGCCGCGCGCGCGGCGCGGGCGCAGGCGATCTTCCTGCCCTACCACGCCCGCATCGCCCGCGAGCTGGACGCGCGCCGCGACGCCGGCCGCCCCACCCTGCTGGTGACCCTGCACAGCTTCCCCCCGGTCATGGGCGGCGTGGCCCGCCCCTGGCACTGCGGCGTGCTCTACCAGCGCGACGCGCGCCTGGCCCATGCGCTGCGCGACCTGCTGCAGGCCGAGGGCGACCTGGTGGTGGGCGACAACCAGCCCTACGCGGTCAGCGACGCAACCGACTACGCCATCCCGGTGCACGGCGAGGCGCGCGGGCTGCCGCACGTGGAGCTGGAGATCCGCCAGGACCTGATCGCCGACGCGGACGGGCAGGCGGCATGGGCGCGGCGGCTGGCACGGCTGCTGCGCGCCCTGGAGCCGCGCATGCTGGCGGCCGCGGCCGGCCCGTCCGGTTGAATCGCGGGCCAACGGCGGTGCCGGCGCCACGCGCAGGCCGTGCCGATCCGGCATACTCGGGCGGTTGCCTGTCACGTGAATCCGACGCAATGCCCGCTTCACGTTTCCTGCTCATCCCCCTGATGGCGGCCGCGCTGGCGTGCGGCTGCTCCATGCCGAAGGTGCGGCACAAGCCGGGGCCGTCCGCGGCCGAGACCTTCGACTCGTCCAACACCTACACCCGCACCTTCGACCATTCGCCGGCGCAGACCTGCGAGGCGGCGCGGCGTGCCCTGCTGAGCCAGGGCTTCGTCGTCGGTCGCGCCGACGCCGACGTGGTCGAGGCGCGCAAGTACTTCCAGCAGGACGAGAGCCACGAGCAGGTCGAGTTCCGCGCGGTGTGCATGCCCGCGCTGCGCGGCGAGCAGCAGACCGTGGTGTTCGTCAACGCGGTGCTGGACCGCTACACCCTGCGCAAGAGCAACACCTCGGCCAGCCTGGGCGTCAGCGCCCTGGGTTCGGTGTCGCTGCCGATCGGCACCACCGAGGACTCGCTGGTCAAGGTGGCCAGCCAGACCCTGCAGGACCCCAACTTCTACAAGCGCTTCTTCTCGGTGCTGGAGCGCTTCCTGCCGGAGGAGGTCGAACGTCCGGCGCCGCCCCGCCCGGCCGGGCAGACCGACCTGTTCCCGGTGCCGCTGGTGCCGCAGCCCACCCCGGCCGAGCTGCAACCGGAGCCGCCGCCGGCCCCGGCCGTGCCGGACGCCGCCGTGCCCGTGCCCTGAGCCCGGCGCCAGGTCCGCGACCGCCCTCCACGCCGGCCGCGCCCCGGGCGCGGCCGGCACCGTTCAGGCCCGCGCCTCAGCCGGCGAAGGCGTCGGTGGCGCGCACCAGGGCGTCCACGTTCTCCGGCTCGAAGGCCGAGTGGCCGGAGGCCGGGGTGATCTCCAGCTTCGCCTTCGGCCAGGCCTTGTGCAGGTCCCAGGCGTTCTGCAGCGGGCAGACCACGTCGTAGCGGCCGTGCACGATCACGCCCGGGATGTCGGCGATGCGGTGCGCGTCGCGCAGCAGCTGGTCCTCGACCTCGAAGAAGCCGCCGTGCACGAAGTAATGGTTCTCGATGCGGGCGAAGGCCAGGGCGAAGTGCGGATCCTCGTGGCTGCTGACGAAGTCCGGGTCCACGTGCAGGAAGCTGGTCGCCCCCTCCCACACGCTCCAGGCCCTGGCCGCGGCCAGGCGGGTGGCCTCGTCGTCGCTGGTCAGGCGGCGGTGGAAGGCCGAGATCAGGTCGTGCCGCTCCACCTTCGGGATGGCGGCGACGTAGTGCTCCCAGGCATCCGGGAACAGGCGGTTGGCGCCTTCCTGGTAGAACCACTCCAGCTCCCAGCGGCGCAGCATGAAGATGCCGCGCAGGACCAGCTCGGTCACCCGCTGCGGATGGGTCTGGGCGTAGGCCAGGGCCAGGGTCGAGCCCCAGCTGCCGCCGAACACCTGCCAGCGCTCGATGCCGAGGTGCTCGCGCAGCTTCTCGATGTCCGCCACCAGGTGCCAGGTGGTGTTGTCCACCAGATCAGCGTGCGGGGTGGAACGGCCGGCGCCGCGCTGGTCGAACAGGACGATGCGATACCTGGCCGGGTCGTGGAAGCGGCGCATCCTGGCGTTGCAGCCGCCGCCCGGGCCGCCGTGCAGCAGCACCACCGGCTTGCCCTGCGGGTTGCCGCACTGTTCGTAGTACAGGGTGTGGCGGTCGTCGACCCGCAGCATGCCGGTGTCGAACGGTTCGATCTCGGGATAGAGCGTGCGCATGCGCGACCTCGTCGGCGAATGGGCCGCCGATTCTAGCGCCGCCTTCCGGCCGCGCCCGGCTCAGCCGGGCATGCGGCCGAGGCTGGCGCGCTCGCGCCCCTCCAGGTCGCGTGCGGTGCCCACCTCCACCAGACCGGCCTGGGCCAGCAGCGCGCGCACCGCCGCGCCCTGCTCCCAGCCATGCTCCAGCAGCAGCCAGCCGCCCGGCACCAGGTGCCGCGGAGCCAGGGCGGCGATGGCGCGGATCGCGTCCAGGCCGTCGGCGCCGGAGGCCAGCGCGGCCGGCGGCTCGAAGCGCAGGTCGCCCTGCCCCAGGTGCGGGTCGCCCTCGGCGATGTAGGGCGGGTTGGAGACGATCAGGTCGAAGCGGTCGCGGCCCAGCGCGCGCTCCCAGCTGCCGCGCCGGAACCAGACGTTGCCGATGCCCAGGCGGCGGGCGTTGCGCACGGCCACGGCCAGGGCCGGGCCGCTGATGTCGGTGGCCACCACCGCCGCGGCCGGCCGCTCGCAGGCAATGGCCAGGGCGATGGCGCCGCTGCCGGTGCCCAGGTCGGCCACCCGCGCCGGCGCCTCCGGGTCCAGCCGGGCCAGGGCCAGCTCCACCAGCAGCTCGGTCTCCGGGCGCGGGATCAGCGTGGTCGGCCCGACTTCCAGGTCCAGGGTCCAGAAGCCGCGCCGGCCGGTCAGGTAGGCCACCGGCTCGCCGGCCGCGCGCCGCTCCACCAGCTCGCGGAAGCGCGCCGCCGTGGCAGCCTCCACCAGCTCGTCGGCGTGGGCGAACAGCCAGGCGCGGTCGCGGCCCAGGGCGTGCTGCAGCAGGGGTTCGGCGTCTTCCCGGCCGATCCGGGCGGCCGCCTCGCGCAGCAGGTCGGCCAGGCGGGGTGGGGGTGTCTGCATCCGCAAACGATGGCCCAGGGCGGCGCGGAACGCCAGCTTGCGCGGTGCACGAAAGACGGTTCTTGGCCGATCGATAGGAACAGTCTATCTATTCAATCCCTTTAATCGATTTGAATCATCTATCGCAACCGCCTAGGATGCGTACCGCACCTTTCCACCAACCCAACCAAGAGGACTCCCGAATGTCCCTGATCAACACCCAGATCAAGCCGTTCAAGGTCACCGCCTACCACAACGGCGAGTTCGTCGAGATCACCGACGCCACCCTGAAGGGCAAGTGGTCGGTCGTGATCTTCATGCCGGCCGCCTTCACCTTCAACTGCCCGACCGAGGTCGAGGACGCCGCCGAGAACTACGCCGAGTTCCAGAAGGCCGGTGCCGAGGTCTACGTGGTGACCACGGACACCCACTTCTCGCACAAGGTGTGGCACGAGACCTCCCCGGCGGTGGGCAAGGCCCAGTTCCCGCTGATCGGCGACCCGACCCACCAGATGACCCGCGCCTTCGACGTGCACATCGAGGAGGAGGGCCTGGCCCTGCGCGGCACCTTCATCATCAACCCGGAAGGCGTGATCAAGACCATGGAGGTCCACGACAACGCCATCGCCCGCGACATCAGCGAGACCCTGCGCAAGCTGAAGGCCGCCCAGTACGTGGCCGCCAACCCGAACCAGGTCTGCCCGGCCAAGTGGCGGGAAGGCGCCAAGCCCATCGCCCCCTCGCTGGACCTGGTCGGCAAGATCTGAGGTCCCGCGCGCCCCGGCCCCCGGCCGGGGCGGCTCCCCTCCCCCGCCATCCGGCGGGGGAGTGGACCGGAGCCATCGCGCCCCGCCACCGCCGCGTCGGCTCCGGTCCACTCCCCCGATCGCACGCCGTGCCCGCACCCGGGCGCGACGGGGGCGGCTTGCCGCCCTTCCGCCACCGATTCCGCCTGCAGGAGCAGCACCATGTTGGACGAGAACCTCAAGACCCAGCTCAAGGCCTACCTGGAACGCCTGACCCGCCCGGTGCGGATGGTCGCCTCGCTGGACGACGGCGACGGCTCACGCGAGATGCAGGCCCTGCTGCAGGACATCGAGGCGCTGTCCCCGCTGATTTCGCTGGAGGTGCGCCGCGACGACGCCGAGCGCAAGCCGTCCTTCGCCCTCACCAGCCCCGGCCAGGACATCCACCTGCGCTTCGCCGGCCTGCCGATGGGGCATGAGTTCACCTCGCTGGTGCTGGCCCTGCTCCAGGTCGGCGGCTACCCACCCAAGGTCACCGCCGAGGCCATCGAGCAGGCCAAGGGCCTGCAGGGCCAGTTCCTGTTCGAGACCTACTTCTCGCAGTCGTGCCAGAACTGCCCGGACGTGGTCCAGGCGCTGAACCTGCTGGCGGTGCTCAACCCCAACGTGCGCCACGTGGCCATCGACGGCGCCCTGTTCCAGGAGGAGGTCGAGGCGCGCGAGGTGATGTCGGTGCCGACCGTGTTCCTCAACGGCCAGCCGTTCGCCGCCGGCCGCATGGGCCTGGAGGAGATCCTGGCGCGCCTGGACACCGGCGCGGAGAAGCGCGAGGCGGAGAAGATTGCGGCCAAGGCCCCGTTCGACGTGCTGGTGGTCGGTGGCGGCCCGGCCGGCGCGGCCGCGGCCATCTACGCCGCACGCAAGGGCATCCGTACCGGCGTGGCGGCCGAGCGCTTCGGCGGCCAGGTGCTGGACACCATGGCTATCGAGAACTTCATCTCGGTGCCGCACACCGAGGGCCCGAAGCTGGCCGCGGCGCTGGAGCAGCACGTGCGCGACTACGACGTGGACGTGATGAACCTGCAGCGTGCCGAGACGCTGGTCCCGGCCGGCGCCGACGGCCTGGTCGAGGTGAAGCTGGCCAACGGCGCCTCGCTGAAGTCCAGGGCGGTGATCCTGGCCACCGGCGCGCGCTGGCGGCAGATGGGCGTGCCGGGCGAGGAGGAATACCGCAACAGGGGCGTGGCCTACTGCCCGCACTGCGACGGCCCGCTGTTCAAGGGCAAGCGCGTGGCGGTGATCGGCGGCGGCAACTCCGGCGTGGAGGCCGCGATCGACCTGGCCGGTATCGTCGCCCACGTCACCCTGATCGAGTTCGACGCCAGGCTGCGCGCCGACGAAGTGCTGCAGCGCAAGCTGCGCAGCCTGGGCAACGTGACCATCATCACCAGCGCCCAGACCACCGAGGTGCTCGGCGACGGCAGGAAGGTCACCGGCCTGGTCTACAAGGACCGCGTCGGCGGCGACAGCCACCGGCTGGAACTGGAAGGCGTGTTCGTCCAGATCGGCCTGCTGCCCAACACCGAATGGCTCAAGGGCACCATCGAGCTGAGCCCGCGCGGGGAGATCGTGGTCGACGAGCGCGGCCAGACCTCGCTACCCGGCGTGTTCGCCGCCGGCGACTGCACCACGGTGCCGTACAAGCAGATCGTGATCGCGATGGGCGAAGGCGCCAAGGCCTCCCTGGCCGCCTTCGACCACCTGATCCGGACCTCGGCCCCGGCCTCCGCCTCGGCGGTCGCGGAAGCGGTCTGAACGCGCTAGGGTTGCCTCGCGCCCGGTCCTGCCGGGTGGCGGGCGGCCCGGGCCGGCTTTCCGGAGGAACCGTGCAATGAACCTGCGCGACCTGAAGTACCTGGTGGCCCTGGCCGACCACAAGCATTTCGGCCGGGCCGCGGCCGCCTGCTACGTCAGCCAGCCCACCCTCTCCACCCAGATCCGCAAGCTCGAGGACGAGCTGGGGGTGCCGCTGGTCGAGCGTGCCCCGCGCAAGGTGATGCTGACCCCGGCCGGGCGCGAGGCCGCCGAGCGCGCCCGCCGCATCGTCGCCGAGGTCGAGCAGATGCGCGAGGCCGCGCGCCGCAGCCAGGACCCGGAGGCCGGCACCGTGCGCCTGGGCATCTTCCCCACCCTGGCGCCCTACCTGCTGCCGCATGTGGTGCCGCGCATCCGCGCCCGCTTCCCGCACCTGGAGCTGCTGCTGGTGGAGGAGAAGACCGACGAGCTGCTCACCCGCCTGCGCGAGGGCAAGCTCGACGCGGTGGTGGTGGCCCTGCCCTTGCACGACGACCAGCTGCACGCCGAGTTCCTGTTCGAGGAGCCGTTCGTGCTGGCGGTGCCGGACGGCCACCCGCTGGCCCAGCGCCGCACCCTCACCCTGGACGACCTGGCCGACCAGCGCCTGCTGCTGCTGGAGGACGGCCACTGCCTGCGTGAGCAGGCCCTGGACGTGTGCCGCCTGTCCGGCGCGCTCGAGAAGACCGAGTTCCGCGCCACCAGCCTGGAGACGCTGCGGCAGATGGTGGCCGCCAACGTCGGCGTGACCCTGCTGCCGACCCTGGCGGTGAAGCCGCCGGTGGCCTGCTCGGCCCACGTCCGCCTGCTGCCGTTCAGCGGCACCCAGCCCAGCCGCAGCATCGCCATGGCCTGGCGGCGCAGCTCGGCCATGGCCGGCTTCCTGGGCCGGCTGGTGCAGGTGTTCCGCGACCTGCCGCCGGGGCTGCTCACGCCCGGCGACCAGCCCGCGGCCAACGCCGTCGCCGCCCCGCTGCCGCGCAGCGACTGGGGCTGAACGGCCACGGTTGATCCGTGGCCCGTTCCGGGCTACGGTGTTCCCACAACCCGATGACCCGAGGCGGAGCGGAAACGCGCCGCCGTTTTTTCATGGGCGTCCCACGGGGCGCCCGTTGCAACAGGAGCCAACATGCCAACCCAGCCCGTAAGCGGCCATCCCCCTTCACTGATCATCTCCAGCCGCGATTTCGCGCGACTGGAGGCCATGCTCGACTCGCCGGTGCTGAGCCGCCACCCGGCCGCCATCGCGCTGATGGACGAGCTCAACCGCGCCGAGGTCGTGCCGCCCGAGCAGGTGCCGCCGGACGTGGTCACCATGCATTCGCAGGTCGAGTGCGAGGACGTGGCCAGCGGCGAGGAGCACGTGCTCACCCTGGTCTATCCGAACGAGGCCGACGTGGAAAAGGGCCACGTCTCCGTGCTGGCCCCGGTGGGCAGCGCCCTGCTCGGCCTGTCGGTCGGCCAGAGCATCGAGTGGGAGGCGCCCGGCGGGCGCAAGCTGAACCTGCGGGTCAAGGCCGTGCGCTACCAGCCCGCGGCGGCCGGCGACCTGCCCCGCTGATCCCCGCCCGCGGCGCCGGCCCCGCCGCGCCGTCCGGTCCGGCCGGCATCGCGCCGGCCATCCTGCCCACGCGCCGTCCCGACCCTGCCGCGCCCCCGCGGCAGGCGGCGGTGCGCGCGCCCGGGCCGCGCCGGCGCCACCGGCACGGCCCCGGCCCGCCGCCCCGGCGCCGCGGGCCTCCCGCGCGGCCCCCGCCGGCCTGGGCTTACCCTACAGGCAACCCCGGCCCGAGCCGCCGCCGGGGGAGGTGTAGCCCCCGTCCTCCGGGATGGCGCACCTGTCCCACTCCGCCAGGGTGTCGCCGCCGCACGCGGGGGGCGGAGAC
>NZ_PDWK01000061.1 GCF_010093135.1 Pseudoxanthomonas taiwanensis | reverse complement strand
GCCGTGCGCTCTGTACTCAGAGACGGGCTCGAACACCCCAGCCGTTACCAAACTGCACGCACCGGTCTGGCCCCCTCAACGGCGTGTCAGACTCTACCGTGCTGATCTGGCCTGAACATACAAGCCGGCGCGGCCGCTTCCGCACCCAGCCGGAGGACGTGGACGCGCTGGTGCGCATCCACCTGGCCGAGGCCTGCCGGCGCTGGGGGATCGGCCGGGACCAGGCGGTGGACGTGGCCGTCTATGCCCACGGCGGCCTGACCGACGAGGACGCCGCGGCGGTCAGCGCCCGGCAATGGGTGCCGATGCTGTACGACCAGCGCATCTTTCCGGTGTTCCTGATGTGGGAGACCGGCGCGCTGCGCACCATCTCCAACATGATCGAGGACCACCTGGCGCCGCTGGACCAGCGTGCCGCCGGGCGCCTGCAGCAGCTGCGCGAGCGCTGGAAGGAATGGTGGAACCAGCGCGTGGAGAGCATCGCCCGCCCGCTGGGCCGGCCGCTGTGGCGCGAGATGAAGGAGAACGCCGCCAAGATCGGCAACAACCCGGCCTCCGGCGCGCGCATGCTGCTGGACGTGCTGCGCGGCAAGGCGCGCGAATACGGCCTGCCGCGCGTGCGCCTTCACCTGGTCGGGCATTCGGCCGGCAGCATCGTCCACGCGCACCTGGGCGTGGCGGCGATCCGGGCCGGCTTCGACCTGCGCTCGGTCAGCCTGATCGCGCCGGCGGTGCGGGTGGACGAGTTCGACCGCACCCTCGGCCAGGCGGTGCTGCGCACCGGCACCCGCATGCTGGTGGCGCACCTGACCGACGCGGCCGAGCGCGCCGACCCCACCTGCCGGCCCTATGGGCACTCGCTGCTGTACCTGGTCTCGCGCGCCTTCGAGGACCACCGCGAGACGCCGCTGCTGGGCCTGGAACGCGACCTGGTGCCGGCGCGCGCCACCCTGCCCTGGGGCGCGCAGATGCTGGCCGTGGCCAGCCCGCAGACCGCGATCGCGCGCCTGCCCAGCGCCCAGGGCGTGGACACGCGCTGCTCCCGCCCCACCGAGGCCACCACCCATGGCAGCCTGGACGACGACCCGGCCGTGCACCACCTGGTGGTGCAACTGATCCGCAAGTCCTGAAGGCGCACGAAAAAGGAACGCCCGGCACGGGGCCGGGCGTTCCCTGCGCGTTCCGCCGGAAGGATCAGGCGGCGACGGTCTCGGCCGTCCTGCGGTACTCCTCGATCTGGTCGAAGTTCATGTAGCGGTAGATCTCGGCACCCTTCTCGTTGATGATGCCGATGTCCGCCATGTACTCCTCGCGGGTCGGGATGCGGCCCAGGCGCGAGCAGATCGCCGCCAGCTCCGCCGAACCCAGGAACACGTTGGTGTTGCGGCCCAGGCGGTTCGGGAAGTTGCGGGTGGAGGTGGAGAACACCGTGGCGCCCTCCCGCACCTGGGCCTGGTTGCCCATGCACAGCGAGCAGCCCGGCATCTCCATGCGCGCGCCGGCCACGCCGAAGGTGCCGTAGTAGCCTTCCTTGGTCAGCTCGGAGGCATCCATCTTGGTCGGCGGCGCGACCCACAGGCGGGTCGGGATGTCGCGCTTGCCTTCCAGCAGCCTGGCCGCGGCGCGGAAGTGGCCGATGTTGGTCATGCACGAGCCGATGAACACCTCGTCGATCTTCGTGCCAGCCACCTCGGACAGCGTCTTCACGTCGTCCGGGTCGTTCGGGCAGGCCACGATCGGCTCGACGATCTCGTTGAGGTCGATCTCGATGACCGCGGCGTACTCGGCATCCGGATCCGGCTCCAGCAGCTGCGGGTTGGCCAGCCACTCCTCCATCTTGCGGATGCGGCGGGCCAGGGTGCGCGCGTCCTGGTAGCCCTGGGCGATCATGTTCTTCAGCAGCACGATGTTGCTGTTGAGGTACTCGATGATCGGCTCCTTGTTCAGGCGCACGGTGCAGGCCGCGGCCGAGCGCTCGGCCGAGGCGTCGGACAGCTCGAACGCCTGCTCCACCTTCAGGTCCGGCAGGCCCTCGATCTCGAGGATGCGGCCGGAGAAGACGTTCTTCTTGCCCTTCTTCTCGACCGTCAGCAGGCCCTGCTTGATGGCGTAGTACGGGATGGCGTTGACCAGGTCACGCAGGGTGATGCCCGGCTGCATCGTGCCCTTGAAGCGCACCAGCACCGACTCGGGCATGTCCAGCGGCATCACGCCGGTGGCCGCTGCGAACGCGACCAGGCCCGAGCCGGCCGGGAACGAGATGCCGATCGGGAAGCGGGTGTGCGAGTCGCCGCCGGTGCCGACGGTGTCCGGCAGCAGCATGCGGTTGAGCCAGGAGTGGATCACGCCGTCGCCCGGACGCAGGGACACGCCGCCGCGGGTGGAGATGAACTCCGGCAGCGTGTGGTGGGTCTTCACGTCCACCGGCTTCGGGTAGGCCGCGGTGTGGCAGAACGACTGCATCACCAGGTCGGCGGAGAACCCCAGGCAGGCCAGGTCCTTCAGCTCGTCGCGGGTCATCGGGCCGGTGGTGTCCTGCGAGCCCACCGAGGTCATCTTCGGCTCGCAGTAGGTGCCCGGACGCACGCCCTTGCCTTCCGGCAGGCCGCAGGCACGGCCGACCATCTTCTGCGCCAGGGTGTAGCCCTTGCCGGTGTCGGCCGGCTGCCTGGGCAGGCGGAACAGGGTGGACGGCGGCAGGCCCAGGGCCTCGCGCGCCCTGGCGGTCAGGCCGCGGCCGATGATCAGCGGGATGCGCCCGCCGGCGCGCACCTCGTCCAGCAGCACCTCGCTCTTGAGCTGGAACTCGGCGATCACCTCGCTGTTCTTCAGCGCCTTGCCCTCGTACGGGCGCAGCTCGATCACGTCGCCCATCTCCATCTTCGAGACGTCGAGCTCGATCGGCAGGGCGCCGGCGTCCTCCATGGTGTTGTAGAAGATCGGGGCGATCTTGCCGCCCAGGCACACGCCGCCATAGCGCTTGTTCGGGATGTACGGGATGTCCTGGCCGGTCCACCACAGCACCGAGTTGGTGGCGGACTTGCGGCTGGAGCCGGTGCCGACCACGTCGCCGACGTAGGCGACCATGTGACCCTTCTCCTTGAGCTTCTGGATCAGGCCGATCGGACCGCGCTTGCCGTCCTCCTCCGGCTCGAACGGCGCGCCCTCGCGCTTGTTTTTGAGCATGGCCAGGGCGTGCAGCGGAATGTCCGGGCGGGTGGTGGCGTCCGGGGCCGGCGACAGGTCGTCGGTGTTGGTCTCACCCGGCACCTTGAACACGGTGACGGTCAGCGACTGCGGCACCTCCGGGCGGCTGGTGAACCACTCGGCGTCGGCCCAGCTCTGCAGCACGGCCCTGGCGTTGGCGTTGCCGGCCTTGGCCTTCTCCTCGACGTCGTGGAAGGCGTCGAACACCAGCAGGGTCTTCTTCAGGCCGTCGGCGGCGACGGTGCCGACCTCCGGGTCGTCCAGCAGGTCGATCAGCGGGGCCACGTTGTAGCCGCCCAGCATGGTGCCCAGCAGCTCGGTGGCGCGGGCGCGGGAGATCAGCGGGTTCTTCTCGCTGCCGAAAGCCACGGCCGCCAGGTACGAGGCCTTGACCTTGGCCGCGTCGTCCACGCCGGCCGGCACTCGGTGGGTGAGCAGGTCCAGCAGGAACTGCTCCTCGCCCGCCGGCGGGTTCTTGAGCAGTTCGATCAGGTCCGCCGTCTGCTGCGCGTTCAGCGGCAGCGGCGGCACGCCGAGCGCGGCGCGTTCGGCGGCGTGTTGGCGATAGGCTTCCAGCATCGGGGTCTCCGGTAAGAGGGAGTGGGTTGAAGGGGAATCCGTGGGGTCAGGGCTGCGGCACGATGAGCTTCAGGCCCTTGAAGTAGTCGCGGTAGAACGCCGCGTCGGTGGCGATCAGCGCGTCGCACTGCAGCAGCGCATGCGCGCCCACCAGGAAGTCGGCCAGCGGCCGCGGCGCCGCGCCGCGCTGGCGGTGGCGGCGCAGCATCTCGCCGGCGCGCAGCGCCGACTTGGCCTCGACGGGGCTGTAGTGGATGCCCATTTCCTCCAGGGCACCGAGGACCTCGGCGCCGTTCTTCAGGCCGGCGCACAGACGGGCCAGCGCGGCGTCGCACACCACCACCCGGCCGCCGACCAGGCACTGGCGCAGGCACGCCTCGGCGGCGTCGGCCTGCGGACCGTCGGTCAACAGCTCCAGCAGGACGGGGGCGTCGATGGCGATCACCGGGCGCTATTCCCCCGCCCGCTCGCCGGCCGCGGGGTCGCGGGCGAACTTGCCGCGCACCCGGGAGATGGCATCGTCCACGTTCTTGCGCAGGACGATGCGACTGCCTTCCAGCTCCACTTTCAGCACGCTGCCCTTGGTCAGGCCGAGGGCGTCGCGCACGGCCTTGGGCAGGGTGATCTGGCCCCGCTCGGCGACGATGGCTTCCATGGCGGATGCCTCCACGGATCTGGTATGCACGCATGATATGGTATGCACGCATGATACATACCTTTCCATGCATACTCAAACATGCATGGCCGATCCGCCGGATAATGCCCGGGCCGGCTCCGCCCAAGGACGGATTGCCGGCGTGGACCCAACTGTCATCCAATCGGGACGACAATGGACCTGAGAAGGCCGCCGCCGGCGGCCGGGTCCCCAGCCAAAGGAGCTCCGCCCATGCGCGATTCCTTCGCCACCCGCAGCCGCCTGGAAGTCGGCGGCAAGGCCTACACCTACGCCAGCCTGCCCCGGTTGGGCGAGCGCTTCGATCTGGCCCGCCTGCCCTACTCGATGAAGATCCTGCTGGAGAACCTGCTCCGGCACGAGGACGGGGTCACCGTCCTGCCCGAGCACATCGAGGCCGTGGCCGGCTGGGATCCGCACCGGGAGCCGGATACCGAGATCGCCTTCATGCCGGCCCGCGTGGTCCTGCAGGACTTCACCGGCGTGCCCTGCGTGGTCGACCTGGCCGCCATGCGCGACGCCGTGGTCCGCCTCGGCGGCCGGCCCGAGCAGATCAACCCGCTGATCCCGTCCGAGCTGGTGATCGACCACTCGATCCAGGTGGACGTGTTCGGCAAGCCCGACGCCCTGGACCTCAACGGCCGCATCGAGTTCGAGCGCAACCGCGAGCGCTACGCCTTCCTGCGCTGGGGCCAGAAGGCCTTCAACAACTTCAAGGTGGTGCCGCCCAACACCGGCATCGTCCACCAGGTGAACCTGGAGAACCTGGCCCGGGTGGTCTTCACCCAGGAGAAGGACGGCGAGCTGTGGGCCTACCCGGACACCGTGTTCGGCACCGACTCGCACACCACCATGGTCAACGGCCTGGGCGTGCTGGGCTGGGGCGTGGGCGGCATCGAGGCCGAGGCGGCCATGCTCGGCCAGCCCTCCTCGATGCTGATCCCGCAGGTGGTGGGCTTCGAGCTGACCGGCCGCCTGCCGGAGGGCGCCACCGCCACCGACCTGGTGCTGACCGTGACCCAGATGCTGCGCAAGCTGGGCGTGGTGGGCAAGTTCGTGGAGTTCTTCGGCGAGGGCCTGAAGCACCTGCCGCTGGCCGACCGCGCCACCATCGGCAACATGGCGCCCGAGTACGGCGCCACCTGCGGCATTTTCCCCATCGACGCCGAGTCGCTGAACTACCTGCGCCTGTCCGGCCGCAGCGAGGAGCACATCGCCCTGGTCGAGGCCTACGCCAGGGCCCAGGGCCTGTGGCACGACGAGAACACCCCGCGCGCGGAGTACAGCCAGACCCTGCACCTGGACCTGGGCGACGTGCGCCCCTCGCTGGCCGGCCCGCGCCGGCCGCAGGACCGGGTGCTGCTGCAGGACGTGAAGGCCAACTTCCGCGAGAACCTGGCCCCGTTCGCTGCCGCGCGCGACAAGCGCAGCCCGGCGGTGGCCGACTTCATCGCCGAGGGCGGCAGCGCCGCGGTGGGCAACGAGGCCGTGCGCAAGGGCACGGCCATCGCCACCATCGACGGCCAGCAGGTGGAGCTCCGCGACGGCGCGGTGGTCATCGCCGCCATCACCTCCTGCACCAACACCTCCAACCCGGCGGTGATGGTCGGCGCCGGCCTGCTGGCGCGCAACGCGGCCGCCCGCGGCCTGACCCGCAAGCCCTGGGTCAAGACCTCGCTCGCACCGGGCTCGCTGGTGGTCACCGACTACCTGCGCAAGGCCGGGCTGCTGGAGGCGCTGGAACAGATCGGCTTCTATCTGGTCGGCTACGGCTGCACCACCTGCATCGGCAACTCCGGCCCGCTGCCGCCGGAGGTCAGCGCCGCCATCGCCGCCGGCGACCTGGTGGTGACTTCGGTGCTGTCGGGCAACCGCAACTTCGAGGGCCGCATCCACCCCGAAGTGAAGATGAACTACCTGGCCAGCCCGCCGCTGGTGGTGGCCTACGCCATCGCCGGCACCACTGACATCGACCTGACCTCCGAGCCGCTGGGCACCGACCGCGAAGGCAAGCCGGTGTACCTGCGCGACATCTGGCCCAGCAGCAAGGAGATCGGCGACGTCATCGCCGCCACCATCGGCCCGGAGCTGTTCAAGAAGAACTATGCCGACGTGTTCAAGGGCGACAGCCGCTGGAACACCATCGCCTCGCCGGACGGCGAGCTGTACGCCTGGGACGAGTCCTCCACCTACATCAAGAACCCGCCCTACTTCGAGGGCATGAGCATGGAGGTGGGCGGCATCCCGGACATCCACGGCGCCCGCGTGCTGGGCCTGTTCGGCGACTCCATCACCACCGACCACATCTCCCCGGCCGGCACCATCAAGAAGGACTCGCCCGCCGGCCGCTACCTGCAGTCGCGCGGCGTGCAGCCGGCGGACTTCAACAGCTACGGCAGCCGCCGCGGCAACGACGACGTGATGGTGCGCGGCACCTTCGCCAACATCCGCATCAAGAACCTGTTCTTCGGCGGCGAGGAAGGCGGCAACACCCTGTACTTTGGCGCCAACCCGCCGGAGAAGATGCCCATCTACGACGCGGCCATGAAGTACAAGGCCGACGGCACCCCGCTGGTGGTGATCGCCGGCAAGGAGTACGGCACCGGCTCCTCGCGCGACTGGGCGGCCAAGGGCACCAAGCTGCTGGGTGTGCGGGCGGTGATCGCCGAGAGCTTCGAGCGCATCCACCGCTCCAACCTGGTGGGCATGGGCGTGCTGCCGCTGCAGTTCATGGACGGCCAGAACGCGCGGAGCCTGGGCCTGGACGGCACCGAGGTGTACGACATCACCGGCCTGGAGGACGGCGCGTCGCGCACCGCCACGGTCACCGCCCGCCGTGCCGACGGCAGCACGGTCAGCTTCCAGACCCACGTACTGCTGCTCACGCCCAAGGAGGTGGAGTACTTCCGCCACGGCGGCCTGTTGCATTACGTGCTCCGACAGCTGGCCGCGCGCAAGTAAGCCCGCACGCAAGGAAGCCGCCCCCGGGGCGGCTTCCTTCTTTCCACAGGCACCGCGTCCGCGGTGCCCCGGCAGGGGCTTCCGCCGCCCGCGGACAACGCGGCGCTTCCTGGCCGGCTGATGCCGGATCAGGCGCCCCCGTTCCCGCAGGAGCCGTCGATGTCGCCCCTTGCACGCGTTGAAGGCCGGCTCCGCATACGCCGGCCAGGTCGCCGCTGACGCGGCTCCTACAGGGGGGGCGTCCGCAGCGACCCGGCAGGGGCTTCCGCCGCCCGCGGACAACGCGGCGCTTCCTGGCCGGCTGATGCCGGATCAGACACCCGTTCCCGCAGGAGCCGTCGATGTCGCCCCTTGCACGCGTTGAAGGCCGGCTCCGCATACGCCGGCCAGGTCGCCGCTGACGCGGCGCCCCCGGAGGCACAGGTCAGCGGCGCTTCCACTCGGCGTAATAGAGGCGCCATTGGCCGTCCTCGTCGCGCCAGCCGGAAGTCACCTCCCAGACGCCGGCGCGCTCGGGCAGGACGCGGCCGCCGCCGGTGGCCACCGCGCTGAAGCGGACCGTGGCCCGGTCGCCGTGCACCTGCACCTCGGCCGGCCCCAGGGTCAGGCCGACCCGGGTGTTGGCCAGCAGCTGCAGGCGCACCATCTGTTGCAGCGCAGCACGATCCAGCCCGCCGTTGCCGCTGAAGTCGGCGGCCACACCCTCCATGAAGCGGTCCGCGTGGCGCTCCTCCAGGGCCTCCTGCATGGCCGCCAGCCGCGCGCGCAGGCGCTGTTCCGGCATGTCGCGGCCGCATCCGGCCAGCACGCCCAGGGCCAGCAGGACGGCCGCCACGGCCATGGCCCGGAACCCGGGCCGGCGATTGATTGACATCATCTGCTTCGCCTTTTCCATCCGGGACGGTATGCTCCCACCACCGCGGCGCCGGTAGAAGCCCGTGAAGAACGACAGCACACACCACCTTCGTGAGGGGAGCGCAATGAGTCTGGATCGTCCTTGGCTGCAGAGCTATCCGCAGGGCGTGCCTGCCGAGATCGACCCCGACCGGTTCCGCTCGATCGCGGACGTCTTCGCCAAGTCGGTCGCGGAGTTCGCCGATCGTCCGGCCTACCGCAACTTCGGCAAGACCCTCACCTACGCCGAGATCGACCGGCTCAGCAAGCAGTTCGCCGCCTACCTGCTGGGCGAGCTGGGCCTGAAGAAGGGCGATCGCGTCGCGATCATGATGCCCAACTGCCTGCAGTACCCGATCGCCATCTTCGGCGTGCTGCGCGCCGGCCTCACCGTGGTCAACGTCAACCCGCTGTACACAGCGCGCGAGCTCAAGCACCAGCTCGTGGACGCCGGCGCGTCGGCGATCGTGGTGGTGGACAACTTCGGCCACACCGTGCAGGAAGTGCTGGCCGAGACCCCGCTCAAGCAGGTCATCACCACCGGCCTGGGCGACATGCTGGGCTTCCCCAAGGGCCCGCTGGTCAATTTCGTGCTCCGCTACGTCAAGAAGATGGTGCCCGAGTACGACATCCCGGGCGCCGTGCGCTTCCGCGACGCGTTGGCCATCGGCAAGCGTCATGCCCTGCCCCCGGTGGAGATCGACTCGGGCGACATCGCCTTCCTGCAGTACACCGGCGGCACCACCGGCGTGGCCAAGGGTGCCATGCTGACCCACCGCAACCTGGTGGCCAACATGCAGCAGGCTTCGGCCTGGCTGGGCGGCAACAAGCTGGAGCGCGGCAACGAGGTGATCATCACCGCCCTGCCGCTGTACCACATCTTCGCCCTGACCGCGAACTGCCTGGTGTTCATGGAGCTGGGCGGCCTCAACCACCTGATCACCAACCCGCGCGACATGCGCGGCTTCGTCAAGGAGCTCAAGGGCACCCGCTTCACCGCCATCACCGGCGTCAACACGCTGTTCAACGGCCTGCTCAACACCCCGGGCTTCGAGGAGGTGGACTTCTCCTCGCTCAAGATCACCCTGGGCGGCGGCATGGCGGTGCAGCGCGCGGTGGCCGAGCGCTGGAAGAAGGTCACCGGCGTGACCCTGGTGGAGGCCTACGGTCTGACCGAGACCTCGCCGGCGGCGTGCATCAACCCGCTGGACCTGAAGGAGTTCAACGGCTCCATCGGCCTGCCGATCCCGTCCACCGACGTGTGCATCAAGGACGACAACGGCAACGTCCTGCCCTACGGCGAGATCGGCGAGCTGTGCATCAAGGGCCCGCAGGTGATGAAGGGCTACTGGCAGCGGCCGGAAGAGACCGCCAAGGCCATCGACGCCGACGGCTGGCTGCACACCGGCGACATGGCGCGGATCGACGAGAAGGGCTTCGTCTACATCGTCGACCGCAAGAAGGACATGATCCTGGTCTCGGGCTTCAACGTGTACCCGAACGAGGTCGAGGACGTGGTGGCGGCCATGCCGGGCGTGCTGGAGGTGGCCGCGGTCGGGGTGCCGGACGAGCACTCCGGCGAGGCGGTCAAGGTCTTCATCGTGCGCAAGGACCCGAACCTGACCGAGGAGCAGGTCAAGGCCTACTGCCGCGAGAAGCTGACCGGCTACAAGCGTCCGCGCTACGTCGAGTTCCGCGACGAGCTGCCCAAGAGCAACGTCGGCAAGATCCTGCGCAAGGAGCTGCGCGACGCCAGGCCGGCGCAGGCGGCCGCCGCCGACGCCCGCCACTGACGCGCGCCGCCACGGGACGCACCGGGGGCGCCGGGCCGCGAGGCCCGGCGCCCTTCGTTTCGGGGCAGCCCTGCCCCGCCCCCGGGGGCCGGCGGGGCGGCCGCCGCGCCCTCCGGACGGGGCCATGACGGCTGCGGGTTTGTGTGTAGCAGGGCTGCGCACCCAACGCCCGCCAACCGGGCCTGCCACGGAGACCCGTCAATGAGCACCATCGAGAAGCTGCAGCGTTCCCATCCTTTCTCCACCATCCGCGTGCAGGTGTCGCCGGATGAAAACGCGCACTGGCTGTACATGCACGCGGACGCGGCGCCGGGCGTGCGCCCGTGTTGCCGCTTCGAGATGCTCGAGGAGATGTGGCGCTACATGAGCGCCATGACCCTGCCGGCGGAGCAGCGCGAGCCGGGCCGGCTGCGCCACTTCGTGCTCGCCTCGGACGCGCAGGCCTACAACCTCGGCGGCGACCTGGACCTGTTCATGCGGCTGATCCGCGCCGGCGACCGCGAGGGCCTGCTGGCCTACGCGCGCCGCTGCGTGGAGGGCGTGCACCATGTGCACACCGGCTTTGGCGGCGACGTGCACACGGTGGCGCTGATCCAGGGCGACGCCCTCGGCGGCGGTCTGGAGATGGCCCTGGCCTGCCACACCATCGTGGCCGAGGAAGGCGTGGGCATGGGCCTGCCGGAGGTGCTGTTCGGCCTGTTCCCCGGCATGGGCGCCTACTCGTTCCTGTGCAAGCGGGTCAGCCCACGCCAGGCCGAGAAGATGATCCTCGGCGGCGAGGTCTACAGCAGCGAGGAGATGTACCGCCTGGGCGTGGTCGACGTGCTGGTGCCCAGGGGCCAGGGCGAGTCGGCGGTGCAGGAGCTCATCCGCCAGCACCAGCGCGCCCCGCACGCGCACCTGGCGATGAACGCGGTGCGCCAGATCGGCCAGCCGGTCACCTACGAGGAACTGCTGCGCATCACCGAGGTGTGGGTGGACACGGCCCTGGCCCTGGGCGAGAAGTCGCTGCGCACCATGGAGCGGATCGTCCGCGCCCAGACCCGCCGTTCCAACGCCGAAGCCGTCGCCTGAGCAGGCCTGGCGGCGCGCCGCGCGCGGGCCCCGTCAGGGCCCGCCGTCGCGCGCACCCTCCTCGCGCTGCTGCAGGCGCCCGGCCAGCGCGGCGCGGCCTTCCTCCAGGGCCGCCCCGAGGGCGGCGACGCGCTGCTGCCACTGCTCGCGCATCTGCCAGTCGGCCAGGCGCATCAGCTCGCTGCCCAGGGCGCTGAGCCGGGCCAGGCCCATGTTGGCCGCCACGCCTTTGAGCGCGTGCGCCTGCTCGCGCACCTGTGCCCACTCGCCGGCCTGGGCGGCGGCGCGGATGGCGACCAGGCAGGCGTTGGCATCGGCCAGGCAGTGGGCAATGAACTCCCGCTCGAACTCCGCACCCATGCCCATGGCCGCCAGTTCGTCCAGGACGGTGGTGTCGAGCACTCCGGCCTCGCCGCCGTCGGCCGTGCGCCGCGCCGCCGCGGCCACGCCCGGGCGGCGGCCGCGCCGGGCGGCGATGTCGGCCAGCACCTCCAGCAGCCGCTCGGCCGAGACCGGCTTGCCGAGGAAGGCGTAGGCGCCGGCCTGCTCGCAGCGCTGGATGGACTCGGGGGTGACGTCGGCGCTGAGCACCACCACCGGCGTGCGCGGGCCACCACCGGCCTGCATCACCCGCAGGTGCGCCAGCAGGTCCAGGCCGCTGATGCCGGGCATGTGCAGGTCCACGATCACCGCGTCGTAGTCGGACGCGGCCAGGGCGTCGAGCACCTCCTCGCCGCCCGGCACGCAGGTGGGCCGGTGCCCGGCCTTCTGCAGCAGGCGCTGCAGGACCATGCGGTTGGCCTCGTAGTCGTCGGCCACCAGGATCTGCATGCTGCGCACGCGCACGCGGTGGCGCAGGAACGGATCGGTGAAGGCGATGACGTTGCCGCTGCGGTCGTAGCGGGTGGCCTCGCCCTCGCTGACCGCCGGCCGCGCCTCCGGCACGGCCAGGGCCGGGGCCGCGAACGGGATCTCCACCCAGAACCGGCTGCCGCGCTCCTCCGGCGTCTCGTAGCCGATGCGGCCGCCCATCGCCTCGGCCAGTCCCTTGGCGATGGTGGTGCCCAGGCCGGTGCCGCCGTGGCGGCGGGCCAGGCCGGTGTCGCCCTGCTCGAAGGCGTCGAACAGCCGCCCGCGCATGGCCGGGGGCACGCCCACGCCGGTGTCGGTGATCACGAAGCGCAGGCGCACTCGCCCGTCGTCCCCGGCCTCGCCCACCGGCGTCACGTCCACCCGCACCCGGCCCTGGTCGGTGAACTTGACCGCGTTGCCGATCAGGTTCAGCAGGATCTGGCGCAGATGCCCGGCGTCGCCGCGCACCAGCTCCGGCACGCGGTCGTCCACCACCACCAGGTAGTCCAGATTCTTGGCCCGGGCCTGCGGCTGCAGGATCAGGCCGACGCTGGCCAGCAGCTCGCGCGGCGAGAAGTCCTCCTCGCGCACCCGCACCTTGCCGGCCTCGATGGCGGAGATGTCCAGCACGTCCTCCACCAGCGCCAGCAGGCTGCGGGTGGAGGCCTGGATGGTGCGCACGCACTCGCGCTGCTCCTCGTCCAGGCGGGTGGTGGCCAGCAGCTCGGACATGCCCGCCAGGCCGTTGAGCGGCGTGCGGAACTCGTGGCTCATGTTGGCCAGGAAGCGGCTCTTGGCCTCGCTGGCGCGGCGCGCCTCCTCGGTGGCGCGGGTCAGCTGGCGCAGCAGGCTGGACAGGTACATGGGCACGGCCACCAGGCCGGCCAGCAGGCCGATGCCCAGGCGCTGCACCTGCGGCTGCTGCCAGTAGTCGGCGGCCAGCAGCACCGTGCCGAAGCTGACCACGGCCATGGCCACCGCCAGGGCCAGGTAGCGGTCGCCGTAGCGCAGGCCGTTGCCGACGGTGACCCACATCACCACCACGTAGACCCAGGCCAGCGGCTCGCCCATGCGGATCATGCCCGCCGCCATCAGGCCGTAGTCGGCGACCATGCCGACGAAGCGGCGCACGTCGGAACGCCCCGGCCGCGCCAGCAGCGCGGCGAAGATGGCCACGCTCAGGCCCAGGCCGGTGAGGACGATGGCCAGGACGTCGCGGTACTGCTCCGGCGACAGGCCGGCGCGGGAGGACGGCAGCAGGACGTAGCCCAGGATCAGCAGGATCAGCACCACACGGACCAGCGCCTGGCCGTGCTCGCTGTCCGGCCGCTGCGACAGGCGTCGCGTCACCCAGGCCGCCAGCTCACGCACGGGCCTGGCCTCCCGGCGGCGTGGGCACGGCGGAGAACTGTTCGCAGATCTGCTCCAGCCGCTCCCGGTTGCGCATCAGCGCGTCCACGCAGTCCGGGTCGAACTGGCGGCCGCGTTGCGCGTACAGGTAGGCCAGCGCGGCGTCGATGCTCCAGGCCTCCTTGTAGGGGCGCGGCGAGATCAGCGCGTCGAAAACGTCGGCCACCGCCACGATGCGCGCCTCCAGCGGAATCGCCTCGCCGGCCAGGCCGTCGGGATAGCCGCTGCCGTCGTAGCGCTCGTGGTGGCGCAGGGCGATCACCGCCGCCACCTGGATGAAGCGGTTCTGGCTGCCGGAGAGCAGCTCGTAGCCGATGCGGGGGTGCTGGCGCATCACCGCCATCTCCTCCTCGGTCAGCTTGCCCGGCTTCATCAGCACCGAGTCGGGGATGGCGATCTTGCCCATGTCGTGCAGGGGCGCGGCCATCTCGATGATGCGCGCGTCCTCCTCCGGCAGGCCCAGGCCCTCGGCCACCAGGCCCGCCACCCGCGACATGCGCTCCAGGTAGGCGCTGGTGCCGGCGTCGCGGAACTCGATGGCGCGGGCCAGACGCGAGAGCGTCTCGCGCTCGCGCTCCTCCACCTCGTGCATGCTGGCCAGCAGGCGCTGCTCCAGCGACAGGGCCCGCTGCTTGACCGTCTCGGCCTGCTGGCGCAGCTGCAGCAGGTTGTGGCAGCGCGCGCGCAGCTCGCGCGGGCGCACCGGCTTGACCAGGAAGTCGATCACCCCCGCCTCAAGGGCGGCCTGGCGCACCGGTTCGTCGCCGACCACGGTGATCAGGATCACCGGGATGTCGCGGTGCTTGGGCAGGCGGCGGAAGCGGCGGGCGAACTCCAGGCCGTCCATGCCGGGCATGCGGTAGTCCAGCAGCAGCAGGTCCACCGGGTTGGCCTCGCACCAGGCCAGTGCCTCCCGGGCATCGCCGAAATCGTGCACGGCCAGTTCCGAGGCGATGTCCTCGATGATGTGGCGCAGCATGGTGCGCGCCGATGCCTGGTCGTCGACGATGACGATGTTCAAGTCCGGACCATCCGCTCAAGCCGCTACGGACCGCCAGAATAGCGCGGTCCCGGCCCGTGCGGCACCCGGCTGGTGCGAACCGGCCGGGCCGGTCCGCAGCGCTCCCGGCCGCCCGCCCACCGGGGGCGCCGGCCGGTGCCGGTTCAGGCGGACTGCTCCGGGCGCATGTACGGGAACAGCAGCACGTCGCGGATCGAGCCCACGCCGGTGAGCATCATCACCAGGCGGTCGATGCCCACGCCCAGGCCGCCGGTCGGCGCCATGCCGTACTCCAGGGCACGGATGTAGTCGGCGTCGAAGTACATGGCCTCGTCGTCGCCGCCCTCGCGGGCCGCGACCTGGGCCAGGAAGCGCTCGCGCTGGTCGTCCGGGTCGTTGAGCTCGGAAAAGCCGTTGGCGATTTCCTTGCCGTTGACGAACAGTTCGAAGCGGTCGGTGTAGCCGGGATCGTCGTCGCTGGCGCGGGCCAGCGGCGAGACCTCGATCGGGTGCGCGGTGATGAAGGTCGGCTGCACCAGGTGGTGCTCCACCGTGGCCTCGAAGATCTCCAGCAGCAGCTTGCCCCAGCCCCAGGACGGCTTGTACCGGATGCCCAGGCGCTCGCAGTGGCGGCGCAGGGCCTCGGCGTCGGTACAGTCGGCGGCGCTGATATCCGGGTTGTGGTGGCGCACCGCCTCGTCCATGCGCCAGCGGCGGAAGGCCGGGCCCAGGTCGATCTCCGCGCCCTCCCAGGCCACCCTGGTGGTGCCCAGCACCTGCCGGGCGGTGTCGCGGATCAGCGCCTCGGTCAGGTCCATGATCTCGTGGTACGTGGCATAGGCCTCGTACAGCTCGAGCATGGTGAACTCGGGGTTGTGCCGGGTGGACACGCCCTCGTTGCGGAAGTTGCGGTTGATCTCGTACACCCGCTCCAGGCCGCCGACCACCAGGCGCTTGAGGTACAGCTCCGGGGCCACGCGCAGGTACAGGTCCAGGTCCAGCGCGTTGTGGTGGGTGACGAACGGGCGCGCGGTGGCGCCGCCGGGGATGTAGTGCATCATCGGCGTCTCCACCTCGAGGAAGCGCCGCGCGTCCAGCCACGAACGGATATGGCGGATGATGCGGCTGCGCTTGACGAACACATCGCGCGCCTCGGGCGTCACGATCAGGTCCACGTAGCGCTGGCGGTAGCGCTGCTCCACGTCGGACAGGCCGTGCCACTTGTCAGGCAGCGGGCGCAGCGACTTGACCAGCAGGCGCAGCGAGGTGGCCTTGACCGACAGCTCGCCGGTGCGGGTGCGGGTCAGGCCGCCCTCGACGGCGATGATGTCGCCCACGTCGAAGGACTTGAACGCCTCGTAGGCCTCGCCCAGGGCATTGGCCTGCAGGAACAGCTGGATGCGCCCGGACTCGTCCATGAGCTGGGCGAAGCTGGCCTTGCCCATCACCCGCTTGGCCATCATCCGCCCGGCGAGCTTCACCTGCCGGCCCTGCCCCTCCAGCGCCTCGGCGGTCCACCGCGCGGCGTCGGCGTACTCGGCCTGCAGGTCGCCGGCGTAGTCGCTGCGCCTGAAGTCGTTGGGATAGGCATTGCCCTTGGCACGCAGGGCGGCGAGCTTGGCGCGGCGGTCGGCGATCAGGTGGTTCTCGTCGGCGGGCGCGGGCGTGGCGGTGGATTCGGTCATGGGGGATCGGGCGCGGGAAGTCGGGGGCGGCCGGCGCCAGGCACGGCGCCGGGACAACACGGGCGGCGGGGCCGCTGACGCGGCTTACGCCGCGTCGCTGCGTTTGGCGCCGGCCTCCAGGCCGGCCTTCAGGCTGGCCTCGACGAACTCGTCCAGGTCGCCGTCGAGCACCTTCTGCGTGTCGGTGCGCTCCACGCCCGTGCGCAGGTCCTTGATGCGGCTCTGGTCGAGCACGTAGTTGCGGATCTGGCTGCCCCAGCCGATGTCGGACTTGCTGGCCTCCAGCGCGTTCTTCTCGGCGTTGCGCTTCTGCAGCTCCAGCTCGTACAGCTTGGCCGCCAGCATCTTCATGGCGCGGTCGCGGTTGGCGTGCTGGCTGCGCTCGGTCTGGCAGGCCACGACGATGCCGGTGGGGACGTGGGTGATGCGCACCGCCGACTCGGTCTTGTTCACGTGCTGGCCGCCGGCACCGGAGGAGCGGTACACGTCCGTCTTCAGGTCGGCCGGGTTGATCTCGATGTCGATCTTGTCGTCCACCTCGGGGCTGACGAACACCGAGGTGAAACTGGTGTGGCGGCGGTTGTCCGAGTCGAACGGGCTCTTGCGCACCAGGCGGTGCACGCCGGTCTCGGTCTTCAGCCAGCCGTAGGCGAAGTCGCCCTCCACGCGGAAGGTGGCGGACTTGATGCCGGCCACTTCGCCGGCGCTGACCTCCATCAGCTCGGTCTTCCAGCCGCGCGACTCGCACCAGCGCAGGTACATGCGCAGCAGCATCTCGGCCCAGTCCTGGGCCTCGGTGCCACCGGCGCCGGCCTGGATGTCCACGAAGGCGTTGGCGCTGTCCATCGGCCCGGAGAACATGCGCTGGAACTCCAGCTGCTCCACCTCGCGGGCGTAGCGTTCCACGTCCGCGGCCACGGCCTGGGCGGTGTCCTCGTCCTGCTCGGACTCGGCCAGCTCCAGCAGCTCGGAGGACTCCAGCAGGCCCTCCAGCACCCGGGCGATGCCGCCGACAGTCTTCTCCAGGGTCGCGCGCTCGCGGCCCAGCGCCTGGGCCCGCTCGGGGTCGTCCCAGACGTCCGGCAGCTCGAGCTCGCGGTTTACTTCCTCAAGACGCTCTTTCTTGGCGTCGTAGTCAAAGATACCCCCGTAGCGAGACCACACGCTCGGTCAGGTCGGCGATGCGCTGGCGGACGGTGTTCAGCTCGATCATGGGGGGATGCACGCAGTCGGACAAACGGCTGCGGATTCTAGCATCCGCGGCCGCGGATGCAGGCCGGCGCGCGACCTACTCCCGCCCCGGCACGCTGCCGTTGTCCTCCTGCAGCTCCGGCTTGAACGGCACCTCCGGCGGCGGCCGCGCCACCGCAGGCTGTTCGTTGAGGTTGGGATCGCGGATGCCGCAGCCGCCGCCCAGCTGCAGCAGCGAGACCACGCAGGTCAGCGCCCGGCCGTTGCCGCCCGGGATCGGGATGGAGATGGTCCTGATGCCCTTGCGCACCCACTCGGCCAGCAGCGACTCGTTGGGCCGCCAGAAATCGTCGAACCGGGTGGGCTGGTAGTCGTACGGCGGCCGCTTCAGCCAGGTGCCGGCCTGCTCCAGCCGCTCGCGCGTCCACTCGTCGCCGCCGGCGCTGCCCGGTGGCCCGCGCCCGCCGCCCTCCGCCCCCGCCAGACCCCCGCCGGGCACGCGCCCGCTGCCCTGCCCGGCCGACGGCCCCGGCTCCGCGA
>NZ_PDWK01000060.1 GCF_010093135.1 Pseudoxanthomonas taiwanensis | reverse complement strand
TGCGTCCGTAAGGCGGGGAAACCCGCCAAAAACCGCCCTGCACGGGCGAAATCCGGCTCGAAAGCGACGCCAGGCCGGCGCCACGATGCCGCAATCCGGGCGGCAGAGCGGGTTGTTCAGACCTTCCCTAAGTCGGCCCTGTCACGGCCGCAATCGACCAGGTCTAACGAATCCTTCATCAGCATGAACAACGCCGCCGCCGTCGGGCGCAAGCCCGCGGACTTTCCGCCTCCCACAACGGCGGCAGCCGGCCCTGGGGCCGGCTGCCGGAGGAACTTCGAGCGGCCGAAGAGTCCGTCAGGACTCCCACCACATCCAGAATGCGTCCCACAGGCGCTTGAAGAAGCCGCCCTCCTCCACCGCCGCGGTGGCCACCAGCGGGGCCTCGGCCAGCGCCTTGCCGTCCAGCGACACCTTCACGGTGCCGATACGCTGCCCGGCGGAGATCGGCGCCACCAGCGACTTGGGCACTTCCATCGCCGGCTTGAGGTCGCCGTAGCGGCCGCGGGGCACGGTCACCAGCAGCGGCTCGCCCACGCCCAGCTGCACCTCGTCGGCCTGACCCTTCCACACCTTCAGCTTCGCCACGGGGTTGCCCGGCTCGTACAGGCGGTGGGTCTCGAAAAAGCGGAAGCCCCAGTTCAGCAGCGCCAGGCTGTCGTCGGCGCGCTGCCGCTCGGAGCTGGAGCCCATCACCACCGCGATCAGGCGCTGGTCGCCGCGTTGAGCGGAGCTGAGCAGGCAGTAGCCGGCCCTGGAATGGTGGCCAGTCTTGATGCCGTCCACGCTCGGGTCGCGCCACAGCAGCAGGTTGCGGTTGGGCTGGGTGATGCCGTTGACCGTGAACTCCTTGATCTTGTTGTAGGCGTACGCCTCGGGGAAGTCGCGGATCAGCGCCCGGCCCAGCAGCGCCAGGTCGCGCGCGGTGCTGTAGTGGTCCGGCGCCGACAGGCCATGGGCGTTGACGAAGTGGGTGTTCTTCATGCCGATCTTCGCCGCGTAGCTGTTCATCAGCTCGGCGAAGGCCTCCTGGCTGCCGGCCACGTGCTCGGCCAGGGCGATGGCCGCGTCGTTGCCCGACTGCACCGCCATGCCGATCTCCATGTCGCGCAGCGGGGCGCGCTGGTTGACCGGGAAGCCGCTGAAGCTGCCGTCGGTGCGAGCGCCGCCCTCGCGCCAGGCGCGCTCGCTCATCAGCACCTGGTCGTCGGGCTTGACCCGGCCGGCGGCCATCTCCGCGGCGATGACGTAGGAGGTCATCACCTTGGTGATGCTGGCCGGCTCGACCCGCTCGTCGATGTTCTCGCCGGCCAGGATCTGGCCGGTGGCGTAGTCCATCACCAGCCAGGCGGTGGCCACGGCGGGCCTGGGCGCGGCGGGGGTCTCCACCCGCGCCTGGGGGGGCGGAGCCGCGGGCTGCGGCGAGGACGGCGCGGGCGCCTGGGCGGACGCCAGGCCGAACGCGAAGGTGGCCAGGGCGGTGGCGGCGAGACGGAATTTCATGCGGCTGGGAACTCCTGCGGGCCCGGCCTGCGCCGGGCGGAAGAACGGAAACACGAAGCGGCCGATTGTATCGGCGTGCGGACGGGCGGCCGGTTCACTCGCGCACCGGCTGCGGCGTCCCGAACCCGAGACTGCTGATGCGGGCCGCAAGTTCCGCGGCCTCGGCGCCGCTGGTCGGCACGCGCAGGCGCCACAGGGTGCGCCCGCCGGACTGCACGCCGTCCAGGCGTGCGCCGGCGATGCCGGCGGCCAGCAGGCGCTCCAGCGCGCGGCGGGCGTTGTCGGCCTGGCTGAAACTGGCCACCTGCAGCAGCACCCCGCCGCCGGCGGTCGCCGCCGTGGCGGGCGTGGCGGAAGTGGAGGCCGCCGGGGTGGCCGCGGGCGCCGCGGGAGCGGCGGCCGGCGCCGGCGTGGGCGGCAGCGTCTGCACCAGCTGGTCCATCGGCGTGGCCGGGGTGGCCGGCGCGGTGGTGGCCGGCTCCGGCGCGCGCGCGGCCTGGCGCGGGGCCTTGTCCACGTCGCGCGGGGTCAGCGCGCGCACCTCGACCCGGGCGGTGCCGCGGTCCACCATCCCCAGCTTCACCGCCGCGGCGTAGCTGAGGTCGATCACCCGGCCGTCATGAAACGGCCCGCGGTCGTTCACCCGCACCACCACCGACCTGCCGTTCTCCAGGTTGGTCACCCGGGCGAAGCTGGGCAGCGGCAGGGTCTTGTGCGCGGCGGTGAAGGCGTACATGTCGTACACCTCCTGGTTGGAGGTGCGGCGGCCGTGGAACTTGGTGCCGTAGTAGGAGGCGATGCCCTGCTCGACGTAGCCGTCGGGCCGGTCGAGGACGTGGTAGACCTTGCCGAGCACGGTGTAGGGCGAGCGGTTGCCCACCGGCGAGCGCGGCTCGTCGGGGACCACCGGCTCGGGGATGCACTCCACGCGCGGCACGTGGTCCGGTCGGCGGGCGGGGACGCCGGGCTTGTACAGGCCGCCGGGGGGGTAGGCCCCGCGCGTGGACGGGTCCTCCTGCGCGGGGGTGTAGGGCGGGCAGTCGTCGGGGATGCCGGGGGTGGCCCCGGCCGGCCGGTGGTGGGACGCGCCCGGCTTGCCGGCCGCGTGCGGCTTCTTCGGCGCGCTGCTGCAGGCGGCCAGCGCCAGCAACGCGAACGCGGCCAGCCACCGCTTCATGCCGGCGGCAGCTCCCGTCCGGCGATGGCCTGGGACAGCTGGTAGACCGCCATGGCGTACATCCGCGAGATGTTGTAGCGGGTGATCGCGTAGTAGTTGCGGAAGCCCAGCCAGTGCTGCGGGCCATTGCTGCCCTGCAGGGTGAACGGCGTGGCCGTGGCGTCCGCGGGCACCGGCTCCAGCGGGGTGTACCCCTGTGCGGCCAGCGATGCAAGCGTGTGGTTGGGGGTCCAGTCCACCGGGTCCAGCGGCTCGTGCCCGGGCGCCAGCGCCGCCGGCACCACCACCGGGCCGCCGCGCTCCCAGCCGCCCTTCTTCACGAAGTAGTTGGCGATGGAGGCGAACACGTCGTCAAGGCTGCCGAACAGGTCGCGGCGCCCGTCGCCGTCGCCGTCCACTGCGTACTCGCGGTAGCTGGAGGGCATGAACTGGCCCATGCCCATCGCTCCGGCGTAGCTGCCCTTGAGCGCGGTGATGTCCAGGCGCTCCTCGCGGGCCAGGGCGAACAGCTGGGCCAGCTCGTCGCGGAAGAAACGCTCGCGGCGGGCCTCGTACTGGGCCTTGGCCGGATCGCCGCTGCGCGGATAGCGGAAGGCCAGGGTGTACAGCGCATCCAGCACCTGGTAGCGGCCGGTGTTGGCGCCGTAGCTGGTCTCCACGCCGATGATGGCCACGATCAGCTCGGCCGGCACGCCGGTCTCGGCCTCCACCTTCGCCAGCTTTTCACGGTGCCGGGCCAGGAACTGGCGGCCCTGCTGCACCCGCGCCGGGGTGATGAACATGGGCCGGTACTCGTGCCAGGGCTTGACCCGCTCGGCCGGACGCGACATCGCCGCCACCACGCTGTCCAGGAACTTCGCCCGGGCCAGCACGGCCTCGATCTCCGCGGCGGGCATGCCGTAGCGTGCCGAGGTCTCCTGAACGAAGCGCGCGCGCGCCACCTCGAACGGCACGGGAGTCAGGTCCAGCGGCTCCGTGGCCGGGGTTTCCGGGGCCGCACCCAGGGGCGTGGCCGCGTCGGCGGCCGCGGCGCCGTCGGCCTCCGCCGACGCCGGGGACACCAGGCCCTCCTTCGGCACGCAACCCAGGAGGCCCAGGACGAGCAGGCAGATCAGCAGGGGCTTGTCGGTCATCGCCGGCAGATTAGCACGCACCCGCGGCGGCCCGTTACCGCGCCGCCGCGCCGTTCAGTGGTAGCCGCCATGCACCGGCCGGTGGCTGCGCACCGCCATCACTAGGCCCAGGCCGGCCAGCAGCGACACCGCCGAGGTGCCGCCGTAGCTGAGCAGCGGCATCGGCACGCCGACCACCGGCAGCAGGCCGGCGATCATGCTGCCGTTGACCAGCACGTAGACGAAGAAGGCCAGGCCCAGCGCCCCTGCCAGCAGGCGCGAGTAGGTGTCGCGCGCCTCCATCGCGATCCACAGGCAGCGCCCGATCACGAACAGGTACAGCGCCAGCACCGTGGCCACGCCGATCCAGCCGAACTCCTCGCTGAGCACCGCGAAGATGAAGTCGGTGGTCTGCTCGGGGATGAAGTTCAGGTGCGACTGGCTGCCCTCGCCCCAGCCCTTGCCGGTCAGGCCGCCGGAACCGATGGCGATCTTGGACTGGATGATGTTCCAGCCCGCGCCCAGCGGATCGTTCTCCGGATCGCGGAAGGTGCGGATGCGGTCCAGCTGGTACGGGCGCAGCACCAGGCCGAACCACTCGATCGGCGCGAACAGCGCCAGCCCGGCCAGCAGCGCGCCGGCGCCGCCGGCGCTGATGATCCACCACCACGGCAGCCCGGCCAGGACCAGGGCGAAGCCCCCGCTGGCGGCGATCAGCAGGGCCGTGCCGAAATCGGGCTGCAGCAGGATCAGCCGGGTGGGCCCGGCCACCAGCACCGCCGTGCCCAGCACCGTGCCCAGGCGCGGTGGCAGCGGCCGGTGGTGCAGGTACCAGGCCACCATCATCGGCAGGGTGATCTTCAGCAGCTCCGAGGGCTGCAGGTAGAACACGCCCAGGTTCAGCCAGTGCCGGCCGTGCCGGCCGGTGCCCACCACCAGCACCGCCAGCAGCGGCAGCAGCGAGAGCACGTACACCAGCGGCGACCAGCCACGCAGGCGCGGCACCGGGATCCGCGACAGCGCCCACATCGCCACCAGGCCGACCACGAAGCGCGCACCTTGCGCCTTGACCAGGGCCGCGCCTCCGGTGGGGCCGCCGGCGCTGTACAGCACCGCCAGGCCGAAGCCCATCAGCGCGGCCAGCGCCGCGCACAGCGGCCAGTCCAGGGTGCGGGTGGAGCGCTGCCACAGGTCCAGCAGCCAGCGCAGGAAATCCCTCATGGCGGCGCCTCCTGGCCCTCCCCGCCTCCGGCCGGGTCGTGCGCCGCGGACGGCGCCTGCACGGGCGCCTCGGCCGCGGGCGCCTGCGGTGCCGCGGACGCGGGCATGGACGGCATGGCCGCCGCCGCGGCAGGCCCGCCGCCGGCCCCTGCACCGCCGCCCGCGCCCGGCGGCGGACAGTCCGCCGCACCGGCCGGGCAGCTGTCATCCAGCGGCTCCAGCCCTTCGGGCAGCTTGCCCAGCAGCCAGGCGTCGAAGATCTTGCGGGCGATCGGCGCGGCGGTGCTGCCGCCGTAGCCGCCCCCTTCCACCGCCACCGCCACCGCGATCTGCGGATCGTCCGCCGGCGCGTAGCCGATGAACAGCGCGCGGTGGCGCAGGTGCATGGGCAGGCTGCGCGGGTCCACCGCGCCGCTGCCGCGGCGGCTGACCACCTGCGCGGTGCCGGTCTTGCCGGCGATCAGGTAGGGCGCGTTCACGCCGATGGCGCGCGCGGTGCCGCCCGGACCGTGCACGGTGGCGACCATGCCCTCGCGCACCACCTGCAGGTGCTCGGGGCGGTCGCTGATCAGCGCCGGCTCCGGCTGCGGCAATGGCACCCACGGTGCGTCGAAGCCGTCGCGCCGCGCCTGCACCAGGTGCGGGCGGCGCAGGCGGCCGCCGTCGGCCAGCGCGGCGGTGCCGCGCACCATCTGCAGCGGGGTCACCTTCCAGTCGCCCTGGCCGATGGAGATGTTGACCGTGTCGCCGGGGTACCAGCGCTCCCTGCGCTGCTTCATCTTCCAGGCCGGGGTGGGCAGGATGCCGCTGCTCTCGCCCACCAGGTCGATGCCGGTGGGCTGGCCGAAGCCGTAGCGCACCAGGTACTCCTCGATGCGGGCGATGCCCATGTCCAGGGCCAGCTGGTAGTAGTACGTGTTGACCGACTCGGCGATGGACTTGCGCACGTCGGTCCAGCCGTGGCCGCCGCGGTGCGAGTCGCCCCAGCCGCGTGAGGTGCCGGGCAGGTAGAACATGCCGGTGGACAGGGTGCGGTCCTCCGGCCGGCGCACACCGCTGTCCAGGCCGGCCAGGGCCAGGAACGGCTTGAGCGTGGAGCCGGGCGCCACGCCGCCGAGCACGGCGCGGTTGTACTGCGGCCGCGAGGGGTTGTCCTGCAGCGCGCGGTAGTCGGCGTGGGAGATGCCGTTGACGAACAGGTTGGGGTCGTACGACGGCAGGCTCACCAGTGCCAGGATCTCGCCGGTGCGCGGGTCCATGGCCACCGCCGTGCCCTCCAGGTCGCCGAAGGCGGCCACCGCGGCGCGCTGCAGCTCGGCGTCGATGGACAGGCGCAGGTCCGCGCCCGGCCGCGCCGGCACCCGGCCCACGGTGCGCAGCGCCCGCCCCTGCACGTTGGTCTCGATCTGCTCGTAGCCGATCCTGCCGCGCAGGATGTCCTCGTAGGCGCGCTCGATGCCGGTCTTGCCGATGTGGGTCAGGACCGAACCGGCCTCGCCCAGCTCCTCCAGGTCCTTCTCGTCGATGCGGCCGACGTAGCCGATGACGTGGGCGAACAGCTCGCCGTAGGGATAGTGGCGGGTCAGGTAGGGTTGCAGCTCCACGCCCGGGAAGCGCCAGCGGTTGACCGCGAAGGCGGCCATCTCCTCGTCGCTCAGGCGCAGCTTGAGCGGGATCGGGCGGAAGCCCGGGCTGGCGCGGCGCTCGCGGCGGAAGCGCTCGCGCTCTTCCTCGCTCAGCGGGATCAGCTGGCCCAGCTCCTCCAGCAGCTTCTCGGTGTCGCCGGCCTTGTCCGGCACCACCTCCAGGCGGAAGGCCGGCAGGTTCTCGGCCAGCAGGCGTCCCTGGCGGTCGTAGATCATGCCGCGCGCCGGGATCACCGGGCGCGGGCGGATGCGGTTGGCTTCCGAGCGGGTGGCGTAGGCGGCGTGGTCCAGCACCTGCAGCTTGAAGTACCAGGCCGCCAGTCCGGCCAGGGAGAGGGCCACGGCCAGGAAGGCCAGCACCGCACGGCGGCGGAACTGCTCGGCTTCGGCGTGCGGGTTCTTCAGCGGTCGGCCCATGGCGTCAGTCGCGACGTGCCAGCCGCAGCGCGTCCAGCAGCAGGAACAGCGGCGGCCACAACAGCATGCCCACCAGCGGCGCCCAGGCGTAGCGCCAGGGCAGCACCGGCTCGCCCGCGGCCAGGTGCAGCGCCGCCTCCACGACGCGGTCGTTGAGCAGCAGCGCGCCGATGGCCAGTGCCTGCTGCCACAGCGGGAAGAAGCGCAGGCGCGCGCGGAAGCGCTGCAGGATGAAGACCAGGATCACCAGGCGCAGGGCCTGCTCGCCCAGCAGTTCCCCGTAGACCAGGTCCGCGGCCAGGCCGGCGCCGAAGGCCAGGCCCAGGCCGGCGCGCTCGGGGGTCTCCAACACCCAGTAGCCCAGCACCAGCGCCACCCAGTACGGGCGCAGCGGCTGCAGCAGCGGATGCAGCGGCAGCAGGCCCAGCAGCAGGGCCACGGCCAGGCTGGCCGGCAGCACCCAGCCGCCGTCGCGCATGCGGCTCATCGGCGCACCTCCGTCCGGCCGCCGGCCGGTGGCGCCTGCGACGGCGGAGCCACGGCCGGCCCATCCCGTTCCGCCGCGTCCGCCCCGCCGGGCGGTGATGCCGGGCGCAGCTCGGCCCCCGGGCGCAGCAGCAGCACGTCGCGGCCGCGGTCCAGGTGCGCGGCCGGGGTCAGCTCGCCGACCAGGAAGGCCTGACTCTCGTCCGGGCGCAGGCGGTCGATGGTGGCCACCGGGAAGCCGGAGGGGAAGGTGCCGCCCAGGCCGGAGGTGACCAGCAGGTCGCCGGCGCGCACGTCGCGGTTGAGCGGCACGTCGCGCAGCTCCAGGCGGTCGCCGCGGCCGTACACGATCAGGCGCACGCCGTTGCGCGCCACCATCACCGGCACCGCGTGGTCGGGGTCGGTCAGCAGCAGCACGGTGGAGGTGGCCGGGGTGACGCCGACCACCTGGCCGAGCAGGCCGCCGGCGTCGATCACCGCCTGGCCGCGCTGCACGCCCTGGCGGCTGCCGGCGCCCAGCACCAGACGCTGCCGCGAGGGGCCCAGGTCGATGTCCAGGATCGGCGCCAGCTGCACGTCCAGGCCGCGGCTCTCGGCCGCGCCGAGCAGGTCGCGCAGCTGGGCGTTGTCCAAGGCGGCGTTGCGCAGCCGGGTCAGGCGCGCGTTGGCCACCAGCAGCTCGTTGCGCAGCCGGCGGTTCTCCTCCAGCAGGGCCTGGCGGGTGGCCAGCCCNTCCTTCAGCGCCGCGGCCACGCGCCCGGGCAGGCTGGCCAGCTGCCAGATCGGCTGTACCAGGGTGTTGCCCACCTCGCGCGCCTGCACCAGCCAGCCGCCGCGGTGGTCCAGCACCAGCAGGACGATGGACAGGGCCAGGTACGCCAGCAGGCGCAGGGTGCCGGCGGTTTCGCCGGGGCGCGCAACGGAGGGAGGACCGGCGTAGGTCGACACGGACGGCGATCAGTCGGGAGCGGCGCGAAGGGCCCAGTATGGCGACGGCATGACGGCCTGGCGACCCTGCCGGCACCCGCGGGCGCGCCGCCCGGCGGGCACGGGGCTCAGTCCGGGGCGAAGAACTCGTTGCCGTGCATGTCGACCAGCTCCAGCGCGCGGCCGCCGCCGCGGGCCACGCAGGTCAGCGGGTCGTCGGCCACCTGCACGTGCAGGCCGGTCTCCTCGCTGATCAGGCGGTCCAGGTCGCGCAGCAGGGCGCCGCCGCCGGTCAGGACGATGCCGCGCTCGGCCACATCCGCGCCCAGCTCCGGCGGGGTCTGCTCCAGCGCCAGCTTGACCGCCGAGACGATGCCCGACAGCGGCTCGTGCAGCGCCTCGAGCACCTCGTTGGAGTTGATCCTGATCATCTTAGGCACACCCTCGGCGAGGTTGCGGCCGGTGATCTCCATCTCCTTGGGCTCCGGCTGCGGATAGGCGCAGCCCAGCTCCATCTTGATCCGCTCGGCGGTGACCTCGCCGATCAGCATGCCGTGGTTGCGGCGCACGTAGTTGGTGATCGCCTCGTCGAAGCGGTCGCCGCCGATGCGCACCGAGGCCGAATAGACGATGCCGTTCAGTGAGATGACCGCCACCTCGGTGGTGCCGCCGCCGATGTCGATCACCATCGAGCCGCGCGCCTCGGACACCGGCATGCCGGCGCCGATGGCCGCGGCCATCGGCTCCTCGATCAGGTACACGTCGCGGGCGCCGGCCTCCTCGGCCGACTCGCGGATCGCGCGGCGCTCGACCTGGGTCGAGCCGGCCGGCACGCACACCAGCACGCGCGGGCTGGGGCGCAGGAAGCGCGACTTGTGCACCTTCTTGATGAAGTGCTTGAGCATGGCCTCGGTGTAGGTGAAGTCGGCGATCACGCCGTCCTTCAGCGGCCGGATGGTGGTGATGTTGCCGGGGGTGCGGCCCAGCATCTGCTTGGCCTCGGCGCCCACCGCCGCCACCGAGCGGGTGCCGCCGATGGTGCGGTCCTGGCGCACCGCCACCACCGACGGCTCGTTCAGCACGATGCCCTGCCCGCGGACGTAGATCAGAGTGTTGGCCGTGCCCAGATCGATGGACAGGTCGTTGGAGAACATGCCGCGAAGCTTCTTGAACATCGAGGGGGCGATCCTGGGCTGGTGGGCGCCGACAGGCGGCCGGGACGCGCGGTGCGAGGGGCGCCGGTGGCGAAAAATTGGACAGCGGAACGGGCGGCCTAGCCTAGCAACGCGACCCCGGCCGGGCAAGGAAAATCCGTGGCAAATCGGGGATTTTCACGCGCCGCGGCGGGGCGGACGCGGGCCGGCCGGCCGGGCGCGGACTGGCCGCGCGGGGGCGCAGCCGGTAACCTTTGCGCCGCAGCGCCGAAGGCGCCGACACGCCGCCCTGCCGCCACCTGCCCCCACAGGGGCCCCGAGTACCGATCGATGACCACCCTGATCTGTGGTTCGCTTGCCTACGACACCATCATGGTGTTTCCGGACCAGTTCAAGAACCACATCCTCCCGGACAAGGTCCACATCCTGAACCTCTCCTTCCTGGTCCCGCGGATGCGGCGGGAGTTCGGCGGCTGCGCCGGCAACATCGCCTACAACCTCAAGCTGCTGGGCGGCGATCCGGTGCCCATGGCCACGGTCGGCCAGGACTTCGGTCCCTACCGTGACTGGTTCACCAGCCTCGGCATCCGCCTGGACCAGGTGAAGGTGGTGGACGACATGTTCACCCCGCAGGCGTTCATCACCACCGACCTGGACAACAACCAGATCACCGCCTTCCACCCTGGCGCGATGATGCGCAGCCACGAGAACCACGTGCGCGACGTGCCCGGGGTGACCTTCGGCATCGTCAGCCCGGACGGGCGCGAGGGCATGCTGCAGAACGCGCGCGAGTTCGCCGAGGCCGGCATTCCCTTCATCTTCGACCCCGGCCAGGCCATGCCGCTGTTCAACGGCCAAGAGCTGCGCGACTTCATCGAGCTGGCCGACTACGTCACGGTCAACGACTACGAATCCAACCTGCTGCAGGAACGCACCGGCTGGACCGAGCGCGAGATCGTGCAGCGGGTCAAGGCGTACGTCACCACCCGCGGCCCGCGCGGCGCGCTGCTGCACACCCCGAAGAAGACCTACGAGGTGCCGCCGGCGCACGAGCGCCGCGTGGTGGACCCGACCGGCTGCGGCGACGCCTTCCGCGCCGGTCTGATCTTCGGCATCCAGAAGGGCTACGACTGGCTGACCATCGGCCGCATCGGCAACCTGATGGGCGCACTCAAGGTCGAGTATCCGGGCACGCAGAACCAGCGCTTCGACTTCGCCCAGTTCAACGAGGAATTCCGCCAGCAGTTCGGCTACTCGCTCGAGTAGCGGGCGCGGCGGCTACGGCGCCGGGTCCGGCTCCTGCGGCATGCACCGGGCCGCCTGCTCCAGCCAGGCCGGCAGGTCGCGGCGGCGCACGCCCTCGCGGCGCGCCCGCGCCAGCTGCGCCAGCATCCACTGCCGCCGCGCCGGGTCCCCGCCGGCGAAGGACAGCGCCAGGTCGCGGTCCATCCAGCGCCGCACCAGCACGTACAGCACCACGTGCAGGGCGACCGCCAGCAGGCTCACCACCGCGACCAGCACGTAGTCCAGGTTCAACACCCGGCCTCCTCAGTCCCAGCCGGGCATCTGCCCGCCGTCCAGGCCGCCGACCTCGAACACCGCGGTGCGTGTGCCGCCGGCCTTCACCGGGAACTGGACCTCCAGGCGCTGCGCCTGGCGCATCTTCCGCCACAGGCCACGGTGGTCCTCGATGAACAGGGCGATGGCCTCGTCCGTCTTCGGCCGCCACGCCGCCATGCTCGCGCCGGCGTCGTCGAATTTCACCGCCAGGCGGCAGCCGCCGTAGCAGTCGAAGTCGCCGCCCTGCAGCACCAGGTAGGCGCTGCGCTTCCACTCCGGGTGGTCGCGGATCACCAGCTGCACCGGCGCCGGCGCGCCGCCGCCGGTGTCCACCGGCTCCCGGCTGAGGATGGAGGCGGTGCGCTGCTCGCCGTTGCCGGCAGGCACCCGGGCATAGCTCCACAGCGCGGCCAGGCGGCGCTGCTCGCGCGCGGCCTCGGCCCTGGCGGGGACCTCGGCCAGGCCCGGCTCGACCGCGGCCGCGGCCGGGGTGCCGGGATACTGGGCCAGCAGCGCCGCGCCATGCACGCGGGCCAGCTCCCAGTTGCCCGCGGTCACCGCGCGCTCGTAGTCCTGCTGCAGGCGTGCGGCCGCCCGCTCGCGGTCGCGCGCCTCCGCCTCGGCCTGGGCCTGGCGCTGGGCCTCGCGGTCGGTGCAGCCGGCCGTGGCCAGCAGCGCGGCCAGGGCCAGGCAGGTCAGTGCGGGCTTGTTCGCCATGGGCTGTCCTCGTGCGGGAAGGCGCCGGTGGGATGGCCGCCGGCGCCGGTGGGCGTCACCGGGCCTGGGCGGCCTTGTCCAGCAGGGCCTGCACCGTGGCCGTGGTGATCGGGTGGTAGCCCGGGCGGGCACGCTCGAACACCTCGCGGGCGAAGGCCAGGCCCTCGGGCGTCTTCACCAGCTCCTCGTAGATCGGGATGATCAGCTTGCGCCGGCCCACGCGCTGGATGAACTCGCCGGCGGCCGGCAGGGCCTCCTTGTAGCCGCTGCGGATGGCCAGCGGGTACCAGCGCATGGCGATCTCGCCGTTGGCGGTGCCGGTGAAGTGGTAGGCCGCATCCAGCTGCGCCAGCTGCTCCGGCCTGGCCTTCTCGCCCAGGCCCTCGATGAAGTGGACCCAGGCCTGGGTGCCCCACTCGTGGGTCACCTGCGGGTTGGGCAGCTGGCCACTGCCGCCCCAGGCGATGCGCGCGGTGTCCACGTTGGCGAAGGTGCGCGAGCGCGCCGGCGGGGCCACGGCCGGGATGCCGGGCCGGTTCAGCCAGGCGTCCAGCTCCTCCTCGGTCACCGCGTTGGGGTTCTTCGCCAGCAGGTTGGCGCGCAGATAGGCGACGAACTGGTCGCTGTCGGCGCTCTGGAAGGCGTGGTCGTCGAACCAGGCGCGCAGGAACGGGTCGAACACCTCGCGGCCGAAGCGCTGCTCCAGGAACTGCAGGAACCAGGCGCCCTTGGTGTAGGCCACCTCGCTCAGTGCCTCGTCCGGGTCGCGCGTGCCCAGCGGCGGCAGCACCAGCAGCTGGTCGTGTTCGGCCATCCTGGCCATGTCGGCCTTGACCCCGGCCTGGTCGATCTGGCGCTCCATCTCGGCCAGCTCGTGGCCGTACAGGGCCTCGACGATGCGGCCCTGGACGTAGGTGGTGAAGCCCTCGTTGAGCCAGATGTCCTTCCAGCTGGCGCTGGTGACCAGGTTGCCGGACCAGCTGTGCGCCAGCTCGTGGGCGATCAGCGAGACCAGCGACTTGTCGCCCACGATCACGGTCGGGGTGATGAAGCTCAGGCGCGGGTTCTCCATGCCGCCGAACGGGAACGACGGCGGCAGGACCAGCATGTCGTAGCGCTCCCACCGGTACGGCCCGTACAGGGCCTCGGTGGTGGCGATCATCTTCTCGGTGTCCTCGAACTCGGCCACGGCACGGTCGACCATGGTCGGCTCGGCCCACACGCCGCTGCGCGGGGAGATCGGCTTGAACACCAGGTCGCCCGCGGCGATGGCCAGCAGGTACGACGGGATCGGCTGCGGCATGCTGAAGGTGTAGTCGCCGTCACGCTCGGCGTCCGGATCGTTGTCGGCGCTCATCAGCACCATCACGTCCGGACGCGTGGTCACGTGCGCGCTGTAGGTGAAGCGCACGCCCGGGGTGTCCTGCAGCGGCACCCAGCTGCGGGCGTGGATGGCCTGCGACTGGCTGAACATGAAGGGCAGCTTGCCGCCCTCGGTCATGGACGGCTCCAGCCACTGCAGACCGGAGGCCTGCGGCGAGGTGGCGTAGGTGACGCGGATCCGCGCGTTGCGCTGCGGCGCCTGGATGGCCAGCCTGCTGCCGAACACCGGGTCGGCGTCGGCCAGGGCGAACTCCAGCGGCGACCATGCGCCGTCGGCCTCGCCCTCGACCTTCTCGATGGCCAGGTCGCGGGTGTCCAGCAGCAGCTCGGTGGCCTGCGGATCGATCCACTCCAGGGTATAGGTGGCGGTGCCCGACAGCTGGCGGGCATCGAAATCCAGCTTCAGGTCCAAGGCCAGGTCGGTGATCCGGACCTTGTGCGGCTCGGCATAGGAGCTTTCGTCGTGGCGGCGCGCGGAGGCCGGCGCGGCCGGCGCCGGCCCGGACGCGGCGGGCTGGGGCTCGGCCGGGCCGGCGGAGTCGCCGGAACAGCCGCTGGTGGTGGCGATCATGGCCAGGGAAAGGAGCAGTACGGGAAGACGCATGGACACACCCGGTGATCGGAGTGCGTGAAGTGTAACCGCCCTCCCCCGCGCGCGGACCGTGCCGCAAGCCCGGCAACCGTGCGCGGCAACGGCGGCACAGCACCGCCGCCCTACGGCCGCCCGGCCTTCACCTCCAGCAGGAAGGGCTCGACCGCCACGCCCCAGGCCACCGGCTGGTCGTAGTGCACCACGTGGCCGGCCTGCGGGACCTCCACGAAGCGCCCGCCGGGAATGCGGGCGGCCATGGCCTGCAGGTCCTCGCGCCGGTATTCGCTCTCGGCACCACGCACCACCAGGGTCGGGCAACGCACCTGGTCGAGCTCCTCCCAGTGGTCGCGCGACTCGATCTGCACGGACGCTTCGACCATGTGTTCGATGCGGAAGCGCGGATGGTAGCCGGTCTCGTCCTCGGCCATGACCTCGCTGAAGTAGTCGGCCAGGGCCGGCTGGCCGAAATAGGCGCGCATGTGCGCCATGGACGAGAAGGGCAGCGGCCAGTCCGACAGCCAGTCCCGCACCCAGGCGCCCGGATCGGGCCGGGCCGTGGCCGCGGTCATGTCCTCCAGCACCAGCGCGCGCACCAGGTCAGGCCGTCGCGCCGCCAGCACCCAGGCGTTCAGCGCCCCCATGGAATGGCCGATCACGATGGCTGGCTGCAACCGCAAGGCCTCGATCACGGCGACGGCGTCGTCGACGTAGTCGTCGCGGCTGTAGGCGCCGTCCGGCTTGTCGCTCAGCCCGTGACCGCGCTGGTCCAGGCCGACCACGCGGAAATGCGGTCGCAGCCAGGCCGCGGTGCCTTCCCAGGTGGTGGCCCGCCCGAACAGTCCGTGCAGCCGCAGCACGGCCGGGCCCTCGCCACCGAAGTCCTTCCAGGCCAGACGGACGGAACCGACGTGCAGATACCGGTACACAACCTTCTCCTCCCCTTTGCGGCTGCGCCCCGGTGCGACCGTGCGCCCGGCAGGGCGCGGCTTCCGTCAACGGGAGGAGGATCGTCGCCAGCCGGGCCCGGGGGCATGGGCCGGAAGCCCTGCCCCGGCCCGGGGCGCGGCCGGCCGGCGGCGGCCGCGCGGCCTCAGATCCTGTAGCCGGTATGCACCGCGACGATGCCGCCGCTGAGGTTGACGTAGCCGCAGCGGGCCAGACCGGCGGCTTCCATCATGGCCTTCAGCTCCTCCTGCGGCGGGTGCTTGCGGATGCTCTCGGCCAGGTACTGGTAGCTGGCCGCGTCGCCGGCGAACAGCTGGCCCAGCTTCGGCAGCACCTTGAACGAGTGGAAGTCGTAGACCGGGCGGAACCAGCCGGCACGGACCTCGGAGAACTCCAGCACCCGCACCTGGCCGCCCACCCGCACCACGCGCTGCATCTCGCGCAGGGCCGCGTCCTTGTCGGTGACGTTGCGCAGGCCGAAGGCGATGGTCACCAGGTCGAAGCTGCCATCCGGGAACGGCAGCTTCTCGGCGTTGCACTGCACGTACTCCAGGCCGGCCACCAGGCCGCGGTCGGTGAGCCGGTCACGGCCCACGGTCAGCATGCCGGCGTTGATGTCCCCCAGCACGATCTGCCCGGTCGGCCCCACCCGCGGATGCAGCAGTGCGGCGATGTCGCCGGTGCCGCCGGCCAGGTCCAGCACCCGGTCGCCGGGCTTCACCTGGCAGGTGGCCACGAAGTAGCGCTTCCAGGCCCGGTGGATGCCCAGGCTCATCAGGTCGTTCATCAGGTCGTACTTGCGCGCGACCGAGGTGAACACCTGGCCGACCAGCTTCTGCTTCTCGGCCTTGGGAACCTGGCGGAAGCCGAAGTGGGTGGTGCCGTTGTCGTTGGGGGAGTGGTCCATGGCGTGATTATGGCACCTCGGGCCGCCCTGCCGCCCGTCGGAAAGTCGGGACCCATTAATAAGGCAGGCTTACAATAAGCCTCCCATGGAACCTGCCGACCCCATCCGCGCCGACGACGGCCTCGGCTTCCTGCTGGTCACCGCCGCGCGCCTGCTGCGCCAGCGCTTCGAACAGGCCCTGGCCTCGGCCGACCTGGAGATGACCGCCGGTGAGGCCCGCACCCTGGCCGTGGCCGACCACCTGGGCCCGGTGCGCCAGACCGAGCTGGCCGCGGCCCTGTCCATCGAGCCCATGTCGCTGGTGGCCCACCTGGACCGGCTGGAGGCCGCCGGCCTGGTCGAGCGCCGGCCGGATCCGGCCGACCGCCGCAGCAAGCGCGTGCACCTGACCCCCAAGGCCAGGCCGGTGTTGCGCCGGATCATGCGCGTGCTCACCCAGGCACGGCAGGAGGCGATGGACGACTTCAGCGCCGCCGAGGCCGAGCAGTTCCGCCAGTACCTGCAGCGGCTGTGCCGCAACCTGGGGGCGGGCGGCGGCGCCTGAGCGATGGACCCGCGCTACGTCCCCCGCCAGTGGGCGCCGCACGAGCGGCCGGCCTTCCCCGGCTCGCCGTCCACGCCGCACCACCCGGCCCTGCGCCGGCTGCAGTTCGCCGCGGTGGGCGTGCTGGTGGCCGTCACCGGCGGCCTGGGCAATGCCCTGGTCATGGCCAACCTGCCGTACCTGCAGGGCCACTTCGGCGCCTACGCGTGGGAGATGCAGTGGCTGCCGGCGGCATTCTTCATGACCAGCATGTCGGCCAACCTGGTGCTGGTGAAGTTCCGCCAGCAGTTCGGCCTGCGCGTGTTCACCGAGATCTGCCTGGCCGTGTACGCGGCCATCGCCCTGGCCCACCTGTACGTCAACGACCTGGGCTCGGCGGTGGCGGTGCGCGCCGCCCACGGCCTGTGCGCCACCGCGCTCAACACCCTGGGCGTGTTCTACATGATCCAGGCCTTCCCGGCCGAGCACCGCAGGAAGGCCCTGGCCATCGCCCTGGGCCTGACCCAGCTGCCGGTGCCGCTGGCGCGGCTGTTCTCCACCGAGCTGCTGCAGCTGGGCGAATGGCGTGGCCTGTACCTGTTCGAGCTGGGCCTGGCCATGCTGGCCCTGGCCGGCGTGCTGGCGGTGAAGCTGCCACCCAGCGACCGCTACCGCGTGTTCGAGCCGCTGGACCTGGCCACCATCGCCAGCTTCGCGGCCGGCACCGGCTGCCTGGCCGTGGTCCTGGCCTTCGGCCCGGTGCTGTGGTGGACCGAGGCCGCCTGGCTGGGCGTGCTGCTGGCCGCGGCGGTGGCGCTGCTGGTGGCGGCCGGGCTGGTCGAGCACCACCGCCGCAACCCGATGCTCAACCTGCGCTGGCTGGCCAGCGGCGACCTGCTGCGCCTGACCCTGTCCATCGTGCTGATCCGTGTCTGCCTGTCCGAGCACAGCGTCGGCGCGGTGGCCCTGTTCCAGCAGCTGGGCCTGGACAACGCCCAGCTGCAGGGCCTGTCGGCGGCGGTGGTGCTGGGCTGCGTGTGCGGCATGGCCGCCAGCGCCCTCACACTGGCCCCGTCCAACTTCACGCAGCAGCTGATCGTGGCGGTGGCGCTGATCGCCACCGGCGCGTTCATGGACGCGCACGCCACCAGCCACACCCGTCCGGCGCAGCTGTACCTGAGCCAGTTCCTGATCGGCTGCGGCAGCACCCTGTTCATCGCCCCGGCCATGCTCGGCGGCATCGGCAAGGCCTTCGCCCAGCCGCGCAACTTCATCGGCTTCATCGTGGTGTTCGGCATGGCCCAGGGCCTGGGCAGCCTGCTCGGCAGCGCCGTGCTCGGCAGCCTGCTGACCCTGCGCACGCGCCTGCACGCCGCACGCCTGGCCGAAGGCCTGGGCCTGCTGGACCCGCAGGTGGCCGCGCGCCTGCATGGCTACGCCGCGCTGCACGCGCACGACATCCTCGATCCGGCCGGGCGCCAGCTGCAGGCGCTGGGCATGCTGGCCCGGGCCACCCGGCGCGAGGCCGCGGTACTGGCCTACAACGACCTGTTCCTGTGCGTCGGCGTCCTGTCCCTGGCCACCCTGGGCTGGCTGCTGGCCGACCTGTACCTGCGCCGGCGGTGCGGCTGGCGGGGTGCGCCGGCGCCGGGACAGGTCGGCCAGCAGCCAGCCCCAGGTGGCCCGGGACAGGGCGCCGAGGCACAGGAACAGGGCGTTGTAGGCCAGGACCGCGGCCTCCCGCCGGGGGGGCCCGGCCAGACCGCCCAGCGCCCGCCGCTCGGGCCCGGGCGGGTCGCGGAGGTGGGGGCGGGGCAGCGCG
>NZ_PDWK01000005.1 GCF_010093135.1 Pseudoxanthomonas taiwanensis | reverse complement strand
CGGCTCGATCAGACCCAGCAGCGCCTGCCACGGCACCACCTGCTCCATCTCCGCCAAAAACACCTCGCGCCGCGTGCGCTTGCGGCTCCCCAGACCCTCGGCATCACCGAACGACAGCTGCATCGCACTCACCCCGATCACGGTGAGGCATTGTCGCGCAATCGGGCGGAGTTGTTCAGACCTTCCTTAAGGAGATCCAGGAGGCGGAGGCGGAGCTGGCATGACGCCAGCCTGACCGGGCTGCCGGTCAGCCCCGGGAGTCGGGAGTATGCCTTTCCTGCGTCCCCTTCCCGGCCGCGGCCCTGGCCTTCTTGCCCTTGTCGTAGTGCCACTTGATGGCGAAGAACATGCCCACGCCCAGGATCAGCACCTTGAGCGTCAGGAACACGACCGGGAACCACTCCATCGACAGGAGCATGGGATCTACCACCTGGAACGGGAAAACCATGGCCCGCGCGACGGCGGGCCGTTGACGCTCACCCCGTGCGGGCGTGAGCCTGGGCGCGGGGCCGGCAGGCGCGGCCGGGGCGGCGAGGGTCACCACTATACGCCTGTGGGGCTGGAGGCGGCCAGACTGAACCCCTTCGTGTCCGGCCCTGCGCTCAGGGGTGTCCGGACGCCATCCAGGACGCTTGCCGGGCATTGCGCAGGACGCCGGTACCGGACACGCCCCTGGGCGCCGCCTGCACGCGGCCCCTGCAGGGCGCCACGCCTTCCTGCCCCTCTTCACAAACCGCACAGAAACTGGTCGAATGCAATTTCGATGCGGGTCATGATGCCGGAGTGTCAAGGTGGGGGCGACGCAGGACAGCGTCCGGTGGGGCATCGAGCGCCGGCTCGAATTCATCGAGTTCCGGCTCTTCTGGGAAGGCCATGTCAACCGCAGCGACCTGATGGCCGCCTTCGGGATCTCGATCAACCAGGCATCCACCGACCTGAACCGCTACCTCGGCATGGCGCCGGGCAACATGCTCTACGACAAGAGCGCCCGCGCCTACGTCCGCGGCGACCGCTTCGCACCCCTGTTCCTGAAACCGGACCCGGCCAGCTACCTGTCCCAGCTGCGGTCGATCTCCGACGGCATCACCACGCAGGAGGAAACCTGGATCGGCCGGCTGCCGGCCTTCGACACGGTCCCCAGCCCTGTCCGTGGCATCGATGCCCACACGCTGCGCCGTGTCATCGAAGCGATCCGTACCAGGCAGGCGCTGGAAGTCGAGTACCAGTCCCTTTCCTACCCTGCCCCACGCTGGCGCTGGATCGCGCCCCATGCCATCGCGTTCGATGGTTTCCGCTGGCACGCGCGGGCCTGGTGCTTCACCGACCAATGCTTCAAGGACTTCCTGCTGGCGCGCATCCTCGGCATCCGGGATAGCCGCCCCAGTGATGTGGATCGCGGCCAGGATGCCGACTGGCACACCATGGTGACACTGGAAATCGGCCCGCACCCGGGACTGTCTGAAGCACAGAAGAAAGTGGTGGCGCTGGACTACGGCATGCGCAACGGCAAGTGCAACGTCACCGTCCGCAAGGCCCTGCTCTACTACACGCTCAAGCGTCTCGGGCTGGACACTGACCCGTTCACCCGGACCCCGGCGGACCAGCAGATCGTATTGCTGAACCGGGAAGTGACGGGCATGAAGCGAACCACGTCCACGAATAAGCCGCCTATCCGGAACGACTGAATCTGGAAGGCAAGCCATGACAAATCTGTGAAGATAAACCATGCCATTGACCCTGCCCCAACTGGAGCGCCACCTCTTCAAAGCCGCCGACATCCTGCGCGGCAAGATGGATGCCTCCGAGTTCAAGGAGTACATCTTCGGAATGCTGTTCCTCAAGCGCTGCTCGGACGTCTTCGAACAGCGCCGCGAGGAAGTCATCCAGCTCGAACTGGCCAACGGCAAGACCGAAGCCGAAGCCCGGGCGTCCGCAGAGAACCCGCGCTGGTACAAGAAGGAGGACTCATTCTGGGTGCCGCCGCAGTCGCGTTACGAGTTTCTGCTCAACGAGGCTCACCAGAACGTCGGCGACTACCTCAACAAGGCGCTGGCGGGTCTCGAGAGTGTCAACGTCAGCCTGGATGGAGTGCTGGAGCACATCGATTTCACCCGCAAGGTCGGCCAGAGCAAGATCCCCGACATCAAGCTGCGCCAGCTGATCACGCACTTCGGCAAGTATCGCCTGCGCAACGAAGACTTCGAGTTCCCCGACCTGCTGGGCGCGGCCTACGAATACCTGATCGGCGAGTTCGCCGACTCGGCCGGCAAGAAGGGCGGCGAGTTCTACACGCCGCGTTCGGTGGTGCGGATGATGGTTCAGCTCATCAAACCACAGCAAGATCACGACATCTATGACCCATGTGTTGGGTCCGGCGGCATGTTGATTCTGTCCAAGGAATACATCGATGAGCACGGAGGCGATGGGCGCAAGGCCAATCTCTTCGGCCAGGAGTTCAACGGCACGGTGTGGTCCATCGCCAAGATGAACATGCTGCTGCACGGCATCAGCACCGCCGACCTGCAGAACGAGGACACCCTGGCCGAGCCGCAGCACGTCGAGGGCGGCGAGCTGAGGCGCTTCGACCGCGTGCTCACCAATCCGCCGTTCTCCATCAACTGGGGCAACACCGAGAAGAACGCCGACGGCACGCCCGCCTGGGCGCCGAAGTTCCCCGAGCGCTTCCGCTTCGGCCAGGTGCCGCTGGGTGCCAAGAAGGCCGACCTGATGTTCCTGCAGCACATGATCGCCGTCACCCGCGACGGCGGCATGATCGCCACCGTCATGCCGCACGGCGTGCTGTTCCGTGGGGGTGAAGAAAAGACCATCCGCGCGGGCATCATCGAGGAAGACTTGCTCGAAGCGGTGATCGGCCTTGCCCCCAACCTGTTCTACGGCACCGGCATCCCCGCCTGCATCCTGGTGCTGCGCCAGCAGGTGCAGAACGGCGCACAGCGGGTCAGCGGCAAGCCGAAGGAACGCCAGGGCAAGGTGCTGTTCATCAATGCCGACCGCGAGTACTTCGAAGGCCGGGCGCAGAACTTCCTGCTGCCCGAGCACATCGAGAAGATCGTCACCACTTTCGACGAATTCAGGGAAGTGCCCGGCTTTTCGGCCATCGTCGACAACGCCACGCTCAAGGCCAACGACTACAACCTCAACATCCGCCGCTACGCCGACAACGCCCCGCCGCCCGAGCCGCACGACGTGCGCGCGCATCTGGTTGGTGGCGTGCCCAAGGCCGAAGTGGCCGACAAGGCCGCGCTGTTCCAGGCCCACGGGCTGGACCCGCTGGATCTGTTCGTCGAGCGCGATGCGAAGTACTTCGACTTCAAGCCCGAACTGACCAGGCGCCAGGACCTCAAGCCCGCCATCGAAGACAACGCCGGCATCAAGGCCAGGGAAGCCGCCATCCGTGAAGCCTTTGAGCAATGGTGGCAGGCGCACAGCGGCCGCATCACGGCCTTGCACGGGCAAACGAGCCTGGTGACCACGCGCGAAGAGCTGCTCGCCAGCTTCGCCGAAGCGCTCACGCCCACCAGGCTGCTGGACGCCTTCCAGGTGCGTGGCATCAGCGCCGGTTTCTGGTACGACAACCTCAACGATTTCAAGGCCATCATGGCGCGCGGCCCCCTGGGCCTGATTCGCGGCTGGCGCGACACCATCCTGAGTGAGCTGAAAGACGAGGAAACAAAGAAGAAGTCCAACCCGCTGGAGCACAAGCTGGTCAAGTTCCTGATGGGCGACTTCGTGGAGGCCATCAACGAACTGGAGGCCAGGAAGGCCGAACTGGACAGCCAGATCAAGGCGGCTGATCCCAGGTCCGCCAAGGATGCCGACGGCGAGGATGGCGAAGCTGCCGAAGCGGAGGATGAGGCCGACGACGAGAACGCCGTCGACGAAGCTCAGCTCAAGGCCTGGAAGAAGGAACTCGCTACAGTCAAGAAGCAGCTCAAGACGAAGAAGGACAGCTTCGCTGCGCATCTCAACACCGCCGTCGATGGCCTGTCACCCGAGCAGGCCGCCGAGCTGCTGCTGACTATCCTGCACGACGACATGCGCGCCATCGTCGAGCGCTATATCGCCGCCCAGCGCAAGGCCATCATCGCCGCGTTCGAGAACTGGTGGGACAAGTACCGGGTAACGCTGACCGAGATCGAGGGCAAGCGAGATACGGCGGCGAAGGCGTTGCAGGGGTTCTTGAAGGGGTTGGGGTATGTCTGAGATGCGACCCAACTACCCGCACGACTGGACCTCCCAAACGCTCGAGCAGCTCTGTTTCCAAGTGACGAGCGGTGGAACACCAACGTCTGGTAGCCGACGGTATTACGTTGAGTTCGGTGGTCTTCCTTTCGCAAAGACGGAGGACCTCACGCGCGCAAGAACGAAGTTCATCGATGACTGCGAGTTGGCGATTTCAGACGCCGCCCTTAAGGAGTCAGCCGCCAAAAGGTATCCTGCAGGAACCATATTCGTCTCCATGTATGGAACGATCGGGCTAACAAAAATTGCGGCAGTCGAGATGGCAGGGAATCAAGCGCTGTGCGCGTTGGTGCCGCCCTTTGCTTGCAATTCCGACTACCTGCACCACCACCTTGAGTACATTAGGCCGCACTGGCTAAAGCACTCCGGTCAGACCACACAAGCCAACATTAATGGCGCAACCGTTCGAGCGCACGAAGTCCCATTGCCGAGTTTTAGTGAGCAACGCGCGATCGCTCAAATCCTCGACACCCTCGACACCGCCATCCACGAAACCGAGGCGATCATCGCCAAGCTCAAGGCCGTCAAGCAGGGCCTGCTGCACGACCTGCTGACGCGCGGCATCGACGACAACGGCGAACTGCGCCCGCCCCAATCCGAGACGCCGCATCTCTACAAGCCGTCGCCGCTGGGGTGGATTCCTAAGGAGTGGGAACAGGCATATCTAGGAGCCAAAGTTGAATTCTTTGGAGGGTATGCATTCCCTGAAAGGTGTCAGGGGCAGTCTGAAGGTGAGGTGCCGTTCTTCAAGGTAAGCGATCAATCGAATCCGGGAAATGAACGAGATCTGCGAGTTGCCAACAATTATGTATCCCGTGAGCTGGCTCGAAAACAAGGCTGGAAGCTGTTGCCTGAAGGTGGTGTCGCATTCGCGAAGGTGGGTGCGGCTTTGCTCATGAATCGCCGGCGATTATTGGCGCAGGATTCGCTTGTTGATAACAACATGATGGTTGCGACGGGAGGCGACGAGGTCCATTCAACCTGGCTGTATTGGTTTTTGCAAACCATAGATTTTGGAAAAATTGTTCAGGACGGCGCGCTTCCCTCAGTGAATCAGGGTCAACTTGGTGCTCTGCCCGCATCCTTCCCAAAGCTAGAAGAGCAAAGGGAGATTGCGGACAGGCTTAATCGGCTTGATGGAATATTGGATATGGAGCAAATCTGCCTTGAGAAGAGTCGGCAACTGAAAACCGCTCTCATGGACGACCTCCTCACCGGCCGTGTCCGCGTCACCCCTCTGCTGCAGGAGGCACAACACGCATGACGCCCAGACTGCCACCTGCCGAATCCTTGACGGTCGAATTCAAGAGCGACCGCAAGCGCCTGTCGGACAACGAGCTGGTCGAGGCCATCGTCTGCCTTGCCAATGCAGAGGGCGGCGAGCTGTGGCTGGGTGTTGAAGATGACGGCACGCCCACGGGATTGCATGCGGAGCACCAAATGCTCGATGGCCTGCCCGGCCTGGTGGCAGCACGGACCTCCCCTTCGGTCAACGTGACGGTGCAGGCCTTGGAAGTGGATGGCGTATCCGTCGCCCGTATCGCCGTCCCCAAGGCGCGGTCTGTGGTCGCGACCTCGGGTGGCGTGTATCTGCGGCGCCGGATACGGCACGACGGGCAGCCGGAATGCGTGCCCATGCTGCCCCACGAGCGCGAAAGCCGTGCCAGTACCCTGGGGCTGGTCGATGTGTCCGCGCTGCCGGTGGCGGGTGCCACGCTGGCCGACCTGGACCCGCTGGAGCGTGAGCGCCTGCGCCAGGCCGTGCAACAGTACGGAGGCGACCGCGTGCTGCTGGAGCTGGACGATGAGGCACTGGACGGCGCGCTGGGGCTGACCGTTCGCGAGCCGGACGGCAGCCGGGTGCCCACCCTGACTGGCCTGCTGCTGTTGGGGCGGGAGAGTGCCCTGCGTAATCGGGTGCCCACCCACGAATTCGCTTTCCAGGTGCTGGCGCAGCAGGCGGTGCGCTTCAACGAATTCCGCCGTTTTCCGCTACTGAAGGCATTGGAGTGGCTGGAGACCAATTTCCGGCCCTACAACCCGGAAGAAGAACTGCAGGTAGGCTTGTTCCGCGTGCCGGTGCCGATGGTGGACATGGCGGCCTTCCGTGAGGCGGTGGCCAACGCCCTGATCCACCGTGACTACCACCGCCTGGGGGCGGTGCATGTGCGGCTGGAAGACGACGCCCTGGTGGTCAGTAACCCGGGCGGACTGGTGGAAGGGGTGACGCTGGCCAATCTGCTGGTGACCGAGCCGCGCCCCCGCAACCGCGCACTGGCCGATGCCATGAAGCGCATCGGGGTGGTCGAACGTTCCGGGCGCGGCGTGGACACCATCTATCGCGGCATGCTCAAGTTCGGCCGGCCGGCGCCGGATTACTCCCGTACCGATGCCCACAATGTCGTGGTGCGCCTGCCTACCGAACCGGCCGACCTGGATTTCCGCCGGCTGGTGGTGGAGGAGGAGCGCCGGCGCGGCGCCGAGTTGCCCATCGACAGCCTGATCGCGCTGGCGGCCCTGCGGGAGCTGAAGCGGGTGACGGCCGACGAGCTGGCAGGCCGCATCCAGCGGGACGCGGCGAGCGCGAAGCGCACGCTGGAGGCATTGATCGAAGCGGGTTTGGTGGAGGCACACGGTGCGGCACGCGGGCGCAGCTATACCCTGTCGGCCGCTGTCTACCAGCGCCGGGGCGAGAAGGCCGCGTATACCCGTCAGGCTGGCTTTACCCCCATCCAGCACGAGCAGATGGTGCTCAACTATGTGCGTCAGCACGGGCAGATTCGGCGTGCCGAAGTGATGGATTTGTGCCGCCTTAGTGAGGGGCAGGCCAAGGATCTGCTGAAACGGATGCAGGGTAACGGCCTGCTGAAGCTGGAAGGCGCAGGACGGGGCGCCTTCTACCGGCTGGGGGAACGGGGATTGAAAACGGATGAAAACGGATGAAAACGGATGAAATTGGCGTGCGCTGCATCCAATTCCCGCAAAGGAGTCGTTGATGGGGTGGGAGCTCGAAGACGTTGAAAAGCCGTTCGTAGCGCAGCTTGAGGGGCTGGGCTGGGTCCATATCGAGGGCAGCCTGGACGACCCGAAGGTGACGGGGCGCGGCAGCTTCTCGGAAGTGATCCAGGAGGGCGTGCTGCGCGAGCGGCTGCGGGCTTTGAACCCCGGCCCGGACGGCCAGCCCTGGCTGGACGATGCACGCCTGTCGGAAGCCGTGTCCGCCATCACCCGGCTCGGTACGCACAAGCTGATGGAGGCCAACCAGAAGGCCACCGAGTTGCTGATCAAGGGGCTGACCGTTGAAGGCCTGCCCGGCTGGGATGGCGGTCGCGGCCAGACGATCCGCTACTTCGACTGGGATACGCCAGCCAACAACCGCTTCACCGTCGTCAACCAGTATCGCGTCGATTGCCCGCCCGGCTACAACAGCGGCAAGGCCTTCATCGTGCCCGACCTGGTACTGCTGGTGAACGGCATCCCGCTGGTGGTGGTGGAGTGCAAGAGCCCGTCCATCCCCGAGCCGTTGGCCGAGGCGGTGGACCAGCTGCGCCGCTACAGCAACCAGCGCAAGGCCGCTTACGAGATCGAAGACAACGAGGGCAACGAGGCGTTGTTCGCCACCAATCAGTTGCTCATCGCGACGAGCTTCGACGAAGCGCGCGTGGGCTGCATCGGTGCGGCCTTCGAGCACTATGCGCAGTGGAAGACCGTCGTCGGGCCTGACGGCAGCGGCAGCGAGATCGAGGTGGCGCAGAAGCTGGGCAGGTCCAGCCTGTCGGAGCAGGAGCGCCTGGTCGCCGGCCTGCTGCCGCCCGCACACCTGCTGGACGTGATCAAGAACTTTCTGCTGTTCATGCAGGTGGGTGGCCAAACCATCAAGTCGGTCTGCCGTTACCAGCAGTACCGGGCCGTCAACCGCGCCCTTGCCCGGCTCAGGACCGGCAAGACGCGTCTGCAGCACGGCGAACACGACCAGCGCGGCGGCATCATCTGGCACACCCAGGGCTCGGGCAAGAGCCTGACGATGGTATTCCTGGTGCGCAAGATGCGCGCAGATGCGCAACTGCGGCGCTTCAAGGTCATCGTCGTCACCGACCGCAAGGACCTGCAGCGCCAGCTTTCGGAAACCGCCACCCTGACCGGCGAGGTGGTGGAGGTAGCCGAAAGCACGGCCGGCGTGAAGGCGCTGGCGCGGCGCAAGGGACCGGGCCTGATCTTCGCCACCATCCAGAAGTACCGCGACACCGACACGACGGACGATGCCCCCCTGACGGCCGACGACCTGCCCAAGGTGGCCGAGCCTAAGGTCAGCTACAAGTCCGGTGAAGAGTTCGAAGTGCTGAACGAGGACGACAGCATCCTCGTGCTGGTGGACGAAGCCCACCGCACCCAGTCCGGCGACCTGCACGCCAACCTGCTGGCCGGGCTGCCCAACTGCGCGCGCATCGGCTTCACCGGCACGCCGATCATCATGGGCGAGAAGAAGCGCACCCATGAGATCTTTGGCGAGTTCATCGACCGCTACACCATCAAGGAAGCCGAGGCCGACGGCGCCACGGTGCCGGTGCTGTACGAGGGTCGCACCGCCAAGGGTGCGGTCAAGGACGACGCCAGCCTGGACGAGCTGTTTGAGGACCTGTTCCGCCAGCACACGCCCGAGGAGCTGGAGGCGATCAAGCGGAAGTACGCCACCAAGGGCCATATCTTCGAAGCTCCGGCGCTGATCGCCGACAAGGCGCGCGACATGCTGCGCCACTACGTGACCAACATCCTGCCCAATGGCTACAAGGCCCAGGTCGTCGCCTACAGCCGGCTGGCGGCGATCCGATACTTCGAGGCGCTGAAGACCGCGCGCGACGAGCTGCTGGCCGAGGCCGAGCGCCTGAGTCCGCAGGACAAGGCGCTGGACGACGAGGCCCTGTGCCAGCGCCCGCCCAAGGTTCAGGCGTTGGTGCAGGCCTGGCGCTACCGCGACACGCTGGCGCGCCTCGAGTTCGCGCCCATCATCTCGGGCAGCAACAACGACGATCCGGCGTGGAAGGTGTGGACCGATTCCGCCCGGCATGAGCAACTGATCAAGCGCTTCAAGAAGCCACTGTTCCACGCCGACCCGGCCAAGGCCGACCCGCTGGCCTTCCTGGTGGTGAAGTCGATGCTGCTCACCGGCTTCGATGCGCCCATCGAGGGCGTCATGTATCTGGATCGGCCGATCCGGGAAGCCGAGCTGCTGCAGGCCATCGCCCGCGTCAACCGCACCGGCTTCGGCAAGCGCTGCGGCATCGTGGTGGACTACTACGGCGTGGCGCAGCACCTGAAGGAAGCCCTCGCTGCCTACGCCGACGAAGACGTGGAAGGCGCGTTGGCCAGCCTGAAGGATGAAATCCCGGTGCTGCGCGACCGGCACCTGCGCGTGGTGGACCTGTTCCGCCAGCGGGGCATCGAGTCGCTGGATGATACCGAGGCCTGCGTCGAGGTGCTGGGCAGCGAGAGGCTGCGGGCCGAGTTTGCGGTCAAGCTCAAAGCCTTCCTGGCATCGCTGGACACGGTGCTGCCGCGCCCGGAGGGGCTGCCGTACTCGGGCGACGCCAAACGACTGGCCTACATCTACGCGCGGGCACGCAACCGCTACAAGGACACGCCGGTTCTCGGCAAGGACGTCGGCGCCAAGGTGCGGAAGCTGATCGACGACCACGTGATCTCGCTGGGCATCGACCCCAAGATTCCGCCGATCCAGCTGACCGACGCCGAGTTCGATACCCACCTGGCTCGCGCGGCCAATGATCGCGCCAAAGCCTCGGAAATGGAGCATGCGATCCGCTCGCACATCCGCAAACATGCGGACGAGGACCCGGTGCTGTACCGCAAGCTCTCCGAGCGGCTGAACGAGATTCTCAAGTCCCTGGGTGAGCAGTGGAACGAGGTCATCGCGCAGCTGCAGAAGATCATCGACGAACTGCGCACGGGCACGGCGGGGGCTGTCGATGTGCCCGGCGACCTGCCGGAGCATTGCGCGCCGTTCCTGCGCACGGTGCTGGACGTGGTCTGTGCCGGGCGAGCGCCCACGTCGGCCGAACTGCTGCGGCTGAAGGACGTGACCGTGGAACTGGTGGACCTCCTCGTGCAGGAGCTGCAGAGCAACCGGGGCATCTGGAGCCCCCACAAGCGCGCTGCACAGGACGAGCTGAATGGATACTTGTTCGATCACCTGATGCGGCTGCGACCGCCACTGGTGGACATCGACAAGGCGGGCGTGCTGGCCGACAAGCTGATGGAGCAGGCCCGCGCCAACCACGACAAACTGGTGCAGGTATGAACCGATGCTGGCACCTGTGAAATCGCCCAGCCTTCAGGTGGATGACCTGTGCTTCGTGCTCCGACGCAGCACGCGCCGCAAGACGATGCAGATCACCGTGGAGCGCGACGGCGCGCTGGTGCTGTCGGCACCGCCCGAAGTGGACGAGTCCGCGCTGCGCGCCTTCGTGTTGGAAAAGCGCTTCTGGATCTATACCAAGCTGGCCGAGAAGGACCGCCTGCGGCGTCGGCTGCCGCGCAAGCAGTTCGTGGACGGCGAGGGCTTCCTGTACCTCGGGCGCAGCCATCGGCTCAAACTGGTGGGCCAGCAGGACGTTCCGCTCAAACTGACGGCGGGCCGCTTCTGCTTGCGCCGGGACGCTTTGTCCGTCGCGCGCGAGCACTTCATCCGTTGGTACTGCGAGCGTGCCAAGGCCTGGCTGTCCAGCCGCGCTGCCGAGTACCAGTCACGCATGGAGGTGTCCCCGGCCGGCGTGAAGGTGCAGGACCTGGGCTACCGCTGGGGATCGTGTGGCAAGGGCGACTGGCTGTACTTCCATTGGAAGACGATCCTGCTGCCGGCGCGCATCGCCGAGTACGTGCTGGTGCACGAGATCGCCCACTTGCACGAGCCGCACCACACCCCTTCGTTCTGGTTGCGCGTCGAGCGCGCCATGCCGGACTACGCGCACCGCAAGGCCTGGCTGGCCGAGCACGGAATCGATGTCGAAGGGATCTGAGAACGACGCCGCGTCGTCCGCTTTGCCGCAAAGCCGCTTCTACCCCACTCCTGTGTCCGCCTAGCGCTTGCGCCCGGAGTTCGCGGTCGAGCGCCGGCTGTGCGGCGCCGTGGCCGGCTGCTGTCGTTTGCCCACCGACCAGCGCGACACCACGTGTCGCTCCTTCTGCCGGTGCGACAGCGTGCCGCTGGGGATGGCGTAGTGAATCGCCCTCCTCGCGAGCGCGACTGCCCGATGACTACGGTGTCGAGTGACACTCATGTTCTTCCTGTCCAGCTTCTTGTCAGTTATCGAACCAAGCTGCCGCAACGACGCCGCCTGGTTACATCCAGCGTGAATCACATTCGTTCCCTTGGCAGGGCCTGGCCTGATATCCAGCGTCGCAGGCATTTCGGCTTACGATCCGTCCCACGGATTGATGACCGCCACCCCAGCCGCCTCGAAGGGCGCGGTATCGCGTGACGCCACGATGAAGCCCCGCGATGCAGCGATGGCGGCGATGTAGCCATCCGGCGTCGGGAAGCCACGCCCTCCATTCCTGGCCGCCACGGCCAGCTCTGCGTAGCACAGCGCTGCCTCCGTGTCGAAGGACAGCACGCGATCCCTGAACAGCTCCAGCAGCGCGTTGAGCGCGCCATCCAGCAGGTCCCTGCGCCTGCCCTGCGGCAGTGCCTGGATGCCGAACAGCAGCTCAGCCAGCGTGACGCTGGTGATGTATAGAGTCTCCGCCGCCTGGTCATTCAGCCACGCCACGACCACTGCGTTGGGCGCCGGCTTCATCGCCTCGGATACGACGTTGGTATCGAGGACGATCATTCGAACCTCGGCGGCTCGGCGGGCGTCCTGTCGCGGACACTCTCAAGATCGGCAAAGTCTTCGTCGGTCAAGCCAATCTTCCGCCCGATGGCAGCCAGGGCATCGCCCATGCGCACGCGGCTTTCGGGCTTGACCGCCGCCGCCAGGATCTCGCGCACCTCGGCCTCCGTGCTGCGGCCATGCTGCGCGGCCCGCACCCGCAAGGCCCGGTGCACGTCTTCAGGCACATTTCTGATCGTCAGGACAGCCATGACCAAACACCTCCATCAGGGTGTTGACAGCAAATATATCAAAATGACTGCAATGCTACCACAACCCGCTACGGTACCCTCAGGGCCTCCCTCTTCTCCGGGCCGGCCAAGAAGCTCAAAAAAAGCCCGCAGTGACGCGGGCTTAGCTGTTTCTGGTGCCTGATCCTGCCGGCCGCTGCCGGACGCGGAATCACTCCCACTCGATCGTCGCCGGCGGCTTGCCGGAGATGTCGTAGACCACGCGGGAGACGCCGCGCAGTTCGTTGATGATGCGGTTGGAGACCCGGCCCAGGAAGTCGTATGGCAGGTGCGCCCAGTGCGCGGTCATGAAGTCCACGGTCTCCACCGCGCGCAGGGCGATCACCCACTCGTAGGCGCGCGCGTCGCCCACCACGCCCACCGACTTGACCGGCAGGAACACGGCGAAGGCCTGGCTGACCTTGTCATACAGGCCGGCCTTGCGCAGTTCCTCGATGAAGATGTGGTCGGCGCGGGCGAGCAGCTCGACGTACTCGCGCCTGACCTCGCCCAGCACGCGCACACCCAGGCCCGGGCCGGGGAACGGGTGGCGGTACACCATCTCCCGCGGCAGGCCGAGTTCGACGCCCAGGCGCCGCACCTCGTCCTTGAACAGCTCGCGCAGCGGCTCGACCAGGCCCAGCTTCATGTGCGCCGGCAGGCCACCGACGTTGTGGTGGCTCTTGATGACGTGGGCCTTGCCGGTCTTGCTGCCGGCCGATTCGATCACGTCCGGGTAGATGGTGCCCTGCGCCAGCCAGCGCGCGTTGCGCAGCTTCGCCGATTCCTCCTCGAAGATCTCGACGAACAGGTTGCCGATGATCTTGCGCTTGGCCTCCGGGTCGGCCACGCCCTCGAGCGCCCTGAAGTAGCGGTCGGCGGCGTCCACGCGGATCACCTTCACGCCGAGGTGCTCGGCGAAGGTGGCCATGACCTGGTCGCCTTCCTGCCAGCGCAACAGGCCGGTGTCGACGAACACGCAGGTGAGCTGGTCGCCGATCGCACGGTGCAGCAGCGCGGCCACCACCGAGGAATCCACGCCGCCGGACAGGCCGAGGATGACCTCGTCGCTGCCGACCTGCTCGCGCACGCGCGCGATCTGGTCCTCGATGATGTTGGCCGCGGTCCACAGCGTGCGGCAGCCGCAGATGTCCACCACGAAGCGGCGCAGCAGCGCGGTGCCCTGCTTGGTGTGGGTCACCTCCGGGTGGAACTGCACGCCGTACCAGCGGCGATTGTCGTCGGCGAAGGCGGCGATCGGGATGCGGTCGGTCTTCGCGGTGACGGTGAAGCCCGGCGGGCACACGGAGACGTGGTCGCCGTGGCTCATCCACACGTCCAGGCGCGGCGGCGAGCCCGGATGGTCCTTCAGCCCCTCGAACAGGCGGTCGGCCGCCACCAGCTGCACCTCGGCGTGGCCGAACTCGCGCTGGTCCGCGGCCTCGGTGGCGCCGCCCAGCTGCACAGCCATGGTCTGCATGCCGTAGCAGATGCCCAGGATCGGCACGCCGGCGTCGAACACCTCCTGCGGCGCGCGCGGCGAGCCGGGCCGGGTGGTGGATTCCGGGCCGCCGGAGAGGATGATGCCCCGGGCGCCGAAGGCCGCGATCTCGGCCGGGTCGTGGTCCCAGGCCCAGATCTCGCAGTACACGCCGATCTCGCGGATGCGCCGGGCGATCAGCTGGGTGTACTGCGCGCCGAAGTCGAGGATGAGGATCTTGTCGCTGTGGATGTCGGTCATCGGCGGCCGGCGCTCGGCGGTGTTGGATCGGATTGTGTGGCGGGTGTGTGGGAGCCTGCGGGTGCCCTGCCCGGCCGCTGCCGTGGCCGGGCGCTGGCGGCGCGCGCGGGGCCTTGCCCCCGCGAGGGGTGGCCGCTCAGCCCATGCGGTAGTTGGGCGGTTCCTTGGTGATCTGCACGTCGTGCACGTGGCTCTCGCGCTGGCCGGCGCCGGTGATCACCACGAAGCGCGGCTTCTTGCGCATCTCCTCGATGGTGGCGCAGCCCACGTAGCCCATGGTGGCGCGCAGGCCGCCGACCAGCTGGTGGACGACGTTGGCCAGCGGGCCGCGCAGCGGCACCCGGCCCTCGATGCCTTCCGGCACCAGCTTGTCGGCGTCGGAGGCGTCCTGGAAGTAGCGGTCCTTGGAGCCCTTCTCCATCGCGCCCAGCGAGCCCATGCCGCGGTAGCTCTTGTAGCTGCGGCCCTGGAACAGCTCGATCTCGCCCGGGGACTCGTCGGTGCCGGCGAACAGGCCGCCGATCATCACGCTGGAGGCGCCGGCGGCGATGGCCTTGCCGATGTCGCCGGAGTAGCGGATGCCGCCGTCGGCGATCAGCGGGATGCGGTCCTGCAGGGCCTCGGCCACCATGTCGATGGCGGTGATCTGCGGCACGCCCACGCCGGCGACCACGCGCGTGGTGCAGATCGAGCCGGGGCCCACGCCCACCTTCACCGCGTCGGCGCCGGCGTCCATCAGGGCCAGCGCGGCATCCCCGGTGACGATGTTGCCGCCGACCACCTGCACCTGCGGGAAGTTCTTCTTGACCCAGGCCACGCGGTCCAGCACGCCCTGGGAATGGCCGTGGGCGGTGTCCACCACGATCACGTCCACGCCGGCGGCCACCAGGGCCTCGACGCGCTGCTCGGTGTCGCCGCCCACGCCCACCGCCGCGCCGACCAGCAGGCGCGAGGCGGCGTCCTTGGAGGCGTTGGGGTTGTCGGTCTTCTTCTGGATGTCCTTGACGGTGATCAGGCCGCGCAGCTCGTTGTCGCCGTTGACCACCAGCACCTTCTCGATGCGGTGCTTGTGCAGCAGGCGCAGCACTTCCTCGTCGCTGGCGCCCTCCTGCACCGTGACCAGGCGGTCACGCTTGGTCATGATGTTGCGGACCGGGTCGTCCAGCTCGGTCTCGAAGCGCATGTCGCGGCGGGTGACGATGCCCACCAGCTGGCCGGACTCGTCCACCACCGGCACGCCGGAGATGTTCTGGGCGTGGGTCAGCGCCAGCACCTCCCGGATGGTGGTGTCGGGGCGGACCGTGATCGGGTCGCGGATGACGCCGGACTCGAACTTCTTGACCTTGGCCACCTCCGCCGCCTGCTGCTCGACGGTCATGTTCTTGTGCAGGATGCCGATGCCGCCGAGCTGGGCCATGGCCACGGCCAGGCGGGCCTCGGTCACCGTGTCCATCGCCGCCGAGACGATCGGCAGGTTGATGTACAGCTCGCGCGTCAGGCGGGTCCGCAGGGACACGTCCTTCGGCAGCACGGTGGAGTGGGCGGGAACGAGCGAGACGTCGTCGTAGGTGAGTGCTTCGGCCTGGATGCGCAGCATCGGCATACCCGGAAGTGGGGAAGCGCGTCATTATAAACCCGATCCGGCACCGCCGCCGGCCCCGCCGGGCACGCTGCATCCCATCCCTGGCCCGGCCGGGCGCCCTGCCCGGCCGGGACGCCGGCTCAGTCGGCCGCCTCGGCCGCCTCGATGGTGTTCTGCATCAGGGTGGCCACGGTCATCGGGCCCACCCCGCCCGGGACCGGGGTGATCCAGCTGGCGCGCCCGGCCGCGGCCTCGTAGCCCACGTCGCCGACCAGACGGCCGTCGTCCAGGCGGTTGATGCCCACGTCGATCACCACCGCCCCGGGCTTGACCCACTCGCCCGGGACGATGCCCGGCCGGCCCACCGCCACCACCAGGATGTCGGCGCTGCGCACCGACTGCTCCAGCACCTCGCGCGGGGTGAACTTGTGGCAGGCGGTCACGGTGCAGCCGGCGATCAGCAGCTCCAGCACCATCGGCCGGCCGACGTGGTTGCTCACCCCCACCACGGTGGCGTTGCGGCCGCGCACCGGGCGGTCAGTGTGGGCCAGCAGGGTCATGATGCCGCGCGGGGTGCACGGGCGCAGGCCGAACTGGCGCAGGGCCAGGTGGCCGACGTTGGAGGGGTGGAAGCCGTCGACGTCCTTGCGCGGGTCGATCCGCTCGATCAGGCGGCTGGCGTCGGGGATGCCCGGCAGTGGCAGCTGCACCAGGATGCCGTGCACCTTCGGGTCGGCGTTGAGCCTGTCCACCAGGGCCAGCAGCTCCTCCTCGCGGGTGCCGGCCGGCAGGTCGTAGTCGAAGGCCTCGATGCCCACCTTCTCCGCGGCGCGGCGCTTGTTGCGCACGTACACGGCCGAGGCCGGGTCGTTGCCCACCAGCACCACGGCCAGGCCGGGCCGGGAGCGGCCGGCGGCGACGCGGGCTTCGACACGGGTCCGGAGTTCGTCCAGCAGCGCGTCGGCGACGCGGCGGCCATCGAGGATGCGGGCGGTCATCGGGCGGGAGTCCGGCGTGGCGGAAGGGAAGACGGTATTGTCGTCCATCCGTCGCCCTTCCCGGTAGGGCACGGCGCGCTCAGGCCGCGGGCGGCCCCGCCCCGTCCGCCTCCGCCGCGCCGTCCAGGCGCTGGCCCCGGCGCTGCGGCGGCCGCAGCGGCGTGGGCTGGGGCACGTTGGTGCGCAGCATCCGCTTGCCGCCCTCCAGGCTGCCGGAGGCCAGTTCCAGGGCGAAGCGCTCGGCGTCCAGCCGGCGCACCTCCTCGGCGATGGCGGCGGCCTCGTTCTCCGGTACGCCCACCGCGCGCAGCGCGGCCTCGCCGAACTCCACCGCCGCGGCGAAGGTCTCGCGCACCTGGAAGTCCACGCCCGCCTCCACCAGCTGGCGGGCGTGCTCGCGGTCGTAGGCGCGCACCAGCACCCTGGCCTGCGGGAAGGACTCGCGCACCAGGGTAGCGATGCGGGTGGCCGCATCGCGGTCGTCCACGCACACCGCCACCGCCCGCGCCCGCCCGGCACCGGAGGCGTGCAGCACGTCCAGGCGGGTACCGTCGCCGTAGTAGACCTTGAAGCCGAACTCGGCGGCGCTGCGGATCATGTCCACGTCGGTGTCGATGATGGTCACGTCCACGTCGCGGGCCAGCAGCGCCTGGCTCATCACCTGGCCGAAGCGGCCGAAGCCGATGATCAGCACGCTGCCGTCCAGCCCCCTGGGCACGTCGATGCCGTCCATGGACGGCCGCGCGCGCGCCGGGAGGAACCGGCCCACCGCCACCTGCACCAGCGGCGTGAGCACCATGGACAACACCACCACCGCGGTCAGCGTGGCCGAGGTGCGCGCGTCCCCCAGCCCGGTGCCGGCCGCGGCGGCGAACAGCACGAAGGCGAACTCGCCGCCCTGCGCCATCAGCCCGGCCCGGTCCAGGGCCTCGGCGTGCGGGCTGCGCAGCAGCCGGGCCACCGCGTAGATGCACAGGCCCTTGGCCAGCATCATCGCCGGCACCAGCAGCAGCACCAGGCGCGCCTCGGCCGCCACCACGCGCAGGTCCAGGGCCATGCCCACGCCCAGGAAGAACAGGCCCAGCAGCAGGCCGCGGAACGGCTCGATGTCCGCCTCCAGCTGGTGGCGGAAGCTGGAGCCGGACAGCAGCACACCGGCCAGGAACGCGCCCATGGCCATGGACAGGCCGCCCACCTCCATCAGCAGCGCCGCGCCCAGCACCACCAGCAGCGCGGCGGCGGTCATCAGCTCGCGCGCGCGGGCGCCGGCCAGCAGGCGGAACATCGGGTTGAGCAGCCACACCCCGGCCACCACCAGCCCGGCCAGCGCCGCCACGCCGGTGGCCACGTCGCGCCAGCGCACCCCGCCCTCCCCGGCCGGCAGCGGCGCCATGAACGCCACCAGCGCCAGCAGCGGCACGATCAGCAGGTCCTCGAACAGGAGGATGGAGACGATGCGCTGGCCGTGCGGCAGGGCGATGTCGCCGCGCTCGCCCAGCAGCTGCATGACGATGGCCGTGGAGGTGAGCACGAAGCCGGCCGCACCGATGAAGGCCGCCGCCGGCGGCAGGCCGGCCAGCAGCCCCACCCCGGTCAGGGCCGCGGTGCAGGCGCCGATCTGCAGGGCGCCCAGGCCGAAGATCTGCCCGCGCAGGTTCCACAGGTGCGCCGGACGCATCTCCAGCCCCACCAGGAACAGGAACATGACCACGCCCAGTTCGGCCACGTGCAGGATGGCCTGCGGATCGGAGAACCAGCCCAGCCCGAACGGCCCGACCAGCAGGCCGGCGGCCAGGTAGCCGAGCACCGGGCCCAGACCCAGGCGCCGGAACAACGGCACCGTCACCACCGCCGCGCCCAGCAGCGCGACCACCTTGACCAGGACCAGCTCGCTGCCGGGAGCGGCTTCGACCGCCATCGGGGACCTCCTGGGTGTGCGTGCCGGGCGTGCGCCGGCGTGGGAAGCTCAGCCGCCGGCGCTGCAGAACCGGGCGTAGTCGATGTAGCCGGGGAACGGCCGCCCGGCCGCCCACACCGGGCAGCCCGGGTCGGCGGCCGGGCGGGTCTCGCGGAAGCGCATGCCCAGCGCGTCGAACTGCAGCAGGCGCCCCGTCAACGGCGTGCCGATGCCCAGCAGCAGCTTGACCGCCTCGGTGGCCTGGAGCAGGCCGATGATCCCCGGCAGCACGCCCAGCACGCCGGCCTCGGCGCAGTTGGGCGCGAACTCCGGCGGCGGCGGTTCCGGGAACAGGCAGCGGTAGCACGGCGCCTGGCCGCGCCGGCGGCCGGCGTCGAACACGCTCACCTGGCCCTCGAAGCGCTGCACCGCGCCGTACACCAGCGGCTTGCCCAGCTTCACGCAGGCGTCGTTGAGCAGGTAGCGCAGCGGGAAGTTGTCCGAGCCGTCCACCCCCACGTCCATGCCCTCGAGCAGGGCCTCGACGTTGTCCGAAACCACCCGCGCGGCCACCGGCTCGATCCGCACCCGCGGGTTGAGCGCGCGCAGGCGCGCGGCGGCCGATTCGACCTTGGGCGTGCCCACGGCGTCCTCGGTGTGCAGGATCTGCCGCTGCAGGTTGGAGCGGTCCACGTGGTCGTCGTCCACGATGCGCAGGTGACCCACGCCGGCCGCGGCCAGGTAATAGGCCGCCGGCGAGCCCAGCCCCCCGGCGCCGACCAGCAGCACGCGTGCCTGCTGCAGGCGCCGCTGCCCGGCCACGCCCACCTCGGGCAGGCGCAGGTGGCGCGAGTAGCGCTCGAGGAAGTCGGCCTCGTCCGGGTCCAGCCGCGGGCGCACCACCGGCAGCCCGGCCTCGATCCAGCGCGTGGTGCCGCCGGCCACCGAGTGCACGTTGCGGTAGCCGGCCGCACGCAGCGCCGCGCCGGCCTCGCGCGAGCGCTTGCCGGCCTGGCAGATCAGCAGCACCTCGGCGTCCGGCGACGGCAGGTGCCGCTCCGGCGCCGCCTCCAGCTCGGCGCGGGCGATGCCCAGCGCACCCTCCGCCTGGCCGGAGACGCGCTCGTGCGCCTCGCGGATGTCGATCAGCAGCGCGCCGTGGCGCTGGCGCTCGCGTGCCTGTTCCGGTGTCAGTTCGGTGATGCCCATGCGGGCATTATGCGGATGCGCGCCGCGCACGCACGGCCCACTGGCGGGACAGTGTGGCCAGGGATGCCGCCTTCACAGCGGCAGGACGTCCACCAGCTCGCCGGCGGCGTACTCGCGGGCGCCCTCCTCCAGAGCGATGAGCACGTCGGCGGCGGCCGCGGCGCGCAGGCGGTGCGAGCCCTCGGCCGGGTCCGGGTGCACGCGCAGCGTGGCCCCGTCGTCCACCTCCAGGCGCCCGCGCAGGAACTCGGCGCGGTCGTGGCGCTTGCGCCAGGGCGCGGCCAGGCGCGCGCGCCAGCGCGGCCGCGGCTCGGTCCGCCCCTGCAGGGCATCCAGCAGCGGCCGGCCGAGCACGGTGAAGGAGGCCAGCACCGAGACCGGATTGCCGGGCAGGCCCAGCACCAGCGCCCGGCCGGCCTGGCCGAACAGCCCCGGCATGCCCGGGCGCAGGCGCACCCGCCAGAAGTGCACCCGGCCATGCGCGGCCAGCCAGCCGGGCAGGAAGTCGCGGTCACCGGCGGAGACGCCGCCGCAGGCCAGCACCACGTCGAAGCTGGCGGTAGCGTCGCGCAGCAGGGAATCCAGCAGAGCCGGATCGTCGGGCATGGCCGGCCAGGCCACCGGCTCCAGGCCCAGCGCCCGCAGCTGCGCCATCAGCAGGCCGCGGTTGCTGTCGTAGCCCTGGCCCGGCGCCAGCGGCAGGCCCGGCTCGACCAGCTCGTCGCCGCCGGTCAGCACCGCCACGGTCGGGCGCGGGAACACCGGCAGGCGGTCCAGGCCCAGCGCCATGCACAGGCCGATCCGCGCCGGGGGCAGCACCTGTCCGGCATGCAGCACCACCTCGCCGGCCCGCACGTCCTCGCCGGCGTGGCGGACGAAGGCGCCGGGCGCCGCGTCGGCGGGGAGGCGGACGCGGCCGGCGCGCTCCTGCGCGTGCTCGCGCGGCACCACGGTGTCGGCGCCGGCCGGCAGCGGCGCGCCGGTGGCGACGCGCGCGCACTGCCCCGGCCGCAGGTGCAGGCCCAGGTCCCGGCCGGCGTACTGGGCGCCGGCCAGTTCCAGCCCCGCCTCCCCGGCCCGGGCCAGGTCGGCGTGGCGGAAGGCGAAGCCGTCCATCGCGCTGTTGGCAAACGGCGGCAGCGGGATCGGCGCGGCGATGTCGGCGGCCAGCACGCGGCCGTCGGCCTGGCGGGTCGGCCCCTGCCCGGCCTCGCCGCGCCGCGCCGCGGCGGCCTGGCGCACCAGTTCCAGCGCCTGCCGGACGGGGATGTGGCCGGGGAAGGATTCGGTCATCGCGGGCCCTCGGCGGAACGGGATCAGCGCGGCGGCACCAGCGGCGGCAGGCCCGCCGCCGGCGGCAGACGGCCGAAGCGTACGCCGGCGAAGGGCACCGCGGCCAGGCGCAGCCGCGCCTGCAGCGCCTCCACGCCCTCGCCCGCGGCCAGCGCCGCCGGCAGCGCCCCGCGCAGCGCCTCCACCCGGTACAGGGCCACGCGCGGCTGCACACCGTCGGCGTCCACCGCCACCGCGCCGTCCTCGCCGCGACAGGCGGCCAGGGTGCGCACCAGGCAGTCGTTGGTGTCGAACAGGTCCACCGGCAGGGTCAGGAGCCAGGGCGTGGCGCAGGCGGCCACCAGCGCGGCCAGGGTGGCGGCGGCATCCGGCCCGGCCGGCACCGCCCACAGGCCCGCCGCGGCATAGCGGTCGAAGTCGGCATCGGCCGCGACCCGGACCGCCGCCACCTCGCCCGGGAAGCGCCGGGCCAGGCGCAGCACCTGCGGCCGGCCGTCGCGCTTGCGCCAGGCTGCGCCGGCCGCACCGCCGGCGGCCAGCAGGCCCAGGGTGATGCCCGCGGCGTCGGGGGCGGCGCTCACTTGCCGCGCTTGACGTGGCGCAGCAGCCGGCGGCGGCGCTTGATCTGCCGCTCGGTCAGCTCGTTCCTGCGGCCCTCGAACGGGTTGCTGCCCTCGCGGAACTCCAGCCGCACCGGCGTGCCGACCAGCTTGAAGCGCTTGCGGAAGAAGTTCTCGAGGTAGCGCTTGTACGAGTCCGGCAGCTCCTTGAGTCGGGTGCCGTGGATGACGAAGGTCGGCGGGTTCTCGCCGCCCGGGTGGGCGTAGCGCAGCTTGGAGACGTGGCCGCGGATGCTCGGCGGCGGGTTGGCCTGGTAGGCCGCCTCCAGCGCCCGGTTGACCTCACTGGTGCTGAAGGTGCGGGTGGCCGAGGCATGGGCGCGGTGGATGGCGCGGAACAGCTCGCGCAGGCCCGAGCCGTGCAGGGCCGAGATGCGCACCGGCTCCGCCCACGGCACGAAGGCCAGCTTGCGCTGCAGGGCCACCTCGGCCTGCTCGCGCTGGTAGGGCGTCAGGCCGTCCCACTTGTTGACCGCCACCACCAGGGCGCGGCCGGCGTCCAGCACCGCGCCCAGCACGGTGGCATCCTGGTCGGTCACGCCCTCGGAGGCGTCCAGCATCACCACCGCCACCTGGCACTGCTCGATGGCCTGCAGCGTCTTGACCACGCTGAACTTCTCCACCGCCTCCTCGACGCGCGAACGGCGGCGGATGCCGGCGGTGTCCACCAGGCGGTAGCGGCGGCCGTCGCGCTCCAGGTCCACGGCGATGGCGTCGCGGGTGGTGCCCGGCACCTCCGAGGCGATCACCCGCTCCTCGCCCAGCAGGCGGTTGACCAGGGTGGACTTGCCCACGTTCGGGCGGCCGACGAAGGCGATGCGCAGGCGCTCCGGGTCCTCGTCCAGCGCCTCGCCGCTGCCCTGCTCCGGCAGCCGCGCCTGCACCTCCTCGTGCAGGTCGTCCAGGCCCTGGCGGTGCGCGGCCGAGACCGCCAGCATCTCCGGGAAGCCGTAGTGCGCGAACTCGGCGCGCACGGCCTCCTCGAAGGTGCCGTCGATCTTGTTGACGACCAGCAGCGTGGGCCGGTCCAGCTTGCGCAGCCAGGCCAGGATCTCGTCGTCCAGGGCCGAGGGGCCGTCGCGGCCGTCCACCACGAACAGGATCAGGTCGGCCTCGGCGGCGGCGGCGCGCGCCTGGCGCGCGGTGGCGCCGGCCAGGCCCTCCTCCTCGCCGGCGATGCCGCCGGTGTCCACCAGCAGGAACGGGCGCTCCGGGTCGAGCCGGCACACCCCGTAGTGGCGGTCACGGGTCACGCCCGGCTGGTCGTGGACCAGCGCGTCCCGGCTGCGGGTAAGCGCATTGAACAACGTGGACTTGCCGACGTTCGGCCGTCCGACCAGCGCAACCAGCGGCAGCATGTGGGATTCCCGTGTCGGTCAGTCGAGGCGGAACGCGGCCAGGTCGCCCCGGATGTTCTGCACCACCAGGATGCCGTCGGCCACCTGCGGCTGGCCCTTGATGGCCTTGCGGCCCACGCGCGCACGCGCGGCCAGGGCACCGTCCTCCAGGCGCAGCCAGTGCAGGTAGCCCTCGAAGTCGCCCACCACGGCGTAGTCGCCGTGCACCGCCGGGCCGGTCAGCGAACGGCGCGCCAGCGCGTCCTGCGACCACATCGCCGCGCCGCTGTTCTTGTCCAGGGCGTAAACGGTGCCGGAGGCGTTGGCCACCACCAGGTAGGAGGCGGACACACCGATGCCGCCGGCGCCGCCGTGCTCGCTCTGCCACATCGGCCGGCCGCTGGGACCGTCGATGGCCAGGGTGCGGTTCTTGTAGCTGGAGGCGTACAGCGTGGTGTCCTCCAGGACCGGGGCGCCGTCCACGTCGGCCATGCGCTCCAGCTCGCTGCGGCCCTCGGGCAGGCCGACCGGCAGCTCCCACAGCACGCGGCCGTCGTTCATGGCCATCGCGGTCACGGTGCCGTCGTCGTTGCCGGAGAACAGCACGCCCGGGCCGATGGTCAGCGGCGCGTTGCCGCGCACGGTCAGGCTCGGCAGCTCGTGGTCGCGGAACCAGCGGCGCTCGCCGGTGGCCGCGTCGAAGGCGCTGATGCGGCCGTCGTTGCTGCGCACGAACACCAGGCCCATGGCGATGGCCGGCGGCGCGATCACCTCGGAACTGACGCGGGCGCGCCAGCGCTCGGCGCCGGTGGCCGCGTCCAGCACCAGCACGTCGCCACCCAGGCTGCCGACGGCCACCAGGCCCTCGCCCACGCCGGGGCTGCCGGCCAGGCGCATCGGGCCGCCCTTGTCGGTCTTCTTGTCGTACTCGACGCGGTGGCGCCACACCTGCTTGCCGGTGTGCAGGTCCAGGGCGAACAGCTCGTTCTCGCCGGCCGCGGCGTACACGCGGCCGTCGGCGATGGCCGGCACCTGGCGGGTGCCGACGCGGCGCTCGCCGTCGCCCAGGTCTACCGACCACAGCCGCGACGGCCGCACGGTGGGTTCGAAGTCCACCAGCTCGGCCGGCTCGGTGGCCTTCTTGGCCTCCGCGTTCTTGCCGGCGAACCAGCCCTTGACGGTCGAACAGCCGGCCAGCGCCGACACCAGCGCGGCCATGGCCGCCATCCGCTTCCACATGTCCAGGCGCCTCATGTCAGATCGCTTCCGCCGGGTCGGGCACGCGGCCGCCGGCTTCCTGCAGCTTCAGTTCCAGGCGGCGGCGGGCCGGCGAGGCGACGTCCAGCGCGGTCAGCGCCCGCTCGTATTCCCCGCGCGCCTGCTCGCGCTGGCCGGCGGCCAGCAGCGCGTCGCCGCGCAGCTCCATCGCCGCCGGCTCGCCCGCACCCTCCAGCGCCTTCAGCGCCTCCTCGTGCCTGCCCGAGGCGAGCAGCAGTTGGGCCAGGCGCTGCTGCACCACCGGCGCCAGCTCCGGGTCGGCCTCGATGCCGCGCAGGGTGGCGATGGCATCGTCGAGCTTGCCGGCCTCGACCTGGGCCTTGGCCACGCGCAGCGCGGCCAGCTGGGCGTACACGCCCTTCTGCCCGGCCAGCGCGGCGCCGGCGTTGTCGGTGCCGGCCTCGATGTCGCGCATCGCCTGTTCGTAGGCCGCGTGTGCCTGCTGCGCCTGGCGCAGCTGGTGGCCCTGCCACCACTGCCAGCCGTAGATCGCGGCGATGCCGAGGGCGACGCCGCCCACCAGGCCCAGCGCGTTCCTGCGCAGCCAGTTGCGGACGCGTTCGCCCTGTTCGTGCTCGTCCAGAAGGTCGTCGATTGCCATGCGTGATCCTGCCCCGCGCCGGAGCGGCGCCGGGGTCGTGGTGAACCGGGAAGTGGCGGACCGCGCGCGGCCTTACTCGGCCGCGGTCACGGAACCGTCAGAGGATACCGCAAAGCGGGCGACGTTCGCCCGCCGGAACGGCGTCAGGTCAACGATGCTGTCGCCCTGCTGAACGCGCACGGCGGCGGCGTTGCCCAGCACCACCCGCGCCACCTCCGCCAGCGGGAAGCTGCGCGCCTCGCCGGCGCGCATCAGGCCCTGCTCCAGCACCTGGCCATCGCGGCCCACGACCTGCAGCCAGCTCTCGCCTTCGAAATCGAACTGCAGCGCCGCAGCCCGCGGCGCCTCGGCCTGCGGCTTGACCCGCGGCGCCAGCGAGGCCACGTACGGGGCGTTGGCGTGCGCCGGCGCGCGGGTTTCGCCCGCCGGCGGGACCACGGCGTCGGTGGCGGCCGGCGGCACCACGTCCAGCGAGGCGGCCACCGGCGGCACCTGGGAAAAATGCGAACGGGTGGCCAGCCAGGCCGGCACGGCGATCGCGGCGGTGATCACCACGTACACCACGCGCCGGCCCATGCCCTCCATCACCCGCTGCAGGCGCGGGGTGTGGGCGTGGCTGACCAGCTCCACCGGCGCGGAGGGCGGCAGCAGCTCCTCCTTCAGCAGCTCGCCCGGATCCAGCCCGACCAGCCTGGCGTAGCTGCGGATCTGGCCGCGCACGAACACCTGGGCGCCGACCACTTCCCAGCGCCCCTCCTCCAGGGCCCGCACCACGTGCACCGGCATGTGCAGGCGCCGGGCCGCTTCCTCCAGAGAGAAACCTGCCGACGTGCGGGCCTCCTGCAGACGCCGCCCGCACTCCTGCGCATCGCTGAGGATGTTCGCCTTGGAATCCTGCATCACTGTTGGTTGCCCCCGGAATTGGCACTGGCGGCCTGCGGAAACTCCGTCCTCAGCCGCTGTAGGTACCGGCTTGCGGCTACCCCATCGCCGAGCCGTTGCTCTATGTCGGCAGCGAGTTGTAGCACGGAAGCGTCGGCCGGCGCAGCGGCCAGCCGGCGCTCCACGAACGCCCTCGCCTGCAGGTACCGTCCCTGGCGGAATTCGTATTCGGCCAGGCTGGCCAGCGCGTAGGCGTTGACCGGATCCAGCTCGATCGCCGCACGCAGGTCGTGCACCGCGCGCTCCAGCTGCCCGCTGCGCAGGGCGCAGCCGCCGGCGTTGGCCAGCGCCGCGGCCGGCGAGGCGTAGCCCGGCGTGACCAGGGCCCGGTCGAACCAGACCAGGGACTCGGCCGGGTAGCCGTTGGCGCACAGCCAGGCGCCGTAATTGTTGAGCATCTCGCCGCGGTCGGGGGCCAGCTCGGCCGCCCGCCGGTAGTGCTCGCCGGCCGCCTGGTCGCGGCCCTGGGCGGTGGCCACCGCCGCCAGCAGGGTGTGGGCCTCGGCCGAGGCCGGATCCAGCTTCAGCGCCCTGGCCGCCTCGCGGCCGGCCGCCTCCACGTCGCCGGCCGCCAGCCGCTGCGCGGCCAGGCTGAGTATGTCGCGCACGCGCACCCGGCGCTTGGTCTCCGGGCCGTCCTGGACGCGGTACACGGGCGCCACCTGCTCGGTGCCGCGGATCTTCACGGGTTTTACCGTCGGCGACTTCGAGCACGCTGCCAGCAGCAGCGCGCAGCAGGCCAGGATCAGCGGCAACTCAGGCCGCCGCATGCCCCTCGGCCCTGGCGGGGGCCTGCTGCCCCCCCTGCAGACTGCGCCGGAACTCCGCCTGCCGCCGGGTCCGGTCCATGACCTGCCCCTTGAGCTGCCCGCAGGCGGCGTCGATGTCGTCGCCGCGGGTCCGCCGCACCATGGTCAGCACCTGGGCGTCGAGCAGGATCTTCTGGAAGGCGCGGATGGTCGCCTCGTCCGGGCGTTCGTAGCGGGTGCCCGGGAAGGGATTGAACGGGATCAGGTTGACCTTGCCCGAATCGCGCGCCTGCACCGCGTTGTCGAACTGGCGCATCAGCCTGGCCAGCTGGCGGGCATGCTCGGGCTGGTCGTTGACCCCCTTGATCAGGGTGTACTCGAAGGTGACCGACTCGCGGCGGCGGTTGGCGCGCAGGTAGCGCACGCAGGCGGCCATCAGCTCGGCGATCGGGTACTTCCTGTTCAGCGGGACCAGCTGCTCGCGCAGCTCGTCGTTGGGCGCATGCAGCGACACGGCCAGGGACACGTCGCTCTCGGCCGAGAGCCGGTCGATCATCGGCACCAGGCCGGAGGTGGACAGGGTCACCCGCTTGTTCGCCAGGCCGTAGCCCAGGTCGTCGCGCATCACGCTCATCGCGCGCACGACGTTGTCGAAGTTCATCAGCGGCTCGCCCATGCCCATCATCACCACGTTGGTGAGCTTGCGCTGCTGGTGCGGCACGTTGCCCAGGTGGCGGGCGGCGGTCCAGACCTGGCCGATGATCTCGGCGGTGGTCAGGTTGCGGTTGAAGCCCTGGGTGGCGGTCGAACAGAAGGTGCAGTTCAGGCCGCAACCGACCTGCGAGGACACGCACAGGGTGCCGCGCCCCTTGTCCGGGATGAACACCGTCTCCACGGCGTTGCGGCCGTCGGCGTCCATCGCCAGCAGCCACTTGTGGGTACCGTCGGCGGAGGGCTTGTCGAACACCACGTTGGGGACGACGACCTCGGCGTGCTCCCTGAGCTTGGCGCGCAGCGCCTTGCCGAGGTCGGTCATCTGGTCGAAGTCGGTGACGTAGCGGTGGTGGATCCACTTCATCACCTGGTGGGCGCGGTAGCGCTTCTCGCCGAGGACCTCCTCGAAGAAACGCTCCAGGCCCGCGCGGTCGAGCTCCAGCAGGTTCTGGCGCGCGGCGCCGCCGGCGGCGCTGCCGCCGCCGGTGATGGTCACGCTGGGAATCGGCTGGAGCCCGGCCACGTCGCTGCGTCCTCAGCGCGAGACCACTTCGGTCGCCGCGAAGAAGTAGGCGATCTCGATGTTGGCGTTCTCGACCGAGTCAGAGCCGTGCGCGGCGTTGGCGTCGATCGACTCGGCGAAGTCGGCACGGATGGTGCCCGGCGCGGCCTCCTTCGGGTTGGTGGCGCCCAGGATCTCGCGGTGCTTGGCCACCGCGTTCTCGCCCTCCAGCACCTGGATCATCACCGGGCCGGAGGTCATGAACTCGACCAGGGCGTTGAAGAACGGGCGCTCGCGGTGCACCGCATAGAAGCCCTCGGCCTCGCGGCGGGTCAGCAGCTTGTACTTGGCGGCCACGATCTTCAGGCCGGCCTTCTCGAAACGGGTGTAGATCTCGCCGATGACGTTCTTGGCGACGGCATCGGGCTTGATGATGGACAGGGTGCGCTCCAGCGCCATGTGCGTTCTTCTTTTCTCGGATGGATGGGACGGCATCCCGGGCCAACCGGCCCGAGGTTAACAGAAAAACCCGCGGCGGGGCGCGGGCTTAGCTGGGAATCGTGACGCGATTCTAGCATGCCCGCCGGCCCGGCGGGGCCGCCATGCTGCAATGCAAAATGACCGGGCCGCCGGGCCGGGCCTAGGATAAAACAATCGTTTGATTGAAGGGCCCGACCGTGGGCAGGCCGGCACACTTCTCCACCAAGGACCGGATCCTCAGCGCCGCCGAGGAGCTGTTCGCCCAGCACGGCTTCGCCGGCACTTCGCTGCGCCAGGTCACCAGCCTGGCCGCGGTCAACATCGCCGCGGTCAACTACCACTTCGGCTCCAAGGAGCACCTGATCAACGAGGTCTTCCGCCGGCGCATGGACGCGATGAGCGCCCAGCGCCTGCAGCAGCTGGAGGCGGCCGTGCGCGACCACCCCGGCCAGCTGGAGCCGATCCTGGCCGCCTTCATCGAACCGGCACTGGCCCTGGCGCAGGATCGCAACGGAGGCGCCGCCTTCGTCCGGGTCATCGCCCGGGCCTACGCCGAGCACAACGAGAGCCTGCGCAGGTTCCTGTCCGACCACTACGGCCACGTCCTGCGCGAGTTCGGCAAGGCCATGGCCGGGTGCCTGCCCGGCCTGGACAAGGAAACGCTGTACTGGCGCCTGGACTTCCTTGCCGGTGCCCTGACCTACGCCATGTCCGACTTCGGTCTCATCAAGCGCCCGCCCGGCGCCAGCGAGGCCGCCCACCGCGCCCGCGCGGCGCGGGAACTGATCCGTTTCGCCGCCGCGGGCCTGCAGGCCCCGGCGCAGTGACATCCGCCACCTCGAGGTAACGACAATGTCCGAGAAACTGCTTGTGCGCCGCGCCGCCGTCCTGGGCGCCGGCGTGATGGGCGCCCAGATCGCCGCCCACCTGACCAATGCGGGCGTGGATACCGTGCTGTTCGACCTGCCCGCCAGGGAGGGCGATCCCAACGGGGTGGTCCTGAAGGCCATCGCCAACCTGGGCAAGCTCAGCCCGGCACCGCTGGCCAGCAGGTCGCTGGCCGGCGCCATCACCCCGGCCAACTACGAGACCGGCCTGGAGCTGCTGCGCGGCTGCGACCTGGTGATCGAGGCCATCGCCGAGCGGATGGACTGGAAGCAGGACCTGTACCGCAAGATCGCCCCGTACGTGGCCGACCACGCGGTGCTGGCCTCCAACACCTCCGGCCTGGGCATCAACAAGCTTGCCCAGGCGCTGCCGGAACAGCTGCGCCACCGCTTCTGCGGCGTGCACTTCTTCAACCCGCCGCGCTACATGCACCTGGCCGAGCTGATCCCGGCCGACACCACCGACCGCAAGGTGCTCGAGGGCCTGGAAGGCTTCCTCACCACCCAGATCGGCAAGGGCGTGATCTACGCCAAGGACACGCCGAACTTCATCGGCAACCGCATCGGCGTGTTCTCGATCCTGTCCATCATCCACCACACCCGCCAGTTCGGTCTGGGCTTCGACGAGGTGGACGCGCTGACCGGCCCGCTGGTGGGCCGGCCGAAGTCGGCCACCTACCGCACCTCCGACGTCGTCGGCCTGGACACCATGGCCCACGTCATCAAGACCATGGCCGATACCCTGCCGCAGGATCCGTGGCACAGGTACTTCCAGTCGCCCGACTGGCTGGCCGCGCTGATCGCCAAGGGCGCGCTGGGCCAGAAGGCCGGCGCCGGCGTGTTCCGCAAGGTGGGCAAGGACATCCTGGTCCTGGACCTGGAGAAGCAGGACTACCGCCCGGCCGACCGCAAGGCCGCCGACGAGGTGGTCGAGATCCTCAAGACGAAGGACCCGGCCGAGAAGTTCCGCAGGCTGCGCGAGAGCAACCACCCGCAGGCGCAGTTCCTGTGGGCCGCGTTCCGCGACCTGTTCCACTACGCGGCCTACCACCTGGCCGACATCGCCGACACCGCCCGCGACGTGGACCTGGCCATCCGCTGGGGCTACGGCTGGAGCATGGGTCCGTTCGAGACCTGGCAGGCCGCCGGCTGGAAGCAGGTGGCGCAGTGGATCGCAGAGGACATCGCCGCCGGCAAGGCCATGAGCGACGCCCCGCTGCCGGCCTGGGTGCTGGACGGCCGTGACGGCGTGCACGCCGCCGAGGGCAGCTACAGCCCGGCGCGCAACGCCATGGTGCCGCGCTCCTCGCTGGCCGCGTACAAGCGCCAGCGCTTCCCCGACCCGCTGCTGGGCGAGAAGTTCGACGCGGGCACCACCGTGTTCGAGAACGACGGCGTGCGCATGTGGCACGACGGCGACGGCATCGCCGTGGTCTCGTTCAAGACCAAGATGAACACCGTCTCCGACCACGTGCTCAACGGCCTGCAGGAGGCGATCTCCATCGCCGAGCGCGACTTCCAGGGCCTGGTGATCTGGCAGCACAGGGAGCCCTTCTCCGCCGGCGCCGACCTGGCCGGCGCGCTGGGCCTGCTGCAGGCCGGCAAGGTGGAGGAGTTCGACGCCCTGGTCGCCAATTTCCAGCGCACCAGCCAGCGCATCAAGTACGCGCTGGTGCCGGTGGTGGCCGCCGTGCGCGGCATGGCCCTGGGCGGCGGCTGCGAGTTCCAGATGCACAGCGCCCGCACCGTGGCCCACCTGGAGAGCTACATCGGCCTGGTCGAGGCCGGCGTGGGCCTGCTGCCGGCCGGTGGCGGCCTGAAGGAGCTGGCGGTGCGCGCCGCGCGCGCGGCCGGCCCGGGCGGCGACGTGTTCGCCGAGCTGAAGAAGGTGTTCGAGACCGTGGCCATGGCCAAGGTGTCCACCTCGGCCATCGAGGCCAAGGAGCTGGGCCTGCTGCGCCCGGACGACAAGGTCGTGTTCAACGCCTTCGAGCTGCTGCACGTGGCCAAGGCCGAGGCGCGCGCCCTGGCCGAGGCCGGCTACCGCCCGCCGCTACCGGCGCGCAGCATCACCGTGGCCGGCGACGTCGGCATCGCCACCTTCCGCATGCTGCTGGTCAACATGCTGGAGGGCCGCTTCATCAGCGAGCACGACGACCAGATCGCCACCCGCATCGCCACCGTGCTGTGCGGCGGCCAGGTCGACCGCGGCAGCCAGGTGGACGAGGAGTGGCTGCTGCGCTTGGAGCGCAAGCACTTCGTCGAGCTGGCGCAGCAGGAGAAGACCCAGGCGCGCATCGCGCACATGCTCAAGACGGGCAAGCCCCTGAGGAACTGAGCGGACGACCGCGCACCCCGCGCGTGGCGCCGGGCACGCCCCGGCGCCAGGCCCGCCGACTCATCCTCCCAACCGAGACAAAGAACATGAGCAAGCAGATCCAGGACGCCTACATCGTCGCCGCCACCCGCACCCCGGTGGGCAAGGCGCCCAAGGGCGTGTTCCGCAACACCCGGCCGGACGAGATGCTGGCCCACGTGCTGAAGGCCGTGGTCGCGCAGGCTCCGGGCATCGACGTCAACCGCATCGACGACGCCATCATCGGCTGCGCCATGCCCGAGGCCGAGCAGGGCATGAACGTGGCCCGCATCGGCCTGCTGCTGGCCGGCCTGCCCAACACCATCGCCGCGCAGACGATCAACCGCTTCTGCTCCTCCGGCCTGCAGGCCGTGGCCCTGGCCGCGGACCAGATCCGCCTGGGCAACGCCGACCTGATGCTGGCCGGCGGCACCGAGTCCATGTCCATGGTGCCGATGATGGGCAACAAGGTCGCGCTCAGCCCGCAGGTCTTCGCCCGCGACGAGAACGTGGCCATCGCCTACGGCATGGGCATCACCGCCGAGAAGGTGGCCGAGGAATGGAAGGTCAGCCGCGAGGACCAGGACGCCTTCGCCCTCGCCTCCCACCAGAAGGCGCTGGCCGCCATCGCCGCCGGCGAGTTCCGCGACGAGATCACCCCGTACGAGGTGGTCTCGCACGTGCCCGACCTGGCCGGCCACACCATCGTCGAGAAGCGCAGGCTGGTGGACACCGACGAAGGCCCGCGCCCGGACACCTCGCTGGAGAGCCTGGCCAGGCTGCGCCCGGTGTTCCGCAACGGCCAGTTCGGCGGCACCGTCACCGCCGGCAACGCCTCGCAGATGAGCGACGGCGCCGGCGCGGTGCTGCTGGCCTCGGAGAAGGCCATCAAGGAGTACGGCCTGACCCCGCTGGCCCGCTTCGTCGGCTTCTCGGTGGCCGGCGTGCGTCCGGAGGTCATGGGTATCGGCCCGATCGCCGCGATCCCGAAGGCGCTCAAGCAGGCCGGCATCAGCCAGGAGCAGCTGGACTGGATCGAGCTCAACGAGGCCTTCGCCGCGCAGGCGCTGGCGGTGATCCGCGACCTGGGCCTGGACCCGGCCAAGGTCAACCCGCTGGGCGGCGCGATCGCCCTGGGCCATCCGCTGGGTGCCACCGGCGCCATCCGTACCGCCACCCTGGTGCACGGCCTGCGCCGCCGCAAGCAGAAGTACGGCATGGTGACCATGTGCATCGGCACCGGCATGGGCGCGGCGGGCATCTTCGAGGCGGGCTGACCGCCCCCACCCGCCGGCCACGGAAACGAACGGCGCCCCGCGGGCGCCGCTCGTCTTTTCCTGGTCCGGGTGGCGGGCTCAGTCCGGCTCGCGCACGCCCAGCTCCCGCAGGGCGTCCTGCATCATCTGCCGGGCGGCATCGCTGAGCTTCTCGTTGTCGAGCGCGTAACGGATGGTGGCCTCGACCAGGCCCAGGTGGGTGCCGCAGTCGAAGCGCGTGCCCTGGAAACGGTAGGCATGCACCGGCTCCTGCTCCAGCAGCGCGGCGATGGCGTCGGTCAGCTGGATCTCGCCGCCGGCCCCGGGCGTGGTCGCCTCCAGCAGCGGGAAGATGCGCGGGCTGAGCACGTAGCGCCCCACCACCGCCAGGGTGCTGGGCGCCTCCTCCGGCCTGGGCTTCTCGACGATCCGGCGGATCCGTCCCTGGCGGCCGTCGAAGGCGTCGGTGGCCACGATGCCGTAGCTGCCGGTGTTCTCGGCCGGCACGTCCTCCACCGCGATGACGCTGCCGCCGGTGGCCGCGGCCACGTCGGCCATCTGCCGCAGCGCGCCGGGGCCGCCGCGGTTCCAGATCAGGTCGTCGGGCAGCAGCACCGCGAACGGCTCGTCGCCGACGATCTCCCTGGCGCACAGCACCGCATGGCCCAGGCCGAGGGCCTCGGCCTGGGTGACGAACACCGCGCGCACGCCCTCCGGCAGAGGGTTGCGCACCAGCTCCAGCTGTTCGAGCTTGCCCGCGCGCTCGAGCTTCTGCTCCAGCTCGTAGGCCTTGTCGAAGTAGTCGGCCACCGCATGCTTGTACCGGTTGGTGATGAACACCAGGGTGTCGCACCCGGCCTCGATGGCCTCGTCGACGGCGTACTGGATCAGTGGCCGATCCACGATCGGCATCATCTCCTTGGGGACCGTCTTGGTTGCCGGCAGGAAACGGGTACCCAGGCCGGCCACGGGAAATACAGCTTTGCGTACTCTCCTGGTCATCGGATCGTCCTGGCCTCACGCGCCGGAAACGGCACCACAGTCGTGCCACCGTCACCGGAATCTGCCGCCGTTACCGGCTTGTACTCGGGAACCACCTCGCGGAGGATCTCGCGAAGGGCCGCCTCATCATAGCGCACGACGGCCTCCCGCATGCGCTCGACGCCGGTGCGGACCAGATCAGGCGAATATTGCCGACCACCAGCCTCCAGGATCTTGGAATGGGAAGTAGGCCGGTACTGCTCGTCGGCGTAGAACAGGGTCTCATGCAGCTTCTCGCCCGGGCGCAGGCCGGTGTAGACGATGGCGATGTCGCGGCCGGGCTGCTTGCCCGCCAGGCGGATCATCTGCTCGGCCAGCATGCGGATGGACACCGGCTCGCCCATGTCCAGGGTGTAGATGGCCGCGTGCGAGCCGGAGGCGGCCGCCTGCACGATCAGCTGGCAGGCCTCCGGGATGGTCATGAAGTAGCGGGTCACCTCCGGGTCGGTGACCGTCACCGGCCCGCCCTGGCGGATCTGCTCGCGGAACAGTGGCACCACGCTGCCGGCCGAGTCCAGCACGTTGCCGAAGCGCACGGTCACGTAGCGCGTGCCCTCGACGCGGGCATCCAGCGACTGGGCGATCATCTCGGCGAAGCGCTTGGTGGCGCCGAGCACGTTGGCCGGATTGACCGCCTTGTCGGTGGAGATCAGCACGAAGGTGCCCACCTGGTACTCGCGGCACAGGTCGGCGACGGTGTGCGTGGCCAGCACGTTGTTGCGCACCGCCTCGCGCAGCTGGCTCTCCAGCAGCGGCACCTGCTTGTACGCGGCGGCATGGAACACGGCGTCGGGCTGGGCCAGACGCAGCGCGTGCGCCGTCACCGCCGGATCACCGCAGTCGCCGAGCACCGCGTGCACCTCCAGGTCCGGGAAGGCGCGGCGCAGCTCGGCGTCGATGGTGATCAGCGCCAGCTCGTCGATCTCCAGCAGCACGATCTTGCGCGCGCCGTGGCGGGCGCACTGGCGGCACAGCTCCGCGCCGATGGAACCGCCGGCACCGGTGACTAGCACCGTGCGCCCGCCAAGCCAGCCGCGGATCAGCTTCCAGTCCGGCGTCACCGGCTTGCGGCCCAGCAGGTCCTCGATGGCCACCTCCTTCAGCTCGCCCGGCAGCGCACGCCCCTCCAGCACGTCGGTCAGGCGCGGCACGGTGCGGAACGGCAGGCCGGTGCGCTCGCAGATGGACACCACCCGCTGCATGCCGGCCGCGTCCAGCGAGGGCATGGCGATGACCAGCATACCGGCGGCCACATCCTTGGCCACGGCCGGGGCGTCCTCGAGGCGGCCCAGCACGGGCAGGCCCTGCAGGAAGGAACCCTTGAGCTTGGGGGAATCGTCGAGGAAGCCCACCGGCTGGTAGGCCCCGGACCGGCGCAGATCGCGCACCAGCGCCTCGCCGGCGCGCCCGGCGCCCAGGATCAGCACGCGGCGCAGGACCATGTCGCCACTGCCGACGTGGTAGTCCTTCCACATGCGGTAGAGCATGCGCGGCATGCCCAGCAGCACGGTCAGGGCGAACGGATACAGCACCAGCGCGCTGCGCGACACCGACTCCAGGCGGTTGTAGATGGCCAGGCCCAGGACGATGGCCAGCAGGCCGAACAGGGAGGCCCTGAGGATGTTCCACAGGTCCGGGATGCTCGCGAAGCGCCACACCCCGCGGTACAGGCCCACCTTCCAAAACACCAGGCCCTGGGCAATCAGCACAATGAGCAGCGTCGCCGCGGGCGAGGTCCAGTCGTAGGCGCCCTCTTGTGACGCATAGCGCAGTACGTGGAGCGCCTGCCAGCAGAACGCGACCACGACCAGGTCGTGGACCACCACAGCGATGCGGGGCAGGACGGTTGGCAGGTTGCTCCTGAGGTTCATCCGTTACTCGATTACGCTGGTCGTTGTAGGAGACGACGCAACACGAGCCATCCAAGGCCCGAAACAGCCAGCCAGCCGAAAGCGCCTACCGCCGCCAGCCAAGGCTCGGTCCCACGCAACTGGGGCGACACAATTACAGCTATGATACTGAATGTTCCGTAGACGGATGTGACGAAGGCGTGGGTGCGTCCAGCCCTGACCCAGGTCTGATACAGGTGCGTCACATGCGGCAGCCACCAACGCTCACCAACCAGCATCCGCCTCAGGAGAGTGAACGAAGCGTCTACAAGAAATGCCGAAAAAGGCATTAGGACCAGTAGCGAATGGCCGACATCCCGCATCCCCACGGCCACGGGCACGGCCAGCGCCGCCAGCACGAAACCGAGCGCGCCGCTGCCGACGTCGCCGAGGAAGATGCGTGCACGAGGAAAGTTGAACGGAAGGAAACCGGCGCACGCAGCCGCCAATGCGAGGCAAGCCGGCGCCAGCGCCGGAGCGGCCAGCAACGCCAGCCCGGCCGCGGCGATGGCCGCCTGCGAGGCGGCCAGCCCGTTGATGCCGTCCATGAAGTTCCAGACGTTGACCAGCACCGGCACGGCCACCAGCGCCAGCAGCACCGCCGGCCACGGCAGGCCCGTGAAGTGGAAGCCGGCCGCCAGCACGATGCCGGCCAGGCCCTGCACGCCCAGGCGCAGCCACGGCGACAGGGGCCTGTGGTCGTCGATCCAGCCGATGCCGGCGACCAGCAGCAGACCGGCGGCGAATCCGGCCAGCATCGGCGCCGGGTACATGGACTGCCACGCGGCCACCGCCACGGCCGCCAGCAGGGCGACGACGATGCCCAGGCCGCCGCCACGCGGTGTGGGCACGGTGTGGCTGCGGCGCTCGCCCGGTTCGTCCACCAGGCGGTGCCGCGCGTAGCGCAGCGTCAGCCAGGTGGCCAGCCCCGCCAGGGCCGCCAGCGCCGCCAGCCCGACCACGCCGGACATCACACCACCGCGTAGTTCAGCAGCGGCTTGACCGTGCCCCACTCCTTGCAGCTCGGGCACTGCCAGTGGTGGGTGCGCGCGCCGAAGCCGCAGCGGGTGCAGCGGTAGCTGGGGTTGCGCACCAGCAGCTGGTCGGTGATGTGCTTGAGGTCGTGCAATGTGGCCGTGGGATCGGCGCCGACGGCCAGGGTCAGGTCGATCAGCGCGGCCTCGCCGCGCACCGACGGGCGGTCCTTGAGCTGGCGGCCGAGGTAGTCGCGCGCCGCCTTCGGGCCTTCCTGCGTTTCGATCAGCCGGGTCAGCGCCAGCACCGGCGCGATGCCGCGGTAGTGCTCGGTCATCTCGGCCAGGAAGGCGCGTGCGCCGGCGCTGTCGCCGGCCTGCTGGTAGCAGGCCAGCAGGCCGGGCAGCAGCTCCGGCAGGTAATCCGGGTCGTGGCGGGCGGCGCGCTCGAAGGCGCGGATGGCGCCCTCCGGATGGCCGGCGTCGGCCTCGATGCGCCCTTCCAGGATGCCCGCGCGCACGCAGGTGGCGTCGGCCTGGTAGGCCCGCGCGATGGCCTGGCGGGCGGCTTCCAGGTCGCCGTTGGCGCGGTGGCGCTCGGCCAGCTCGCACTCGAACTGGGCGATCAGCTTGCCCATCGGCTCACCGGTCACCTCCTCGTAGCGGGTGGCATTGTCGATCGCCTTCTCCCAGTCGCGCTCGGCCTGGTAGATGCCGATCAGGTGGCGCAGCGCCTGCGGGGCGCGCTGGTCGATGCGGGCCAGATCGGTGAACACCGTCTCGGCGCGGTCCAGCAGGCCGGACTTCATGTAGTCCTCGCCCAGCGCCAGCAGCGCCTGCACGCGCTGCGCGTCGCTCAGGTCGGTGCGTTGCACCAGTCCCTGGTGCAGGCGGATGGCGCGGTCGACCTCGCCGCGACGCCGGAACAGGTGGCCCAGCGCCAGCTGGGTCTCGAAGGTCTCCTTGTCCAGTTCGGCGATGTGCAGGAACAGTTCGATGGCCTTGTCCGGCTGCTCGTTGAGCAGGTAGTTCAGGCCGCGGAAGTAGGTGCCGGACAGGCGGCTGACCTGGGTGTCGCCGTGGCGTTGCCCGCCACGGCGGCCCACCACCCAGCCGCTCACCGCGGCCAGGGGCAGGAACAGGAAGAACCAGAACCACTCGTTGAGGAATTCCATGTGTCAGGATCCTTGCCCGCAATCGGGGGGCGGCACCGGCGCGGGCGCGGCGGACTGCGCGGCGGCGCGTTCGGCGCGGCGCAGGCGCGCCTGCAGGGGAATGACGGTCGTGGCCAACACCAGGCCGCCGCCGAGCAGCACGCCGGCCAGCAGTGCGACCACCACGGCGATGCCCGAGGTGGTCACCACCTCGGCCACGCCGAGATTGATCAGGATGCGCTGTGAATTGAGTGATCCGACCACCAGCCCCGCGACGAGGAACGCGAGCAGGGCCAGCAGGCGAAGGATGTTCATGGGCCCGGTCTCCGGCAACGGCCGCCGCCAAGCTTAGCCGAGGCCGCACGGGAGGCGGGAGACGCCGGGCGGATCAGCCGGCGTCGGGGGTGCCGTTCGGGACCGGCAGCACGTTGCTCACGCGCTCGCGCAGTTCCTTGCCCGGCTTGAAGTGCGGGACGTACTTGCCCGGCAGCGCGACCGAATCCCCGGTCTTGGGATTGCGGCCCAGGCGCGGCGGGCGGTAGTGGAGCGAAAAACTGCCGAAACCGCGGATCTCGATGCGGTCGCCCGAGGCCAGCGAGCCGGCCATCATCTCCAGCAACGCCTTGACGGCGAGGTCCACGTCCTCGGCCTTCAGGTGCGACTGGCGGCGGGCCAGTATCTCGATCAGTTCAGACTTGGTCATCACGGACGGTATGGACGGGCCTCATACGCCGCGGCGGCCCGGAGGTCCGGGCCGCCGCGGTGCCAATCGCGGTTAAGGCTTACTCGGACTTGGCGCCGAGCTGCTCGCGCAGCAGCGCGCCAAGCTTGGTGGTACCACCGGCCGTCGACTGGTACTCCTCCAGCACCTCGCGCATCTCGGCCTCGTCCTTGGCCTTGATCGACAGCTGCAGGGTGCGGCCCTTGCGGTCCATGCCCACGAACTTGGCCTCGATCCGGTCGCCGACCTTCAGGTGCTGGGTGGCGTCGTCGACGCGCTCGTGGCTGATGTCGCGCGCGGCCACGTAGCCCTCGATGCCCTCGGCCAGCTCGACCACGGCCCCCCTGGCGTCGACCTCCTTCACCACGCCCTCGACCTTGGAGCCCTTGGGGTGGGCGGCCATGAACTGGCCGAACGGATCCTGCTCCATCTGCTTCAGGCCCAGGCTGATGCGCTCGCGCTCCGGGTCCACGGCCAGGACCACGGCCTCGAGGGTGTCACCCTTCTTGAAGTTGCGCAGCACGTCCTCGCCGGAGGTGTTCCAGCTGATGTCGGACAGGTGCACCAGGCCGTCGATGCCGCCTTCCAGGCCGATGAAGATGCCGAAGTCGGTGATGGACTTGATCTGGCCGGTGACCTTGTCGCCCTTCTTGTGGGTGGCCGCGAAGGTCTCCCACGGGTTGGCGGCGACCTGCTTCATGCCCAGCGAGATGCGGCGGCGCTCCTCGTCCACGTCCAGGACCATGACCTCGACCTCGTCGCCGACCTGCACGACCTTCGACGGGTTGACGTTCTTGTTGGTCCAGTCCATCTCGGACACGTGCACCAGGCCCTCGACGCCCGGCTCGATCTCGACGAACGCGCCGTAGTCGGTGACGTTGGAGACGCGGCCGAACACGCGGCTGTTGGCCGGGTAGCGGCGGGAGATGTTCTCCCACGGATCCTCGCCCAGCTGCTTCAGGCCCAGCGAGACGCGGTTGCGCTCGCGATCGAACTTCAGCACGCGCACGTCCAGCTCGTCGCCGACGTTGACCACCTCGGACGGATGGCGCACGCGCTTCCAGGCCATGTCGGTGATGTGCAGCAGGCCGTCGATGCCGCCCAGGTCGACGAAGGCGCCGTAGTCGGTGAGGTTCTTGACCACGCCGCGCAGCACCGCGCCTTCCTGCAGCTTCTCCAGCAGCTGCTCGCGCTCCTCGCTGTGCTCGCTCTCGACCACCGCACGGCGGGAGACGACCACGTTGTTGCGCTTGCGGTCCAGCTTGATGAGCTTGAACTCCAGCTCCTTGCCTTCCAGGTAGGCCGGGTCGCGCACCGGGCGCACGTCGACCAGCGAGCCCGGCAGGAACGCGCGGACGTCCTTGATGTCGACGGTGAAGCCGCCCTTGACCTTGCCGCTGATCTTGCCGGTGACGGTCTCGTTGTTCTCGAGCGCCTTCTCCAGCTCGTCCCACACCATCGCGCGCTTGGCCTTCTCGCGCGACAGCACGGTCTCGCCGAAGCCGTTTTCGATGGCGTCCAGGGCGACCTTGACCTCGTCGCCCACCTTCACCTCGATCTCACCGGCGTCGTTCCGGAACTGCTCGATCGGCACGATGCCTTCGGACTTCAGGCCGGCGTTGATCACCACCACGTCGCCGCGGATGTCCACGACGGTACCGGTGACGATGGCGCCCGGCTTCAGCTTGGCCAGGTTGCTCTGGCTCTGTTCGAACAGCTCGGCAAAAGATTCGGTCATTAGTTGGTTACTCGGTTGAACACACGGACGAAGCCGGCCGCGCCGTGCCTCGCCCCCCTGTCGGATCCCGCAGGATCCTGTGTGATGATGGTTGTGGATGGGACCGCCGCGATGGACTGCGGCGGGGCTCGCCTGCTGCGGCAGAAAATCAACCGGCGCGTGCCGGCACCAGGGCCAGCACGCGCTCGACGACTTCCTCGATGGTCAGGCCGGTGGTGTCGATCGACACGGCGTCTTCGGCCGGCTTCAGCGGCGCCACCGCGCGCTGCGCATCGCGGGCATCGCGGGCAAGGATCTCCCGCAGCAGGTCGTCAAATGTAACCGAAACCCCTTTTTCCTTCAACTGGTTATGCCGCCGCCGGGCGCGCTCCTCGGCGCTGGCGGTCAGGAACACCTTCACGGTGGCGTCGGGGAAGATCACCGTGCCCATGTCGCGGCCGTCCGCGACCAGCCCCGGCGGCCGGCGGAAGGCCCGCTGGCGCTCGCGCAGGGCCGCCCGCACCTCCGGGATGGCGGCGATGGCCGAGGCCAGGGCCCCGGTGGTCTCCAGGCGCAGCTCGTCGGTGGCGTCGGTGCCGTTGACCAGCACCCGCAGGCCGCCCGGGCCGTCCCTGAATTCGATCCGGGTGTCGAAGGCGCAGCGGACCAGGGCGCCCTGGTCGGACGGGTCCAGGCCGGCCCAGCTGGCGGCCACCCCGACCGCCCGGTACAGTGCGCCCGAATCCAGGTAGTGCCAGCCCAGGCGCGAGGCCACCAGCCGGCTGACCGTACCCTTCCCCGCCCCGGAGGGGCCATCGATGGTGAGGACCGGGGCGGATTCGGACATGGGCGCATTCCTGTGCACGTGGGGACGGAAATTGTAGCCCCCGTCCCGCCGCCGCCGGGACAGCCGGCGCAACCGCTTGAAACAGCGAAGGAAACGCCGCTAGAATAACGGGCTTGTTTGCACGCCCGGGCCACCGGCCCTGGCTTCCCTTTACCGTCGTCCTTCGAGGTCTGTCATGAAAGTCCTGTCCTCCCTGAAGTCGGCGAAGGCCCGTCACCGCGACTGCAAGGTGGTCCGCCGTCGCGGCAAGGTCTTCGTGATCTGCAAGTCCAACCCGCGCTTCAAGGCCCGCCAGCGCTGAGCCGGCGCCGCCCCGCAGGAGGCCGGACTTGACGACGTGAAGGCCGCAGCGATGCGGCCTTCCGCGTTTCCGGGCCGCCCGCCGGCAGGCCGGCGCCCTGCCCCGGCCGCCACGGTTCTGCTTACAATCGGCGGCGACACCGCCGCCGGCGGCCGCCAAACGGGGAGAGCATCGCGATGAAGCACCGTCTGTACACCCTGTCCCTGCTGCTGTCGCTCCCGTGGCTTACCGCCCGGGCCGACACCCTGCTGATCGAACGGGTGCAGAAGCCGGACACCGCCCAGCCCGCGCGCGGCCAGACCATGGCCCAGGTCGAGGCCCGCTTCGGACCACCGCAGGAGAAGCTGGAGCCGCGCGGCGGGCAGAAGAAGCAGTGGCCGGTGATCCACCGCTGGGTGTACCCCGACTACGTGGTCTACTTCGAGAAGGACCGCGTGATCGACGTGGTCGCCCGCCAGGCCAGCCCGAACGAGGTCGGCCCCAAGCCGCCGGTCCGCTGACCGGCCGCCCCGCACCCGCGGGGCGCACCGCATCCATGCCCGTGGCGCGCCGCCGGCCGGCGCGCCCTCTTTTTCCCGCGCCGGCCACCGGCGCCCGACGCCTTCCCCCGCACATGACCGACAAGCTGCGCTTCCCCGCGGAGTGGGAACCCCAGTCCGCGATCCTCATCGCCTGGCCCCACGCCGGCACCGACTGGGCCGAACGCCTGGGCGAGGTCGAGGAGACCTACATCGCCCTGGTCGCCGCCGTCACCCGCTTCCAGGACTGCTGGATCTGCGTGGCCGACGACGACGTGGAGACCTACGCCGAGGCGCGCCTGCGCTCGGCGCGGGTGGACATGCGCCGGGTGCGCTTCATTCCGTTCGACTACGACGACACCTGGCTGCGCGACTCCGGCCCGATCACCCTGCGCGAGGGCGGAGGCTTCCGCATCCTGGACTTCCGCTTCACCGCCTGGGGCGGCAAGTTCGAGGCCGGCCGCGACGACCGCCTGGTCGAGGCACTGTGCGCCCAGGGCCTGTTCGGCGCCACCCCGCGCCAGCGCATCGACTTCGCCCTGGAGGGCGGCGCCATCGAGACCGACGGCGCCGGCACCCTGCTGACCACCTGGCGCTGCCTGCACGAGCGCCACCCGCAGGCCAGCCGCGAGGAGCTGACCGCGAAGCTGTCCGGCTGGCTGGCCCAGGACCGCGTGCTGTGGCTGGACCACGGCGGTCTGGAGGGCGACGACACCGACGCCCACATCGACACCCTGGCCCGCTTCGCCCCGGACGATGCCATCGTGTTCCAGGCCTGCGACGACCCGGCCGACACGCACTACGCCGAACTGCAGGCGATGGCCGGCGAGATCGCCGCGCTGCGCACGCGCGACGGCCGCCCCTACCGCCTGTTCCCGCTGCCGTGGGCGCGCCCGATTCTCGACGGTGGCCGGCGCCTGGCCGCCTCCTACGCCAACTTCCTGGTGCTCAACGGTGCGGTGCTGATGCCGGCCTACGGCGACCCGGCCGACGCCCTGGCCGCGGACGTGCTGGCCCGCGCCTACCCCGGCCGCGAGGTCGTGCAGGTGCCCTGCCGCCCGCTGATCTGGCAGAACGGCAGCCTGCACTGCATCACCATGCAGCTGCCCGCCGGCCTGCCGGCCTGAACCCGGTCCCGTCCGCATCCGCCGCCGCCCGCGCCACCGCGCGGGTTGGCCTGCGTGCAGCCCCCTGACCCTACAATTGCCCCGCTGAAGACCAACCCCCTTCCCGTCGCGCTCGTCCAGGAGCGCAACCACGGCGACGCCGAGGCCAACCTGGCCGTGATCGAGCAGCGCGTGGCCGAGGCCGCCGCCCAGGGCGCGCGCCTGGTGCTGCTGCAGGAACTGCACAACGGCGCCTACTTCTGCCAGCACGAGTCGGTGGCCGAGTTCGAGCGCGCCGAGCCGATCCCCGGCCCCAGCACCGAGCGCCTGGGCGCGCTGGCCCGGAAACACGGCGTGGTGCTGGTCGGCTCGCTGTTCGAGCGCCGCGCGGCCGGCCTGTACCACAACACCGCCGTGGTATTCGAGAAGGACGGCAGCATCGCCGGCAAGTACCGCAAGATGCACATCCCCGACGATCCGGGCTTCTACGAGAAGTTCTACTTCACCCCGGGCGACCTGGGCTTCCGCCCGGTGGACACCTCGGTCGGCCGCCTGGGCGTGCTGGTGTGCTGGGACCAGTGGTATCCGGAGGCCGCGCGCCTGATGGCCCTGGCCGGCGCCGAGCTGCTGCTGTACCCGACCGCCATCGGCTGGGACCCGGACGACGCCCAGGACGAGAAGATCCGCCAGCGCGACGCCTGGGTGCTGAGCCACCGCGGCCATGCCGTGGCCAACGGCCTGCCGGTGCTCTCGTGCAACCGTGTCGGCCACGAGCCCTCGCCGCTGGGTGCCTCGGGCATCGACTTCTGGGGCAACAGCCACGTGCTCGGCCCGCAGGGCGAGTTCATCGCCGAGGCTGGCACCGAGCCGACCCTGCTGCTGTGCGAGGTGGACCTGCAGCGCAGCGAGCACGTGCGCCGGATCTGGCCGTTCCTGCGCGACCGCCGTATCGACGCCTACGACGGCCTGCTGAAGCGCTACCTCGACTGACGGCGGCAGCCACACCTCCCGGAGCCGGCCCGATGAACGACACCTCCCTGCCCGCCCGCGCCGAGCCGCTGCAGGACCAGCCCGTGCGCGTGGTCGAGCGGGACGGCGTGCGCTACACGCTGCTGGGCACCGCCCATGTCTCCCGCGCCTCGGTCGAGGCGGTGCGCGCGGCGGTGGCCAGTGGCGCCTACGACGCGGTCGCGGTGGAGCTGGACCCGGGCCGGCTGCAGTCGCTGTCCGACCCGGACACGCTGGCACAGCTGGACATCGTGCGCGTTTTGCGCGAGGGCAAGACCCACCTGTTCGCCGCCAACCTGGCCCTGTCGGCGTACCAGCGCCGCCTGGCCGAGCAGCTGGACGTGGAGCCGGGCGCCGAGCTGAAGGCGGCGGTGGAGGGTGCCCGCGCCCGCGGCCTGCCGGTGCACCTGGTGGATCGCGAGGTCGGCCTGACCTTCCGCCGCGCCATGCAGAAGCTGGGCTGGTGGGGCCGGGCCAGGACCGGCGCCGGCATCCTGCTGGCGATGTTTGCCGACGAGCAGGTCGGCGACGAGGAGATCGAAAAGCTCAAGCAGGGCGACATGCTGGAGGCCAGCTTCGGCGAGTTCGCCAGCCACAGCCCGGCCCTGTACGAGGCGGTGATCGCCGAACGCGACCGCTACATGGCCGCGCGCCTGCGCCAGTGCGCGGGCGATGCGCGCAACGTCCTGGCCGTGGTCGGCGCGGGCCACCTGCCCGGTCTGGCCCGGCACCTGGCCGAGGACCGGGACGACCCGGCACAGGTCCAGCGCGAACTGGAGACGGTGCGCGAGAAGTCGCGCTTCCCGTGGATGGAGGTCGTGATCGGCGCCTTCCTGCTGGGCGGCTTCGCCTGGGGCTTCTGGCAGGGCGGCATCGACGTGGGCTCGGACCTGCTGCTGCAGTGGGTGCTGGCCACCGGCCTGCTCGGCGCGCTCGGCTGCGCCATCGCCGGCGGCCATCCGCTGAGCATCCTGGCCGCCTTCGTCGCCTCGCCGCTGACCCCGCTGCATCCGGCCCTGGCCTCGGGGACGGTCAGCGCCCTGGTCGAGGCCACCCTGCGCAAGCCCACCTACGCCGACTTCATGGCCCTGCGCGACGACGTCCAGGGACTGGCCGGCTGGTGGCGCAACCGCGTGGCGCGGGTGCTGCTCAACTTCTTCCTGACCAGCCTGGGCACCGCCATCGGCGTGTGGACCGGCGGGCTGCGCATGCTCGGCCGGCTGGTCGGCTGAACAAGGAACGGCGGCCCTGCGGCCGCCGTTCCCCGTCTCCTTGCTTCTGCCGGCGCCTTCCGCCGCTCATTCCGGCCGCACCGCCACCGGCGCCGTGGCGGCCGGCGGCAACCCGCGCGCCCGGCGCAGCAGCCGCGCCATGCCCGCGCGCATGTCGTCCAGGATGGCGTAGATGGTCGGCAGGAACAGCAGGCTGACCACCGTCGAGAACGCCAGGCCGCCGGCGACCGCGCGGGCCATCGGCGAGTACTCCAGGCCGCCCAGGATCACCGTGTCGCTGAGCGAGATCGGCACCATCGCCAGGATCGCCGTGCCCATGGTCATCATGATCGGGCGCAGGCGCTCGCGGCTGCCCTCCACCAGCGCGTCCAGCCTGGACAGGCCGCGCCGGCGCAGGTTGTTGATGTGCTCGATCATGATGATGCCGTTGTTCACGACCACGCCCATCAGCACCAGCACGCCAATGAAGGCCATGACCGTGAACGGGGTGCCGGTGAGCCAGAACAGCCAGTACACGCCGAACACCGAGAACAGCACGCAGCTCATGATCGCCGACGGGAACAGCAGCGACTCGAACACCGCCGCCATCAGCACGTAGATCATCACCAGGGCCAGCAGCAGGTTGAACATCATCTGCTTCATGCCCTCCTCGTCCTCCTGGAAGGCCGAGCCGTCGAACGAGTAGGTGTAGCCGGGCGGGAACTGCACCGACTTGAGCGTCTCCTCCATGGCCTTGCGTGCCTCGGGCCGGGTGGTGCCGTCGGTCAGGTCGGCCTGCAGGGTCAGCACGGTCTGCCGGTTGTAGCGGCTGATCGTGCTGGCGGCCGGCCGCACCGACACGTCCACCATGCTCATCAGCGGCACCATGCGCCCGTCCGCGGCGCGCACCATGAGGCTGGCGATGTCCTCCAGCCCGTACTCCTCGGCACCCTGGAAGCGCACCGTCACCGGCACCTCGGTCTGGCCACGGCGGAACTCGCGCAGCTGCGTGCCACGCAGGGCCAGGCCGATGAAGTTGGACACCTCCTGCGCGGAGAAGCCGTAGGCGGCGGCGCGCTCGCGGTCCACCCGCACGGACAGCTCGCTGTTGCTGTCGCCGCCCTCCACTCGCACGTCGCGCAGCTCCCTGCGCGCCGCCAGCAGCGGGATCACCTGCCCGGCCAGCTCGGCCAGCACCTGGGTGGAGTCCCCCACCAGCTGCACCTGCACGTTCTGGCCCGGCGAGCCCCCGCCGCCGTCGGAGGCCCTGCGCACGCTGATGTTGGCGCGGGCCGACTTGGGCAGCTCGCGGCTGATCATGTCCGACAGTGCCGTGTTGTCCTTGACCGACTTGTCGAAGGTGACCATGGTGGCCGACCCGTCGTTCGACTCGTTGAACCACGAGTACGTCTGGACGATGCGGAACCGCTCGCGGTTCTCGTGCAGGAAGCGCTCGACCCTGGCCACCTCCTCGGAGATCTGCTCCAGGCTGTAGCTGCCCTTCCACTGGTACACGATCTGGATCTCGCCGGAGCCGCCTCCGCCAAAGAAGTCCACCTTGGTCCCGGCCATCGGCACGAAGCTGACCACGATGATCAGCACGATGCCCAGCACACTCCAGCCGCGGTGCTGCAGGCTCCAGCGCAGCAGGCGGGCGTAGCCGCGCTGCATGCGCGGGATGATGCCGTCGGGCCGGTACACCGCCGGCGGGGTCTGCAGGCGGGAGGACAGCATCGGGATCAGGCTGACCGCGACCAGCCACGAGGCCAGCAGCGACACCGTGATGGTGATGGCCAGCTGGGCCATGAAGATGCTGATGTTGTTGACCTCGCCCAGCAGGTTGGGCAGGAACACGATGCAGTGCGACAGAGTACCCGCCGACAGGGCGATGGCCACGTTGCGGGTGCCGACGATCGAAGCCAGGCGCGGCTGCCCGGGCATGCGCTCACGCTCCTGGTAGATGCTCTCCACCACGACCACGGCGTTGTCCACCAGCATGCCCACCGCCAGCAGCAGGCCCATCAGGGTCAGCACGTTCAGGGTCACGCCGGCGAAGTACATGAAGCCCAGCGTCACCACGAAGCAGATCGGGATGGCCAGAGTGACCATCAGGGTCGAGGGCCAGTGGCGCAGGAAGAAGAACAGCACCGCCACCGACAGCACCAGGCCGATCACGCCGGCCTCGGCCAGTTCCAGCAGCGAGTCGGTGACGTCCTGGCCCATGTTCTGGATGATCTTGAAATCGATGTCGCGCAGGCCGGGCTGCTGGCGGATCGCCTCGATCTCGCGCAGCGCGGCGCGCGAGACCTCCACGAGGTTGGCGTTGCGCTCCTTGTAGATGTCCAGGCCCACCGCGGCACGACCGTCCAGGCGGCGACCGTAGTTCATGCGCTGCCCCTTCAGGCGCACGTCGGCGATGTCGCCCAGGCGCAGGCCCTGGGAGTTCAGCGCCATGTCGCGCAGCTCCTGCAGGTCGGTCAGCTCGCCGATCGGCTGCAGCCGCAGGCGCCGGCCGCCGTCCTCGACGTGCCCGGCCGAGACCGAGAAGTTGACCTGGCGCAGGCGCTCGGCCAGCTCGTTGAGGCCCAGGTTGTGCGCGGTCAGCCGGTTCGGATCGATGGCCACCTCGACCTCGCTGGGCGGCGCGCCGCTGATCTCCACCCGCGCCACGCCCGGGATACGCTCCAGGCGCCGTTTCATGTCGCGGTCGAGCATGTCGTAGGCGCGGGTCAGGTCGGTGTCGCCGGCCAGGCGCACGCGCAGGATCGCCTCGTCGCTGGTGGACCACTTGTGCACGTAGTAGCGCTGGAAGTCGTCCGGCAGATCCTTGCGGATGGCGTCCAGCCGCTCGCGCGCCTCCGAGGCGGCGATGGAGATGTCGCGCTCCCAGTCGGAGAACTCGATGAAGATGGCGGCGCCATTGGCGGTGGCCTGGCTGCGCATGCGCTTGATGCCGCTGAGCGTGGACAGCGCCTCCTCGGCCGGCCGCAGCACCGTGCGCTCCACCTCCTCCGGGGTGGAGCCGGTGTACGGCAGCTGCACGAACATGAAGGGCGCCGACACGTCCGGAAGCGCCTCCAGCGGCAGGCGCACCGACGCGATCAGGCCGATCACGAACAGCGACACGAAGCACATGATCGTGGTGACCGGCCGCCGGATGCTGAATTCGGAAACGCTGCTCATGCGCTCTCCAGCCCTTCGTCGCCGTCCAGGCCGCCGCCCTGCTCGCCGCCGGCACGGGCGAGGCGGCCGCGCTCGACGTAATAGGCGTCGGCGCGCCGGTCCATCAGGTCGTACACGACCGGGATCACGAACAGGGTCAGCAGGGTCGACACCAGCAGGCCGCCGATCACGGTGATGGCCATCGGCGAACGCACCTCGGCGCCGTCGCCCAGGGCGATGGCCAGGGGCAGGAAGCCGAACAGCGTGGCCATGGTGGTCATGGTGATCGGGCGCAGGCGCGAGCGCGCGCCCTCGACCAGCGCCTGGCGCTTGGCCACGCCGGCCTCGCGCAACTGGTTGACCTTGTCGATCAGGATGATCGCGTTCTTGGTCACCAGGCCCACCATCAGGATCAGGCCGATGAACACCACCACCGAGATGGTGTTGCCGGTGATGGCCAGGGCCAGCACTGCGCCGACCAGCGCCAGCGGGATGGTGAACAGGATCACGAACGGGTGCAGCAGCGACTCGAACTGCGAGGCCATCACCAGGTAGACCAGGAACACGGCCAGGGCGAAGGCGAACAGCAGCGAGCGCACCGACGCGGCCAGCTCCTCGCCCTGCCCGCCGATGTGCATGCCCACGCCGGCGCCCAGCGGGTCGGCCGCGACCATCGCACGCACCTCCTCCACCGCCGAACCCAGGTCGATGCCGCGCAGGTTGGCCGAGACGACCGCCACGCGCGCCTGGTCGGCGCGGTGGATCTCGCTCGGGCCGGTGGTGGCGACCACGTCGGCCACCGCGGCCAGGCGCACGGCGCGGCCGTTGCCGGGGTTCACGATCAGGTTGCGGATGTCCTCGACCGAGGCGCGGTCGGACTCCTGCGCGCGCACCAGCACGTCGATCTTGCGGTCGCGGAAGTTGTAGCGGGTGGCCACCTCGCCGCGGACCTTCTTCACCACCGCGTCGGCGACCTGGCGGGTGGTCAGGCCCAGCGCCGCGGCCCGCTCCTGGTCGAAGCGGATCTGGATCTCCGGGAAGCCCTGCTCCACCGTGGACTTGACGTCGGTGTAGTGCGGGTTGCCGCGCAGCATGGCCGCCAGCTTCTGCCCGGCCCGCTCCAGCTCCTGCAGGTCGTTGCCGCGCAGCTCCACCTCCAGCGGCGTGGAGAAGCTGAACAGCTGCGGCCGGCTGAAGTCCACCTGCGCGCCCGGGTAGCGGGCCATGGTCGCGCGCATGCGGTCGCTCTGCTCGGCCTCGAACTGGCGGCTGCCGCCGCCGGCCATGACCACGGTGAGCTTGGCGATGTTCTCGCCGCTCTCGGTGGGGTTGGCGTCCAGGCGGGTGCCGCTGCCGCTGACGCCGAACAGCGTCTCCACGCCGGCGTCGCCCGCGTGTGCCTGCTGCAGCTCGCGCACCACCCGGTCGGTCTCGCGCAGCGGGGTGCCGGGCGGCAGCCGCACGGTCATCTCGAAGCGGTCCTGCGCCAGCTGCGGGATCAGGTCCGTGCCCAGGAACGGCAGCACCACCAGCGCCGCGGCGAAGGCCACGGCGGCGAACAGCAGCACCCGCCGCGGCCGTTCCAGTGCCGCCGGCAGCAGGTCCAGGTAGCGCCGCTCGGCGGCGTGGTACGGCTTCATCGCCAGGTCGCTGAGGCGGTACATCAGCGGGCCGACCAGCCTCGCCAGCAGGCGCCAGGCACGCACGGCCAGCCCGGCCACGCCGAACACCACGCCGCGGAACAGCGCGCCGATGCCGCGCCCGGCCAGTGCGAAGGGCTTCTGCAGGCGGGAGGCCGGCTGCCAGCGCGGGCGCTCCGGCTCCCCCGGGAAGCCGAGCGGCGCGCGGCCCCGCCACGCCGACAGGGTCGGGATCAGGGTCATGGCCACCACCAGCGACACGCCCACCGCCAGGGCGATGGTCAGCGCCTGGTCGCGGAACAGCTGGCCGGCCACGCCCTCGACGAACACCAGCGGCAGGAACACGGCGATGGTGGTCAGGGTCGAGGCGACCACCGCCATGCTGACCTCGCGGGTGCCCTCGATCGCCGCCTCGATCACCCCCAGGCCGCGCTCGCGCGCCTTGGCGATGCTCTCCAGGACCACGATCGAGTCGTCCACCACCAGGCCGGTGGCCAGGGCCAGGCCGCCGAGCGACATCACGTTCAGGCTCAGGTCCAACTGGTCCATGAAGAAGAACGTGGCGATGATCGACACCGGCAGCGACAGGCTGACCACCAGCGTGCTCCAGCCGTTGCGCAGGAACAGGAAGATCACCAGCACCGCCAGCACGCCGCCCAGCACCGCGTCCTTCTTCACCTCGCTGATGGCGCTGCGGATGAACTTGGACTGGTCGTCGATGACGGTCAGCTCCATGTCGCCCGGGAACTGGCGGCGGATGTGTTCCAGGCGCGCCTTGACCGCGTCGGCGGTGGCCACGGTGTTGGCGTCGCCCTCCTTGTAGATGGCCAGCTCCACCGCCTCCTTGCCGGCCAGGCGGATGATCGCCTCGCGCTCCTTGTAGCCCTGGCGACCCTCGGCCACGTCCTTCAGGCGCACGGGCATGCCGCCGGCGATGGCGGTGGAGCCGGACCCGGCCGCGCTGCGCGCGTTGGCGGCGGCGGCCACCGCCGCGTCCGAGCCGGTGGCGGCGGCGATGGCGAACATCTGCTGCAGGGCGATCTCGGCGGCGCTGTTGCCGCCGCTCTGCGTGGTCAGCAGCATCTCGCGCATCTCCTCGACCGCGGAGAACTGGTTGACCGTGCGCACCAGGTAGCGCTGGCTGCCCTGCTCCAGGCGGCCGCCGGAGAGGTTGATGTTCTCCTGCTGTAGGCGCTGGATGACGGTGTCGATGGGCAGGTTGAGCTGGGCCAGCTTCTGCTGGTCGATGTCCACCTGGATCTCGTCCTCCAGGCCGCCGCCGACCTTGACCGCGGCCACGCCCGGCACCGGCTCCAGCCGCTTCTTCAGGTCGTCGTCGGCGAAGCGGCGCAGCGCGATCAGCTGGCGCACCGCCTCGGCCTCGTCGGCCGGCGGCTGCCTGGCCGTCAGCGCCAGGCGCATGATCGGCTCGGTGGACGGGTTGAAGCGCAGCAGCAGCGGCGGATCGGCCTCCAGCGGCAGCGACAGGGCCTCGATCTTGTCGCGCACCTCCAGGCTGGCCTGGTCCATGTCGGTGCCCCAGGCGAACTCCAGGACCACGTCGCTCTGGCCGGTGCGCGAGACGGACTTGAGCTTGCGCAGGCCCTTGACCACGCCCACGGCCTCCTCGACCGGCTCGGTGATCAGGGTCTCGATCTCCGACGGCGCCGCGCCCGTGTACTCGGTGCGCACGGTCAGGGTCGGGTAGCTCAGGTCCGGCAGCAGGTTGACCTTGAGCCCGCCCAGCGCGATCAGGCCGAACAGCACCAGGGTGATGGTGAACATCGCCACCGTCACCCGGCGCCGCACCGAGAACTCGACCAGGCCGCCGCGCAGGCCCGCCTGCATGCCGTGACCGGCGCCGCCGGACGGCGGCGCGCCCTCCTGCCTGTGCCCGCTCATTGCCGGCTGCCCGCGCTGGCCGCGGCGGTGGCCTTGCCCGCCATGCCGTCGCTGCCGCCGATGACGTGCACCACGCTGCCGTCGCGCAGCGCGACCTTGCCGGCGGTGACCACCGGCTCGCCCTCCTCGAGGCCGTCGCGGATCTCGCTCCACTCGCCGTCGGAGTAGCCCAGCTTGACCGGCACGCGCACGGCCTTGCTGTCGCGCACGGTGTAGACCGCCGGCTCGGCCTGGTCGTCCAGCAGGGCCACACGCGGCACCACCAGGGCGTCGGCGCGCTGGTCGTAGTCGATGCGCAGGCGGCCGAACATGCCCGGCTGCAGGCCGTCGTCGCCGGCGAAGGCACAGACCACGCGGAAGGTGCCGCTGCCGGAATCCACCACCGGCGCCACGCGGTCCACCACGCCCTGGAAGGTGCGGCCCGGCAGGGCGTCCACCTGCAGGCTCACCGGCTGGCCGGCCTTGAGGGTGGACAGCTCGCGCTCGGGCACATTGAGCGTGGCCTCCAGGCGGGAGGTGTCCACGATGCGGAAGATCGGCGTGTTGATCTGGACGAAGTTGCCGGCCTTGATCGAGCGCGAGGCGACCACGCCGGAGATCGGCGCCACCACCGTGGTGTAGGACAGCTCCAGGCGGGTCATGTTGTAGTGGGCGCGGGCGTTTTCCAGGTCGTAGCGCATCTGGTCGACCTCGCCGGCGCTGATCAGCTGCTGCTCGGCCAGCTGGCGGGCGCGGTGGTAGTTGTTCTCCAGCTTGCGCAGCTGGGCCTCGGCCTGGGCCACGGCCAGGCGGGCGCGGTCCGGGTCCAGGCGCACCAGCGGCTGGCCGGCCTTGACGTGCTGGCCCTCCTCCACCAGCACCTCCAGGGCCACCCCGGAGGTCTTGGCCACCACCTGCGACTCGGCGCGGGGCTCCAGCGCCGCGGTGCCGGTGTAGCTGGCGGCGATGGCGCGGCGGCTGGCCGGCACCACCTCCACCGGGACGGCGTCGACGGCGGCCTCCTCCGGCTTGCCGGGCTTCTGCGCCTGGGCCTGGGCCGGATCGGGCCCCTTGCACGCGGACAGGGCGGCGGCCAGCGCCACGGCGATGGCGGCGGCCTTCAGGCCGGCGCGGGCGGACATGCCAACGTGGGGACGGGACATAGCGGTGTCCATGCTCGTTTGAGGGGGTCCTGGGGGACGTGACTAGGTGTTGTATGCAAGTACATCACCAAATCGGCAGTCCGCCATGCGCCGAAGGTCATGGTCGGCCGGGGTGGCGGGGGCCCGGCCTGCCCGGCATTGATCCAGCTCAATGCGGGCGGTTCACGGTTCTGTTAAGCCGCGGCTATACTGCGGCGGATTTCGTGTCCGGAGGGGTAGACCGGCACGACCTCATTCCCAATCCAGACAGACCGGACTGATCGAATGATGCGCCCGCTGCCGCTAGTCGCCTGCCTTGCCTTGGTCTCCCCCCTGCCCTTCGCCGCCGCCCAGGACGCCGGGCAACCGGCCCTCGCCGCGGAGGCCGCCCCCGCCACCGGCAACCCGGAGAGCGGCCGCCAGCTGGTCTACACCTGCCAGGGATGCCATGGCATCACCGGCTACAAGAACGCCTACCCCAGCTACAAGGTGCCCAAGATCGGCGGCCAGTCGGCCGAGTACCTGGCCCAGGCCCTGCACGAGTACCGCGAGGGCAAGCGCCGGCATCCGACCATGCGCGCGCAGGCCCAGAGCTTCTCCGACCAGGACATCGCCGACATCGCCGCCTTCCTGTCCACCCTCAAGTAAGCAGCCAACATGACGACAGCCGTGCACGCCCTGCGTCTTGCCGCCGCCGCCCTGGCCGCGGCCCTGTTCCTGGCCGCCTGCGGGCAGGAAGCCAGCTCCCCGGAGGCCGCCAGCGAAGGCGCCGCCGCGACCAGCTCCCCGGTGGGCCTGCCGCCCGGCCGCGTGGCCGCGGGCGAACAGCTCGCCGCCGCCAAGGGCAAGGCCACCGGCCAGAGCTGCGTGGACTGCCATGGCCCGGACGGCAATGTGCCGATCGACGCCAGCTACCCGAAGCTGGGCGGCCAGTACGCCGACTACCTGGCCTACGCGCTGCTGTCCTACCGCAAGGGCGAGCGCCAGCACCCGCTCATGACCCCGCAGGCCGCCGGCCTGAGCGACCAGGACATCGCCGACCTGGCCGCGTACTTCGCCTCGCGCCCGTCGCAGCTGCGCGACCTGCACGGCGTGTACTGAGCCGGCCTCCCCGCGCCACCCCGGAGGCCCGCGCAAGCGGGCCTCCGCCGTTTCCGGCCGGTGAAGGCCGGCCGGCGCCGGGCACGGCACAATGCTTGCCATGGCCAACACCGCATCCGGCAAGCCCCAGCGGGAACGCAGCAACCCCACTCTGCGCGAGCGTTTCCACGCCATGCGCAACATCCCGCCGTTCCTGCGCCAGATCTGGGCCACCAGCCCCGGCCTGACCCTGGCCAGCCTCGGCCTGCGCCTGGTCCGCGCCGTGCTGCCGGTGCTGATGCTCTACATCGGCAAGCTGATCATCGACGAGGTGGTGCGGCTGGCCGGGCTGGGGCTGGGCCTGGACCGGCTCGGCGACGCGCTGCGCTCGGGCCAGCTCGGGACGCTGCTGGCCCTGCTGGCGCTGGAGCTGGCGGTGGCGGTGGGCTCGGACCTGCTGGGCCGGATGGTCAGCTACGCCGACGGCCTGCTCTCTGAACTGTTCACCAATGCCAGCAGCGTGCGCCTGATGGAGCACGCCGCCACCCTGGACCTGGAGGACTTCGAGGATCCGGACCTGCAGGACCGGCTGGACCGCGCCCGGCGCCAGACCATGAGCCGGATGAACCTGATGAGCCAGCTGTTGGCCAGGTCCAGGACGCCATCACCGTGGTCAGCTTCGGCGTGGGCCTGCTGGTGTACGCGCCCTGGCTGATCCTGCTGCTGGCCGTGGCCCTGGTGCCGGCGTTCATCGGCGAGGCCCACTTCAACGCCCTGGGCTACACCCTCAATTTCCAGTGGACTCCGGAGCGGCGCCAGCTGGAGTACCTGCGCCAGACCGGCGCCAGCGTGGAGACGGCCAAGGAGGTGAAGATCTTCAACCTCCACCGCTTCCTGATCGACCGCTACCGGACCCTGGCCGAGAAGTTCTACCTGGCCAACCGCGCCCTGGCGCGGCGGCGGGCGCTGTGGGGCACGGTGCTGGCCGCGCTGGGCACCCTGGGCTACTACGTGGCCTACGCCTACATCGCCTGGCGCACCGTGCGCGGCGACTTCAGCATCGGCGACCTGACCTTCCTGTCCGGCAGTTTCATGCGCCTGCGCCAGCTGCTGGAGGGCCTGCTGGTGGGGTTCTCCCAGGTGGCCGGCCAGGCCCTGTACCTGGACGACCTGTATTCCTTCTTCGAGATCGAGCCGGAGATCGTCTCGCGCCCGGACGCGCTGCCGGTGCCGCGCCCGATCCGCGAAGGCTTCGTGTTCGAGAACGTCGGCTTCCGCTACCCCGGCAACGAGCACTGGGCCCTGCGCGGCCTGAGCTTCCAGCTGCGTGCCGGCGAGGTGCTGGCCCTGGTCGGCGAGAACGGCGCCGGCAAGACCACCCTGGTCAAGCTGCTGGCCCGCCTGTACGACCCGGACGAGGGCCGCATCCTGCTGGACGGGCGCGACCTGCGCGACTACGACCTGGACGACCTGCGCGCCAACACCGGGGTGATCTTCCAGGACTTCGTGCGCTACCACCTGACCGCCGGCGAGAACATCGGCGTGGGCCGGGTCGAGGCCATGCACGACATGGAGCGGATCCGCGACGCCGCACGCCGGGCCATGGCCGACGAGGTCATCGAGGGCCTGCCGCTGGGCTACGACCAGCTGGTCGGCCGTCGCTTCCACAGCGGCGTGGACCTGTCCGGCGGGCAGTGGCAGAAGATCGCCATCGCCCGTGCCTACATGCGCGACGCGCAGGTAATGATCCTGGACGAGCCCACCGCCGCGCTGGACGCGCGCAGCGAGTTCGAGGTGTTCCAGCGCTTCAAGGAGCTGTCGGCCGGCCGCACCGCGGTGCTGATCTCGCACCGCTTCTCCAGCGTGCGCATGGCCGACCGCATCCTGGTGCTGTCCGGAGGCCGGGTCGAGGCCTCCGGCACCCACGAGGAGCTGATGGCCGCCGGCGGCCGCTACGCCGAGTTGTTCGAGCTGCAGGCCGCCGGCTATCGTTGATCCTTCCCCCGATCCCGGACCACGGAGCAAGACCCATGCGCCGAAGCCTGCACGTGCCCGCCCTGCTGGGCCTGTCCCTGAGCCTGTGCATGGGGCTGGCGGCCTGCCAGCCCGCCGACGCCCCGACCGCCGACGCCCCGACCGTCGCCGCGCCGGCGGACGCCGCCCCGGCGCCGCAGCCCGGCATCGCCGTCGCCTCGCAGCAGGGCCAGGCGCGGCTGACCGTGGTCGCCAGCGGCCTGTCCCACCCCTGGGCGGTGGCGCCGCTGCCGGACGGCGGCTTCCTGGTCACCGAGCGCGACGGCCGGCTGCGCCGGATCGGCGCCGACGGCCAGGTCTCCGCGCCGCTGGCCGGCGTGCCGGAGGTGTTCGCGCGCGGCCAGGGCGGCCTGCTGGACGTGGCCCTGGCCCCGGACTTCGAAACCAGCCGGCGCATCTACCTCAGCTACGCCGAGCCCGGCGAGGGCGGCCTGGCCGGCACCGCCGCGGCCTATGCCACCCTGGCCGAAGACCGCCTGGAGGGCCTGACCGTGTTCTACCGGCAAGAGCCCAAGGTGGACACGGAGAACCACTTCGGCTCGCGCTTCGCCTTCGACGGCCAGGGCCACGTCTTCATCAGCCAGGGCGAGCGCACCCTGCGCCCGCTGGCCCAGGACCTGACCAAGCTGCAGGGCAAGCTGGTGCGCCTGAACCTGGACGGCAGCATCCCGGAGGACAACCCCTTCGTCGGCCGCGCCGACGCCCGCCCGGAGATCTGGAGCTACGGCCACCGCAACTCGCAGGGCCTGGCCATCGATCCGCGCACCGGCCGGCTGTGGGAGAGCGAGCACGGCCCGCGCGGCGGCGACGAGATCAACCTGCCCGAACCCGGCCGCAACTACGGCTGGCCGATCGTCACCCACGGCATCAACTACTCCGGCCAGCCGATCCCGGAGGCGGTGGGCCGCGAAAAGGAAGGCATGGAGCAGCCGCACCACGTGTTCGAGGTCTCGCCGGGCCTGTCCGGCATGGCCTTCTACACCGGCCGCCCCGGCCGGCCCTGGAACGACAGCCTGTTCCTGGGCGCGCTGGCCCACCGTTGCCTGATCCGGCTGCAGCTGGACGGGGACCGGGTGGTCGGCGAGGAGCGTCTGCTGGAGGACTTCGGCGAGCGCATCCGCGACGTGCGCCTGGGGCCCGACGGGAACCTGTACCTGGTCACCGACGAGAAGGACGGCAAGCTGCTGCGCCTGGAGCCGCCCCAGGCCTGAGCCGGTCCGCCCGGGCGGGGGCCGGCGCCGCCCCCGCCTTGATCCGGCTCAAGGCGGGCGGACGGGGTGGGCTACAATATGGGATTCGTTCCATTCCCATTCCCTCCCCGCCCACCTCGATGTCTTCCGCCTACGGCACCGAAACGGGGCTCGACGTCCGCCACTGGACCGACGCCTACTTCAGCTTCACCACCACCCGCGACGACGGTTTCCGCTTCGAGAACGGCCAGTTCGTGATGATCGGCCTGCCGATGGAGAACGGCAAACCGCTGCTGCGCGCCTACTCCATCGCCAGCGCCAACTGGGAGGAGCAGCTGGAGTTCTTCAGCATCAAGGTGCCCAACGGCCCGCTGACCTCGCGCCTGCAGCACATCAAGCCCGGCGACAGCATCATCATCGGTCGCAAGCCCACCGGCACGCTGCTGATCAGCGACCTGCACCCGGGCCGCAACCTGTACCTGCTGGGCACCGGCACCGGCCTGGCGCCGTGGCTGTCCATCATCAAGGACCCGGAAACCTACGAGCGCTTCGAGCGCGTAATCCTGTGCCACGGCGTGCGCCACGTCCAGGACCTGGCCTACCGCGACTACTTCGAGAAGGAACTGCCCCGGCATGAGTACCTGGGCGAGGTCATCCGCCAGAAGCTCCTGTACTACCCGGCCGTCAGCCGCGAGCCGTTCCCCAACCACGGCCGCCTGACCACGCTGATGGACAGCTGCCAGATGATGCGCACCCTCGGCATCGAGCCGCTGGATCCGAAGCACGACCGCGCCATGCTGTGCGGCAGCCCGGCCATGCTGGCCGACTTCCGCGCCCTGCTCGACTCGCGCGGCTTCACCGCCTCGCCGCGCATCGGCAGCCCCGGCGAGTACGTGTTCGAGCGCGCCTTCGTCGAGAAGTGAGCCCCGCCCCGCGCCTCACGGCGCCGGGGCGCGCAGCGCCTGCCCGATGTCCGCCTCCAGCACCTCGGGCCTGACCCGCGGCGCGTAGCGCGCCAGCACCCCGCCGTCGCGGCCGACCAGGAACTTGGTGAAGTTCCACTTGATCGCGCGGGTGCCCAGCACCCCCGGCTTCTGCGCCTTCAGCCAGCGCCACAGCGGATGCGCGCCGCGGCCGTTGACCTCGACCTTGGCGAACATCGGGAAGCTGACCTCGTAGTGCAGGGTGCAGAACCGGCGGATCTCCTCCGCGCCGCCCGGCTCTTGGCGGCCGAACTGGTCGCAGGGGAAGCCCAGCACCGCGAAGCCCCGGTCGCGCCAGCGCCGCCACAGCCGCTCCAGGCCGGCGTACTGCGGGGTGAAGCCGCAGCGCGAGGCAACGTTGACCACCAGCAGCACCTGGCCGCGGTAGTCCGACAGCGGCTGCGGCCGGCCCTCCAGGGTGGTGGCGGTGAAGTCGTGGAAGCTGGCCATGGCGACGGGCGGAAGCGGGACCGAAGCCGGGGAGGATAGCCGCGGAAGCGGGCCTGCGGCATGCCTTCCCCGCGCCCGTGCGGTTAAGATGCGGGCTCCCCCTGAACCGCAGGAACCGCCTCCGACATGCGAACCGGACTTTACCTGGCCATCGCCGCCGTCCTCGGACTGGGCCTGGCCGCGTGTGACCGCGCCACCGATCCCTCCGCCACCCCGGCCGGCGAACAGGCCGCCGCCACCCAGGACAACCCGCTGTTCGTCGCCAGCGACCTGCCGCTGCAGTATCCGCGCTTCGACCTGATCCGCGACGAGCACTTCGCCCCGGCCTTCGACGCCGGCATGGCCGAGGCGCTGCGCGAGATCGAGGCCATCGCCGACAACAGCGAGCCGCCGACCTTCGAGAACACCATCCTGGCGCTGGAGAACAGCGGCCGGCTGCTGGAGCGTGCGACCACGGTGTTCTTCAACCTGGTCGGCGCCGACACCAACGACACCCGCAGGAAGATCCAGGCCGAGTACTCGCCCCGCTTCGCGGCCCACCGCGACGCGATCATGCTCAACCCGAAGCTGTTCGCGCGCATCCAGGCCCTGTACGACAAGCGCGACAGCCTGGGCCTGGACGCCGAGGGCGTGCGCCTGGTCGAGCGCTACTACACCGATTTCGTGCGCGCCGGCGCCAAGCTGTCCGACGCGGACAAGGAGCGCCTGAAGGAGCTCAACGCCGAGCTGGCGCGCCTGGGCACCCAGTTCGACCAGAACGTGCTCAACGAGGTCAACGCCTCGGCGGTGGTGTTCGACAGCGCCGAGGAGCTGGCCGGCGCCACCGAGGCGCAGATCGCCGCCGCCGCCGAGGAAGCGAAGAAGCGCGGGCTGGACGGCAAGTACGTGATCACCCTGCTCAACACCACCGGCCAGCCGCCGCTGGCCTGGCTGGAGAACCGCGAGTCCCGCCGCCGCATCTTCGAGGCCTCCGTGTCCCGCGGCAGCCGCGGCAACGAGTTCGACAACACCGCGATCATCTCCCGGGTGATGAAGCTGCGCGCCGAGCGGGCCAGGCTGTTGGGCTACCCCGACCACGCCACCTACGCCCTGGAGGAGGCCACCGCCCGCACCCCGCAGGCGGTCAACGAGATGCTGCGCAAGCTGGCCCCCGCCGCGGTGGCCAATGCCAGGCGCGAAGCGGCCGATCTGCAGAAGATGATCGACCAGGAGCAGGCCGCCAGGGGCGAGCCGAGCTTCCAGCTGGAGCCGTGGGACTGGGCCTTCTACGCCGAGAAGGTGCGCAAGGCCCGCTACGACTTCGACGAGTCGCAGCTCAAGCCGTACTTCGAGCTGAAGAACGTGCTGGAGAACGGCGTGTTCTACGCCGCCAACCAGCTGTACGGCATCAGCTTCAAGGAGCGCACCGACCTGCCCAAGTACCACCCGGACACCTGGGTGTACGACGTGTTCGATGCCGACGGCAGCCAGCTGGCGATCTTCATCTTCGACCCGTACGCGCGCCCGTCCAAGCGCGGCGGCGCCTGGATGAACTCCTACGTCTCGCAGTCGAAGCTGCGCGGCACCAGGCCGGTGGTGGCCAACCACCTCAACATCCCGAAGCCGCCGGCCGGCCAGCCCACCCTGCTGACCTGGGACGAGGTGACCACCGCGTTCCACGAGTTCGGCCATGCCCTGCACGGCATGTTCTCCGACGTGACCTACCCGTACTTCGCCGGTACCCGCGTGCCGCGCGACTTCGTCGAGTTCCCGTCGCAGGTCAACGAGATGTGGGCCGACTGGCCGAGCATCCTGGCCAACTACGCCAAGCACCACGAAACCGGCGAGCCGATGCCGCAGGCGCTGCTGGACAAGGTGCTGGCCGCATCCAAGTTCAACCAGGGCTTCGCCACCACCGAGTACCTGGGCGCGGCCATGCTCGACCAGCGCTGGCACCAGATCGGCGCCGAGCAGGTGCCCGAGGCCGACGGGGTGATGAAGTTCGAGGCCGAGGCGCTGGCCGCCGACGGCATCGCCTACCCGCCGGTGCCGCCGCGCTACCGCACCCCGTACTTCAGCCACATCATGGGCGGCTACGCGGCCGGCTACTACGCCTACATCTGGTCGGAGATCCTGGACGCCAACACCCAGGCCTGGATGCGGGCCAACGGCGGCCTGAAGCGCGAGAACGGCGACCGCTTCCGCGCCACCCTGCTCTCGCGCGGCGGCAGCAAGGACGCGCTGGGGCTGTTCCGCGACTTCGCCGGCCACGAGCCGCGGATCGAACCGCTGCTGGAGAAGCGCGGTCTGACCGCCAACTGAGCCGCGCCGGCATGCACGGGAAGGGCCGCCTGCGGGCGGCCCTTCCTTTTCGCGCCCCGCTCAGCGGGGGGCCTCGTAGCCGCCGGCCACGCCCTCGGGCGAGAGCACCAGCTGCCACAGCTGCGCGCGGCGGGCGCGGAAGGTGGCCATGGAACCGGCCAGGTAGAAGCGCCACATCCGCCGGAAGCGCTCGTCGTAGCGCCGCGGGTCCAGCCGTTCCCAGGCCGACTCGATGTTGTCGCGCCAGGCCTGCAGGGTGCGGTCGTAGTCGGTGCCGAAGTTGTGCCAGTCCTCCAGCACGAACAGAACCTCGCTGGCGCGGGTGATCTGCGCGGCCGAGGGCAGCATCGAGTTGGGGAAGATGTAGCGGGCGATCCAGGGATCGGTGCGGTTGCGCGAGATGTTGCTGCCGATGGTGTGCAGCAGCAGCAGCCCATCGCGGAACAGGCAGCGGTGCGCGGTCTCGAAGAAGGCCCGGTAGTTGCGCACCCCGACGTGCTCGAACATGCCGATGGAGAACACCGCGTCGAAGCGCTCGTCCAGGTCGCGGTAGTCCTGCAGGCGGATCTCCACCGGCAGGTCGGCGCACAGGCGGCGCGCGTACTCGGCCTGCTCGCGCGAGATGGTCACGCCCACCCCGCTGACCCCGTAGCGGGTAGCCGCGTACTTCAGCGCCTCGCCCCAGCCGCAGCCGATGTCCAGCACGCGCATGCCCGGCTGCAGCTGCAGCTTGCGGCACACCAGGTCCAGCTTGGCCAGCTGTGCCTCGTCCAGGTCGCCGGCGGTGCGCCAGTAGCCGCAGCTGTAGACCAGGCGCTTGCCGAGCATGGCCGCGTACAGGTCGTTGCCCAGGTCGTAGTGGCGCAGGCCCACCTCGCGCGCGCGGCGCCGGGTCTGCAGGTTGAGCAGGCGCGCGCGCAGCCCGTCCAGGATCTCGCCGATGCCGCGCACCCGGCCGTCCAGGCCGGCCTGGATCAGCCGCAGCAGGAAGCCGTCGAGCGAGCGCGCGTCCCACCAGCCGTCCATGTAGGACTCGCCCAGTCCGAGCGACCCTTGCGCCAGGACCCGGGTGTAGAAGCGCTCGTCATGGACCTGCAGGTCCCATTCCCGGTCTCCGCCGATGCGGACGTCGGCTGCCGCCAGCAACGCCTCCACACGACGCCTGGAGAACGCGGCCGCCATGGCGCCTCACTCGAGGAACAGCCCGCGGTAGGCCGGCGCCAGGTGCGGCGCGAACACCGCCACCGGCACTTCCACGTACTGCACGCCGTCGGCGTACGGCCCGACCTGGTAGGGCGGGAACACGAAGCGCAGCGCGGCGATCCGGCCACCCGGCCCCATCACCGGCTCGAAGTGGGCGAAGTTCTCCGGCTCCGGCTGCGTGCCCTCCTCGATCATCTTCAGCGCCACCTCCAGCAACTGCCGGCGCTGCGCCGGGTCCAGCGCCTCGTCCGCGGCGCGGGTGTGCGCGGCGGTGCCCAGCTGCTCGGCGGCGTAGTCGGCCACCGCCTTCCAGCCCTCGGCCGACAGCAGGTGCTCGGAGGTCAGCAGCTCGCCCTGGCGCGGCAACCACACGAAGCGGGCCACCAGCGGCTGGCCGTGGGCGCCGCCCGTGTACAGGCTGCCGTCGGCGGCCACCGCCACCACCGATGGGGTGTTGACCAGGTCGCGGAAGCCGAGGGACAGCTCGTAGGGTGCGCGCATCACCCCGGGCTCCACACCCTCCACCGCCTCCATCAGCTCGTGGCGGGCGGCCTGGGCGTAGTCGGACAGCACCCGGGCCAGGCCCGGATGCACGCGCGCCGACGGCGGATAGCTGATGCCGACCACGTAGCGCGGGTCGTGCTCGATCACGTCCTCCATGGACGGTGGCGGGCCGGTGTCGGCGTCCCCGGCGTCCTCTCCGGCCGCCTGCGGTACATCCGGGGCGCCGGCGGAAGCGGCGGCGGGCGCGCCGGCCTCGGGCACCTCACGGCGGCAGCCGGCGACCAGCACCAGCATCAGGGACAGGACGATCCAGGTCTTGTTGCGGCGCATCCGGCATCTCCCTTGCGCAATGACGGCCCGGCATCCGGGCCCAGTGTAGCGTTGCCGGCCTCAGCCGGCGACCAGGTCCGAGTATTCGGGATGGCGCGTGATCCAGGCCGCCGCGTAGGAGCAGGCCGGCACCACTTTCCAGCCCGAGGCCCGCGCCTGGTCCACGGCGGCGCGGACCAGGCGGCCGGCGATGCCGCGGCCGCCGATCGCCTCCGGCACGTGGGTATGGGTGATCCGCATCACCCCCGCCTCCAGCCGGTACTCCAGGCAGGCCAGGTGCCCCTCGGCCTCGGTTTCGAAACAGTGGGCCTCGGCCCGGTGGAGGATCGGGGATTCGGTCATGGACGGCTCCGGAAGGTGGCAGGAATCCGACGCGGCGCGTCGAATCCTCGTCCACGCCATGTGGCGGCCGCGTGACGGGAAATCAATCGGTTAGCACCCGCCCGCAACGGCACGCTTCTTGCTTGATCCCAGGCACGTCCGCAATCGGGAGTTGCCACATGAAGATCCTGGATCTGCAGCCCTCTTCGGAGCAGAACAACGACGCCTCCCTGCTGGAGGGCCTCTACCAGCTGGTCGTCAACGGCCAGACCGACACCTGGGAGTTCGAGCGCCTCAACGCCGAGGTGTACAACCGTCGGGCGGCCACCTACTCGGCCTGACCCCCGCCGGGGGAGCGGCCCGGCCCGCTCCCCGCGCCGCCCGCTCAGCCGCGCCGGTCGCGCTTGCGCTGGTTGCGGCGGTCGTGCGTGCCGGTGCTGCCGTGCTGCGCCGGCAACCGGGTCTCCGCCTCGTGCAGCGCCTGCACCCTGGCGCCCTCGGCGGGAGTGGCCGCGCCCCCCGCCTCGCCGGCCTGTGGCACCGCGGTGCCGCCCTGTTCCAGCCGCCGCCACGGCGACACCTGGCGTGCCTGTTGCCGCTGTGCCTGCAGCAGCTCGCGGCTGGCCGCCAGGGACTGCTCCGGCGTCGGCCGCCTGCCCTGGCCACCGGAACGCGCCGCCTGCGCCCGGCCCGCGCGTCCGCTTGCGTTGCGGGCACCGCCACGCGCCGCCGCGCCACCGGCCGTCTTCCCGGCCGCGCCCGTGGTCCGCTCCGGGGCCGGCATCCCCGCCGCACCCTTCCTCGCCGCGGCTGTCGTGGCGGCCGCCTTCTTCGCAGCCGCCTTCCGGGTGGTGGACTTCTTCGCGGCGGGCTTTTTTGCGGCAGCCTCGTTCGGTGCGGCCCTCTTCATGGCGGCCTTGTTCGTGGGGGTCCTGCCGGCCGCCGTCTTCGCCGCACGCACGCCCGTGGCCCTCTTCGTGGCCTTCTTTACGGTCTTCTTCGCCGCCGTGGCGCGCTTGCGCGCCGGGGTCGCGGATGCACCGGCCGCGACGCCGCGGCCCGCGGTCCTGCGCGTGGATCGGGTAGCCATCGCCTGCCTCCGTCCTGGTTCGACGCAGGCAGGCTGGCACGCCAGCCGTTCGCGCCGGGTGAGCGCGCGCTCAGCCCAGGCGCGGGTTGAGCAGCTCGTGCAGGAACACCTGCAGCAGCCGCGGCTCCATGGCCAGCATGAACATCACGCCGAAGGCGGCGCCGGCCAGGTGCGCGCTGTGGTTCACGTGGTCGCCACCACGCCGGTCCATCCACAGGCTGTAGCCGACGTAGAACACCGCGTACAGCACGGCCGGCGCCGGGATGAAGAACACGAAGATCAGCGACCACGGTGCCAGCAGGATGTAGGCGAACAGCACCGCCGACACCGCCCCCGAGGCGCCCAGGCTGAGGTACTGGGGATCGCGCTGGTGCTTGAGGTAGCTGGGCAGGATCGAGACCAGCAGCGCCCCCAGGTAGAACAGCGGGAAGGTCAGCAGGGCGCCGGTCAATCGCAGCATGACCTGCTCGATCAGCCGTCCGAAGAAGAACAGCGTGACCATGTTGAACAGCAGGTGGGCCATGTCGGCGTGGACGAAGCCGTAGCTGACCAGCCGCCAGTACTGCCGCCCGCGCGATACCGCGGGCGGCCACAGGATCATGCGGTCGATGATGCGGCGGTCGCCGAAGCCCAGCCAGGACACCACGGAGGTGACGGCGATCAGCAGCAACGTGACGGGATAGTCCATGGCGCGTCCTCAGGCCGCTGCGGAACGGTAGTTGTCGATCATGCGGTAGCCGCGCGCGTACAGGCCGAACACCAGCGCCGCGACCAGGGCGAAGGCGGCGAAGAAGAACATCTGGAAGGCGGTGGTGCTCAGGCCGGTGCCGGCGATGCCCTCCAGCACCGCCTCGTTGCGCACCGCCGCGTTGGCCAGCAGCACCCACAGGTTGCCGATGGTCGTGGTGAGGTTCCAGAAGCTCATCACCACGCCCTTCATCGCCGTCGGCGCCTGGCTGTAGGCGAATTCCAGGCCGGTGGCCGAGACCAGCACCTCGCCGAAGGTCAGCAGCGCGTACGGCAGGATCTGCCAGGCGATGCTCATCGGCTGGCCGCCGTCCATCACCACCTGGAGCGTGCCGACCACGATCCAGGCCAGGCCACTGAAGGCGATGCCCGCGGTCATGCGTCGCAGCGCGGTCGGCTCGCAGCCCAGCCGGCGCAGCAGCGGGTACAGCACCAGGTTGTTGAACGGGATCAGGATCATCACCAGCGCCGGGTTCAGCGCCTGCATCTGCGAGGACACGAACCAGTCCGGCCTGGTCATGGCGTTGCCCTGGATCACCCAGGTCGAGGCCTTCTGGTCGAACAGTGAGAAGAACGGCGTGGTCAGGGCGAAGATCACCAGCACCCGCAGCACGTTGCGCACCCCGTCCACCGCCGCGTCCGGGTGCACGCCGCGGACGCGCTCCAGCTGCACCCAGGCGCCACCGCCGACGCCGGCCAGCACCAGCACCAGCGCCAGGCACAGGGCGATGACGATGCCCAGCGCCGGCGCCAGCGCCAGCGCGCCGGCCGCCAGCGCCAGGCCGGCCCAGGCCAGCCACAGGCCCGGGCGGCCCTGCCCCGGCGCCCGTGCCAGCAGCGCGGTGCGGATCACCTTCGAGAACGCGTGCGGATCCTCGTCGGGGCGCGCCGGCGGCAGCATCACGTAGCGCTTGCGACCCAGCCAGAACACGAAGGTGGCCACGAACATCAGCAGGCCGGGGATGCCGAACGCCACCGCCGGGCCGTGGTTCTTCAGGAACAGCGGCATGGTCAGCGAGGCGAACAGTGAGCCGAAGTTGATGATCCAGTAGAAGGCGTCGAAGACGACCCTGGCCAGGTGCTTGTTGGCCTGGGTGAACTGGTCGCCCATGAACGAGGCCACCAGCGGCTTGATGCCGCCCGCGCCCAGCGCGATCAGGGCCAGGCCGGTGAAGAAGCCGGCGCGGCTGTGCTCGAACAGCGCCAGGCAGGCGTGGCCGGCGCAGTAGACCAGCGAGAACCAGAGGATGGTGTGGTATTTGCCGAAGAAGCGGTCGGCCAGCCAGCCGCCCAGCAGCGGGAAGAAGTACACACCGATCATGAAGGTGTGCATCACGTCCTTGGCCGCCAGTTCCCGCTCCGGCCCCTCGGCGATGTACTGCAGCAGCGTCGAGGTGATCAGGAACTGCACCAGGATGTTGCGCATCCCGTAGAAGCTGAAGCGCTCGCAGGCCTCGTTGCCGATGATGTTGGCGATCTGGCGCGGCATGCGCGCCTGGGCGGCGGCGGTGTCGGTCATCGCTCTGTGGGTCCGTCGCAAAAGAGGCGAGCGTACCCGATCCGCGGCGGCGACCGGAACCCGGCCGGCCCGCATACGGCCGCGCGCGGCGCTGGCATCATGTAGTCTCTTTGCCCGTTCAGCCCCGCATGCCCCTGCGCCCCCTGCCGCTCCGCCACCTGCCCCTGCTCCTGGCCCTGTCGGTACCCGCTGCGGCCGCCGCGGCGCCCACGGAGGACGGCCTGGCCACACTGGCCGAGCGGACCGGCTTTGCCCGCACCGGCCGCTACGACGAGGTGTCGGCGCTGGCTGCCGCCTTCCAGGCCCGATGGCCGGACAAGGTGCGCACGCTCAGCTTCGGCACCACCCCGGAGGGCCGGCCGATGCAGCTGCTGGAGGCCACCGCCACCGGGGTGTTCGATCCGGAGGAGGCGCGCCGCCGCGGCCTGCCGGTGGTGCTGGTCCAGGGCGGCATCCACGCCGGCGAGGTGGACGGCAAGGACGCCGGCTTCCTGGCCCTGCGCGAGGTGCTCGAAGGCCGGGCCGCGCCCGGCGCGCTGGAGAAGCTGGTGTGGCTGTTCGTGCCGGTGTTCAACGTGGACGGCCACGAACGCTTCGGCGCCTGGAACCGGCCCAACCAGCGTGGTCCGGAGGAGATGGGCTGGCGCACCACCGCCCAGGGCTACAACCTCAATCGCGACTACATGAAGGCCGACTCGGCCGAGATGCGCGCCATGCTCGCCCTGGTGCGCGCCTGGGATCCGCTGGTCCATGTGGACCTGCACGCCACCGACGGCGCCCAGTTCGAGCACGACATCGCCGTGCAGGTGGAGCCGGTGCGCGCCGGCGACCCGGCGCTGGGCCGGATCGGCCGCAAGCTGCGCGACGCGGTGCTGGCGCAGCTGGAGCGGCAGGGTTCGCTGCCGCTGCCCTACTACCCCTCCTTCGTGGTCGAGGACGATCCGGCCTCGGGCTTCGCCGACGACGTCTCCCCGCCGCGCTTCTCGCACGGCTACTTCCTGCTGCGCAACCGCTTCGGCATGCTGGTGGAAACCCACTCCTGGAAACCGTACCCGGAGCGCGTGCGCACCACCCGCAACACGGTGGTCGCGGTGCTGGAGCAGGTGGCCCGCCACGGCGCGGACTGGCTGCGCGAGGCGCAGGCCGCCGACCGTCGCGCCGCGGCCCTGGGCGGCAGCGAGGTGGCACTGGAATACGAGGCCACGGAGCAGGCGCGCACGGTCGAGTTCCGCGGCTACGCCTACACGCGCACGCCCTCGGAAATCTCCGGCGCGCTGATGACCCGCTACGACGAATCCACCCCGCAAGTCTGGCGGGTGCCGCTGCGCGACCAGGTGGTGCCCTCGCTCACCGTCACCGCCCCGCGCGCCGGCTACCTGGTGCCGCCGGCCTGGGTGCCGGTGGTGCAGCCGCTGCTGGAGACCCACGGCGTGCGCTTCCGGCGCCTGGACGCGGCCTGGCCGCAGGCGCCGGTGCAGGCCTTCCGCGCGGAGGAGATCCGCTTCGCCGCCCGCACCACCGAGGGCCACCAGCGCCTGGCGCTGCAGGGCCGCTGGCAGGCCGAGCCGCGCGACGTGGGCGCCGGCGCCCTGTACGTGCCGCTGCAGCAGCCGCTGTCGCGCCTGGCCGTGGCCCTGCTGGAACCGCAGGCACCCGACTCGCTGGCCGCCTGGGGACTGTTCAACAACGCCTTCGAGCGCAAGGAATACATGGAGCCGTACGTGGCCGAGGCCGTGGCCCGGGAGATGCTGGCCGCCGATCCAGGCCTGCGCGCACGCTTCGAGCAGCGCCTGGCCAGCGACCCGGCCTTCGCCCCCAGCCCGCAGGCGCGCCTGGACTTCTTCTACCGCCTGCACCCGGCCTGGGACGAGCGCTACGGCCTGTACCCGGTGCTGCGCCTGGACACGCCGCCGCCGACGCCATGAACACGCTGCGCCGCCTGCTGGTCCTCCTGGCCATCGCCACCGCCCCCGGCGCGGCGCCGGCGGACGACGGCCAGCGAGGCCGGGTGCCGGCGCACGAGTTCAGCCTGGTCACGCTGAACCTCTACCACGACCGCGACGACTGGCCGCGGCGGCGCGTGCAGATCGTCGAGGAACTGCGCCGCCTGCGGCCGGACGCCATCGCCCTGCAGGAGGTGCTGCAGCACGAGGACCTGCCCAACCAGGCGGTCTGGCTGGCGCGCGAGCTGGGCTACGACTGGCACTTCACCACCACCGATCCGCCCAGCAGCCCGCGCCGCTTCGGCAACGCCCTGCTGGTGCGCGGCACCGTGCTCGATCGCGGCGAAACCCTGCTGCACCCGCTCGAGGACCATCGCACGGCCGGCCTGGTGCGGGTGCTGGCCGGCGACCGGCCGCTCAACCTGTACGTCACCCACCTGCACTGGACGCCCGAAGGCGGCGCCATCCGCGAACGCCAGGTGCAGGACCTGCTGGCCTGGATCGAAGCCACCTCCGAAGGCCTGCCCGTGGTGATCGCAGGCGACTTCAACGCCACCAGCGACGCGCCGGAGCTGGCCGCTCTGCACCGCGGCCACGTGGACGCCTGGCAGGCGCTGCATCCGCACACCCGGCCGGACGGCGCCACCACGCTCAACCCGCACTACTTCGAGCGCCGCGCCCGCATCGACCACGTGTTCCTGGAGCGCGGCCGCCTGCAGCCGGTCGAGGCGCGGCGACTGTTCACCGCGCCGGATGCCGGGGGCGTGTGGGCCTCCGACCACTTCGGCCTGTACGTGCGCTTCCGCGTGCTGCCCGAACCGGCGGACTGACCGCGCGCCGGCATGGCCGGCGCCGCGCGTTCCGCGCCCGCAGGAGCATCCGGTGCTTAATGTTTCCTGATTAGCCCCGACCCTCAGCCATGAAAATTGCTCGCAGCGCGCAAGACCGGCTCGGGGCAAGGCTTGCAGCGCAGCATGGCGGTGGCCAGTCGCGGCAGCATCTCATGCAGGCGGAAGCGACGGTTGAACCGGTAGGCGGCTTCGGCCAGGTAGCGCCGCGCGTACTTGGCCTGGCGGA
>NZ_PDWK01000059.1 GCF_010093135.1 Pseudoxanthomonas taiwanensis | reverse complement strand
GAGCACTTGAAGGTTGTCCAGCGACACATTGCCCCGCTGCCGCGGCAGGCAATCCTCGATACGCGCGAATTGCGCAGGCGTAAGTTCCATGCGCAGTATGTTAGCACGTAGTGTTAACAGGCCCTAGCTGGCCCGCGCCGGCGCCTCCGGCGCCACCACCGCGGCGGCCACGGCCGGCGGGATGCTGGCCTGCGGCGGCCTGGCGGTGATGGCCGGCTCCCTGGTGAAGTTCGTGCAGCAGCGTCCGCTGAGCCGCGCCGAATGGACCCTGGTGCCGGCGCTGGCCGTGCTGCCGCTGCTGGCCTGGCTGGCCGGCGACGCGATCGACGACCAGGGCGCGGCGATGAGCCTGGCCGGGCTGGTGCTGCTGGGCGTGCTGCTGTGGCAGCTGCGCCGCCTGGACATGCCGCCGCTGCGGGTGCCGGCGCGCCTGGTGATGGCCGCCGCGGTGGTCCTGGCCTGGCTGTACGAACGCGACCTGCTGCAGGCCCTGACCGGCCGCTACGGGCCCAACGAGGCCTGGGTCAACGTCGACCTGGCGCTGTGGTACCTGGTCAACTTCTGCATGCTGATGCTGGCCAGCTTCCGCGCCGCCGAATCGCTGCGCCAGACCGCGATGCTGGACCCGCTCACCGGCACCCTCAACCGCCGCGGCCTGTTCGCCCGCCTGGACCCGGAGCTGGAACGGCTCACCCGCGAGGCGAACCTGGCGGTGATCGCCCTGGACCTGGACCGCTTCAAGCAGGTCAACGACCGCTACGGGCACGAGATCGGCGACCTGGTGCTGCAGAAGCTGTGCGACACCATCCGCGCGCAGACCCGCGAGCAGGACGTGTTCGCACGCACCGGCGGCGAGGAGTTCGTCATCGTGGTGACCGGGCCGGAGGCGCGCAACGCACGGGAACTGGCCGAGCGCATCCGCGCCGCGCTGGCCGGCACCCGCCTGGACCCGCCGGCGCCGCCGGTGCAGGTGACCGCCAGCTTCGGCGTGGCGCTCTCGCCGCGGCCGATGCCGCTGTCCATGCTGATGCGCGCGGCCGACGAGGCGCTGTACTCGGCCAAGCGCGGCGGCCGCGACTGCGTGGTCACGCAGACGCTCCGGCGCGGCGGGCCGCGCCGGCTCAGGCGGCGACCAGGCGGACCCGGGCGAAGTTGCGCTTGCCCACCTGCAGCACGCCCTCGAAGCCGGGGCGGAAGCTCAGCTGCGGGTCCTCGACCACCGCACCGTCCACGCGCACCGCGCGCTCCTTCAGCTTGCGGTTGGCCTCGGAGTTGGACGGGGTGATGCCGGCGGCGGTCAGCAGCGCGGCGATGCGGATGCCCTCGGCGGGGATGGCCACCTCCTGCAGCGGCAGCAGCGAGGTGTCGCCCCGGCCGGTGACCGCGGCGTGCCAGCCGGCGATGGCCTGCTCGGCCGCGGCCGCACCGTGGAAGCGCGCGGCCAGCTCGCGCGCCAGGCGCAGCTTGACGTCGCGCGGGTTGAGGCCGGCGGCCACCTCCTCGCGCAGCCTGCGCGCCTCGGCGGCGGTGATCTCGAAGCTGAGCAGCTCGATCCACTTCCACATCAGCTCGTCGCCGATCCTCATCGTCTTGTTGACGATGTCGATCGCCGGCTCGGTGATGCCGATGTAGTTGCCCAGCGACTTGCTCATCTTGTGCACGCCGTCCAGGCCTTCCAGCAGCGGCATGGTCAGCACGATCTGCGGCGGCTGGCCGAAGTGCTCCTGCAGGCCGCGGCCCATGAGCAGGTTGAACTTCTGGTCGGTGCCGCCCAGCTCCACGTCGGCCTGCAGCGCCACCGAGTCGTAGCCCTGCACCAGCGGGTAGAGGAACTCGTGGATGGCGATGGACTGCTGCGCGGCGAAGCGCTTGGCGAAGTCGTCGCGCTCGAGCATGCGCGCCACGGTGTGCTGGCCGGCCAGGCGGATCATGTCCGCCGCGCTCATCTTCCCGAACCACTCGCTGTTGAAGCGCACCTCGGTGCGCCCGCGGTCCAGCACCTTGAACACCTGCTCGGCGTAGGTCTCCGCGTTGGCCAGCACCTCCTCGCGGGTGAGCGGCTTGCGGGTGGCGCTCTTGCCGGTCGGGTCGCCGATCATCCCGGTGAAGTCGCCGATCAGGAAGATCACCTGGTGTCCCAGGTCCTGGAACTGGCGCATCTTGTTCAGCAGCACCGTATGGCCCAGGTGCAGGTCCGGCGCGGTGGGGTCGAAGCCGGCCTTGACCCGGAGCGGGCGGCCGAGCTTCAGCCGCGATTCCAGCTCCTCGACCTTGAGGATCTCGTCGGCGCCCCGGCTGATCAGGGCGATGGATTCTTCGATGGACGACACAGAATGGCTCCGGTGGGGGACGCGCGGCGCCCTGACAAACTTGAACGCGATGTTAAGTGCTAGTTAACCGCGGCGCCAGCGGAAAGTTCATTAACATCAATGGTTTGACGCGGGGATTTCAGGTGACTATGGTACGCCCCGGCAGGGCCACGCCCCAGGGGCCCGTGAAGGAAACCCGCTCGATGCCCCTGACCGACCACGGCCGCATCCGCAAGCAGCAGTTCCACGGCCGCCTCGGCGTCCTCCACCACCGTCTCCTCCACCGCAAGCTCAGGCAGCGGTTCCCCGCGGCATTCAACACCCGCTGGACCCGCCGCCACTGGCTGCACGCCAGCCTGTTCGCCACCCTCGGCGCGCTGGTGGCCACCATCGTCCCCGGTTTCTCCTCGCAGCTGCCGCCGGCCTCGCAGGCCCATGCCACGCTGCCACTGAGCCTGCCGCCGCTGAGCGTGGACGCGCCGGCGGCCCAGCCCGGGCACCAGTGGGAGGTGGTGCAGGTGGAGCGCGGCCAGACCCTCGGCGCCCTGTTCGCGCGGATGGGCGTGCCGGTCGAGGTGATGCACCGCATCCTCGAGCGGCCCGGCAACCGCGAGGCGCTGACCCGCCTCAAACCCGGCACCGAGCTGGCCTTCGCCCTGGACGAGCAGGGCAGGCTGCGCGGCTTCCGCTTCGACCGCAGCCCCACCGAGCGCGTGGAGCTGCACGTGGACGGCGACGAGATCCACGAGAAGGTGCACGAGCGCGCCACCACCACCCGGATCGCCGTCACCAGCGCCGAGATCGAGCACTCGCTGTACGCCGCCGGCCGCAAGGCCGGACTCAGCCCGGCGGCCATCGCGGTGATGACCGACGAGATCTTCACCTACGACATCGACTTCAAGGACGTGCAGCCGGGCGACCGCTTCAGCGCGGTGGTCGAGGAGACCTGGCGCGACGGCGAGCGCATCGGCCCCGGCCGCATCCTGGCCGCGTCCTTCACCACCGGCGGCAAGACCTACACCGGCGTGCGCTTCGAGTACGAAGGCAAGGTCGGCTATTACACCCCGGACGGGCGGCCGCTGAAGAAGAGCTTCATCCGCATGCCGATCCCGTACGCGCGCCTGACCTCGCGCTTCGGTTCGCGCAAGCACCCGGTGCTGGGCACCATGCGCATGCACAAGGGCGTGGACTACGCCGCCAGCCCCGGCACCCCGATCATGGCCGCCGGCGACGCGCGCGTGCAGTTCGTCGGCCAGCAGCGCGGCTATGGCAACGTGGTGATCCTGGACCATGGCCGCGGCCACACCACCCTGTACGCGCACATGTCGCGCTTCGGCAAGATCCGCCAGGGCCAGCGCGTGTCCCAGGGCACGGTGATCGGCTACGTCGGCTCCACCGGCCTGGCCACCGGCCCGCACCTGCACTACGAGTTCCGCGTCAACGGCGTGCACCGCAATCCGCTGTCGGTGACCCTGCCGCCGCCGGAGCCGCTCAAGGGCGCCGCCCTGGCCGCGTTCCGCCGGCAGACCGCCCCGACCCTGGCGCACATGCAGCAGATGGAGAAGCTGATGTTCGCCGACGCCGACGCCGGCAAGTCCGGCGGCAAGGCGGACAAGCGCGGCTGAGGCGGGCACCGCGCCTACAATGGCGCGCATGCCGCATCTCTTCCTTGGCCTGATCTCCGGCACCAGCGCCGACGGCATCGACGCCGCGCTGGTCGAGTTCCCCGACGGCCCGTCCACCGCCGGCCTGCGCCTGGTGGCCGCCCGCACCCACCCGTGGGAGGCGGCCCTGCGCGAGCGTCTGGTGGCCATCGGCCAGGGCGGCGAGCCACGCTCGCTGAACGAGCTGGGCCGGCTGGACGTGCAGGTGGGCGAGGCCTTCGCCGCCGCCGCGCGGGCGCTGCTGGAGCAGGCCGGGATCGCCCCGGCGCAGGTGGCGGCGATCGGCTCGCACGGCCAGACCATCCGCCACCGTCCGCACGGGGAGGCGCCCTTCACCCTGCAGATCGGCGACGGCGCGGTGATCGCCGAGCGCACCGGCATCACCACCGTGTGCGACTTCCGCCGCCGCGATGTGGCCGCCGGCGGCCAGGGCGCGCCTCTGGTGCCGGCCTTCCACGCCGCGCTGCTGCATGCGCCGGACGAGGACCGCGCGGTGCTCAACCTCGGCGGCATCGGCAACTACACCCTGCTGCCGCGCGCCGGCGCGGTGCGCGGCTTCGACACCGGCCCGGCCAACGCCCTGCTCGATGCCTGGTGCCAGCGCCACACCGGCGCCGCCTACGACGCCGGCGGCGCGTTCGCCGCCAGCGGCACGGTGGACCAGGCGCTGCTGGCACGGCTGCGGGCCGAGCCCTGGTTCGCCCTGCCACCGCCCAAGAGCACCGGCCGCGAGCACTTCCACCTGGAGTGGGTGCAGGCGCGGCTGCGCGGTGGCGAGGCCCCGGCCGACGTGCAGGCCACCCTGCTGGAGCTGAGCGCGGCCACCGCCGCCGATGCGCTGCGCGCGCACCAGCCGGGCACCGCGCGGGTGCTGGTGTGCGGCGGCGGGGTGCGCAACCCGCTGTTGATGGCGCGCCTGGCCGCGCGCCTGCCCGGCGTGGTGGTGGAGTCCACCGCCGTGCACGGGCTGGACCCGGACTACGTCGAGGCCATGGCCTTCGCCTGGCTGGCGCGGCAGACCCTGGCCGGCCTGCCCGGCAACCTGCCGGCGGTCACCGGCGCGCGCGGGCCGCGCGTGCTGGGGGTGGTCCACCCGGCCTGATCCGGCCGCTGCGGCGCACGGAAAGGCGCCGCGGCCGGGACCGCGGCGCCCATGCCCTCCCGGGCGGCGCCTACGGTCCGCTGCCGCCGAAGCGGTGGGTGAACTGCAGGTGGATCTGCCGGCCCACCGAGTCGAACCAGGCGATGTCGTAGTACGGATACGCCGTGTAGGTCGGATCCCTCGGCGGCATCCTGTTGGCCAGGTTGACCACCGACAGGCTCAGCCGCGAGCGCGCGTCGAAGCGGTACTGCACCGAGGCGTTGTAGCGGTAGGTGGCCGCGATCCACGGGCCCGGATCGCCCTCCTCCCACACCTGGTCGTAGGACCAGCCGTTGGGCAGGCGGCCCAGGCGCTGCCCGTACAGGGTCACCGCCCAGGCATCGCGCTCCCAGCCCAGGCTGGCGCCGCTCTTGGTCCGCGGGATGTCGAAGCCGCTGTTGATGGCGAACTGGTCCTCGACCGGGTCGCCCGGGAACTGCTGGTACTCGTGCTCCTTCACCCAGGTGTGGTTGAAGGCGAGGGTGAAGCGGCCGATGCCGGTGTCCAGGCGGTAGCGCGCGGCCACGTCCACACCGCTGGTGTACTCGCGGGCGACGTTGACCGGGCTGACGTGGATGCCGTACAGCGCGCCGCTGGTGGCGCTGCGGGACACCCGCGCCAGCGCGTCCACGCAGGTCGGCGAGGCCGGGTCCAGGCTGCCCAGGCGGCAGGCGGCCTCGTCGCGCAGGATCGCGTCCACACGCATGTCCTGCACCTGGTCGCGCATGTCGATGTCGAACCAGTCGGCGGAGATGTCCAGGCCCTCGAGCGGCGACCACACGAAGCCGGCGGTCCAGGAGGTGCTGGTCTCCGGCTCCAGCTCGCGGTTGCCGGCGCGGGTGCGGATCAGGCCCTCGTCGTAGTCGGAGCAGTCGTCGGCCCCGTCCACCAGGCACCGGTAGTAGTCGATGCCCGAGGTCTCGTCGTTGCCGGTGCCGGCGAAGACGTAGTGCAGGTCGGCGGCGCGGAAGGCGGTACCGTAGGAGCCGCGCAGCAGCAGGGTCTGGACCGGGCGCCACTCCAGGCCCGCGCTCCAGGTGGCCTTGCCCACCGAGTTGCCGGCGTAGCGGTACTGGTCGTAGCGGCCGGCCAGGCTCAGGTTGAGGGTGTCGTGCAGCGGCAGGCGCAGCTCGGCGGCGGTGGCCCAGCGGTTGCGGCTGCCGTGGCCGTCGGAGTCCTTCCAGCTGTAGTAGTGGTACTGCGTGGCCAGCGGGTCGGGGTTGAGATCGTAGGCCTGGTGGCCCAGCTCCACGGTGGCGGCGAAACCGGCATCGCCGCCCGGCAGGCGGAACAGCTCGCCGGTGGCCACGGTCAGGGCCAGGGTGCCGGTCTCCGACTCGGGGTGGTACACGCTGCGCGCGGCGATGGCGTCGTACTCGGCGCGGGTCAGCGGCCGGTACAGGCGCGCCGGGTCGGCGTCGTAGACCGGGAAGCCGTCGTCGTCCACGCCCAGCTGCGGGCCGAGGAACAGCTCGTTGGCGCGCGCGGCCACGATCTGCGGCCAGCTGATGGTGGCCCTGTACTGCGACCAGCCCAGCGAGGCCTCGTAGTCCCACGCCTCGCCCATCCTGCCCTTGAAGCCGGTGGTCAGGCCGAAGGTCTTCTGCGTGGTTTCGATCATGTTGCGGTCCAGGCCGCCGATCTCCTCCGGCGAGAACTGGCGCTGCCAGTACTCCACCTGGCCGGTGACCCGGTTGAAGAAGTAGCCCTCCTCGTTGCCGTCGGCGCCCATGTGGCTCCACGAGGTCACGTCGCGGAACAGGGCCACGTCGTGGTGGCCGGCCTGCACGTCGGCGAACCACTCGCTGCCGTTGTCGAACAGGTAGGTCAGCGAGGCGTAGGCATTCACCCCTCGGCGCTTGCTGAGGATGGTGCCGTAGCCGATGGCCTCGTCGCTGCCGCAGTAGTAGCCGTAGCGCGGGCGGTAGGCGTGGTAGGTGGTCCCGCGGTTCTGCCCGGCCAGGGCATCGCAGGCGGCCTGGCCCGGGTCGATGTAGTCGTCCCACCAGTCGGTGCGCAGGTAGGCACGGCGGGCGATGCGGGTGTTGGCGGTGGGCGCGTCCCGGGTCGAGTCCTGGATGTCGCGCTCGTAGGCCCACAGCGGCACCTGCGAGACCAGGTCGACGCTGTACACGCCGCCCAGGCGGCCGCGCTCGAAGCCGCCGACCAGGCTGGCCTCGAAGGACTCGCCGCCGCCCTCGCTGGTGGGGCCCATGCGCCCGTCCACGGTGGTGCCGTCGGCACGCTTCCTGAGGATGAAGTTGACCACGCCGGAGATGGCGTCCGAGCCGTAGATGGCCGAGGCGCTGCCGGTCAGCACCTCCACCCGCTCGATCATCGCCACCGGGATGTTGGAGATGTCGGTGAAGTTGCTGCGGCCCTTGAACGGCAGCGGGAAATCGGCGATGCGGCGGCCGTTGACCAGCACCAGGGTGTGGTTGGGACCGAGGCCACGCAGGTCCACCTGCTGCGCGCCGGGCGAGAAGTCGGCGCCGCTGGCCGACTGCTGGCTCTGGGTTTCGCCGCTGTTCTGGGTCAGGCCACGCAGGATGTCCGGCACGGTGGTAAAGCCGTTGGCCTGGATCTGCTCGGCGGTGACCACGGTGATCGGCGCCGGGCCCTCGATCTGCGCGCGCGGGATGCGCGAGCCGGTGACCTGCACCGTGTCGATGTGGACGATCTCCTGCGGCGCCTCCGCCGCGGACGCGGCCGGCTGCGGCGCGGCGCGGGCCGGCGCGGGGGCCGGCGCCGGATCCTGGCGGGCCACCAGCAAAGCGCCGCTGGCCTGGTCGCGGCGGGCGGCCAGGCCGCTGCCGCGCAGCAGCTGCTCCAGCGCCTGGTCGGCGGAAGTGGCGCCGCGCACCCCGGCGGTGCGGCGACCCTTCAGGTCCTCGGCCCGGTACACCAGCTGGGTGCCGGACTGGCGGGCCCGGGCGTTGAGGGCGGCCGCCCGGTCGCCGGCGGGCACATCGATGTGGGGGGAACGGGCCTGCGCCTGGGCCGCCAGGGCGACCGAACAGGCCAGGGTCAGCAACAGGACACGCGAGGGCGCATGCATCGGTTCTTTCTCTCCCGTGCCGGGACGGCACGCTCATCCTGCTGTGACGAACGAGGCGGCCGTTGCCCCCATCCCGGGGAAGCGTCAGCGCGCGTACAGCACGATCCGGTCCGGGTGCCGCTCGGCGCGCACCGGGAAGCCCTGCTCGAGCAGGCCGACGAAGGCGTCCAGGTTCGACCAGCGGAAGTGGCCGCCGACGCGCAGCGCGGCCACCGCCGGGTCGGCCAGCTCCAGGCGGCGCAGGTTGAAGCGGTTGAACTCGGCCGCCGCCTGTTCCAGCGGCGTGTCGTCGAAGACCAGGAAGCCGTCGCGCCACTCCAGGTAGCGCTGCGCCTCCTCCACCGGCAGGTTGCGCACCAGCACCCCGTCTCCGCCGGCGGTGGCCACGCTGCCGGCCGGCAGCAGCGACACCGGCCGCGGCGCGCCGGCACCGGGCAGGTCCTCCAGGCGCACCCTGCCCTCGGTCACCACCACCCGCAGCGCCCCGGCCTCGCGCCTCACCGCGTAGCGGGTGCCCACCGCGACGGCGCGGTAGCCGCCGGCCTCCACCGCGAACGGGCGTGCCGGGTCGCGCGCCACCTCGAACAGGGCCTCGCCCTGCTCCAGCACCCCCCGGCCCTGGCCGCGGTCCAGGTACACGGCCAGGCGGGTGCCGCTGCTGAGCGTGGCGCGCGAGCCGTCGGCCAGCGCCACCTCCCGCACCTGGCCAACCGCGCTGGCGTAGTGGGCCTGCTGCCGGCCGGACAGCTGCCAGGCGCCCCAGCCCGCGCCGGCGGCCATCGCCAGCGCCAGGCAGGCGGCCAGCCGCCGCGGCCAGCGCGCGGGCCGGGGCGGGGGACGCGGGGCGAAGCGCAGCGCGCGCAGATCGGGCACCGGCGATGCGGCCGGGGCTCCGTCGCCGGCAGCCCAGGCTGCCCAGCGGCCGCGCTCGGGCACCTGGCCCGGCGGCAGGCCCGCGGCCAGCGCGCGCAGGCGCCCGGCCTGCTCCCAGGCCGCATGCAGGCGCAGCCAGGCCACGCGGTGCTCGGTGCGCTGCTCCAGCCAGGCCTCCAGGGCCTGCTGGTCGCGCGCGCTCCACGCGCCCGATTCGCGCCGCGCCAGCCACTGCGCGGCGGTGCGCTCAATCGTCCTGCTGTCGTCCATGGCCTTCCTCCAGGGGCGCGGCTGCGGCCGGCGCCCCGCGCCCACGCGCCGGGTCGCCGCCGAACAGGTGGTCGGCGATCAGGCGCATGCCCTTGGCCAGGTGCTTCTCCACGGTCCTCCCGCTGATGCCCAGGCGCCGCGCGACCTCCTGCTGCGGCAGCTCCTCCACCCGGCGCAGCCACACCACCTCGCGGCAGCGGTCCGGCAGCGCGTCCAGCGCCTCCACCAGGCGCCGCAGCGCCTGGCGGCCGCCAGTCCAGCGCTCGGGGCAGAGCTCGTCGATGGGGTAGACGTTCGAGGACTCGAAATCCCCCATCGGCTCGATCGACACCACCCGGCTGCGGCGCACCCGGTCGGTCATCAGGTGGCGCGCGGTGGCGAACAGGAACGCCCGCGGCGAGGCCGGGCGTTCGCGGCGGGCGGCCTCGTAGACCCGCGCGTAGACCTCCTGGCGCAGGTCGTGCAGCTCGTCGCGGTGCGGCCAGCAGCGCTGCAGGTATCCGGCCAGCGCGCGCTCGTGCACCAGGATCTCGCGGACGAACCATGCGTCGAGGTCGTTGAGCATGGCCGCACTCTAGCCCAGCGATGGGGGCATGCGCGCGCCGGTTCGTCTAGTACCTTGGTGCAGGCCGCGGCACGGTGCCGCGGACGGATCCGTTGTGGGAGCAGGTGCGATGAGCAGACGCGTGGGTACGGTGTGGAAGCTGGCCGGGCTGGCCCTGGCCTGGGCGCTGGCCGCCTCGGCGGCGGCGGCCGAGTACGGGCATTACCTGGTCGGCGACCGCACGGCCAGGACGCCCGGCAAGGTGCAGCCCGGTCTGCTGCTGATGGGCGGCGGCGACCGCAACCACGACGCCCTGCGCTGGTTCATGGCCAAGGCCGGCCATGGCCACATCGTGGTCCTGCGCGCCTCCCAGGGCGGGGAGATCGGCGAGGAGTTCCACAACGAGGTCGGCGGCGTCGCCTCGGTGGAGACCTTCGTGTTCCACGACCGCGCGGCGGCCTACGACCGCGCCGTGCTGCGCGCGCTCAGGCGCGCCGACGGCATCTTCATCGCCGGCGGCCACCAGGCGCGCTACGTGCGCTTCTGGCGCGGCACGCCGGTGGTCGCGGCGCTGGAGGCGCACGTGCGCGCCGGCAAGCCGCTGGGCGGCACCAGCGCCGGCCTGGCAATCCTGGGCGAGTACCTGTACGGGGCGATGGACGGCGGCAGCATCACCAGCCCGCAGGCTCTGGCCGATCCGCTGGGCGATGCGGTCACCATCGAGACCGGCTTCCTGCGCCTGGCCCTGCTCGAGGGCGTGCTCACCGACACCCACTTCGGCGAACGCGACCGCCTGGGCCGGCTGCTGGCCTTCCTGGCCAAGGCCGAGGCCATGGCCGGCCGGCCGCTGCTGGGGCTGGGCGTGGACGAGGACGCGGCGGTGGCGGTGGAAGCCGACGGCCGCGCGCGCGTGTACGCCTCCGCACCGGGCGCCGGCGCCACCGTCGTGCGCGGCCCGCTGGCCGCGCAGGCGCAGGACGCACCGATGCGCCAGGAACGGGTGCAGGTGCTGGTGGCCGGCCCGGATTCGGTGCTGCACCTGCCCTCGGGCGAGGTGGAGAACCCGCTGGCGCGGCGCGACTTTGCGGTGCGCGACGGCGTGCTGGTGGCCCTGGACCGGCCGCTGCTGGTGGTCCACGGCGGCGCCGGCGTGGAGCCGGGCGACCTCACCGCGGAGGAGGAGCAGGCCGCGCGCGCGGCGCTGGCCGAGGCGCTGCGCGCTGGCTACGCGCGGCTGCAGGCCGGCATGCCGGCGCTGGACGCGGTGACCGCGGCGGTGACCGTGCTGGAGGACGCGCCGATGTTCAACGCCGGGCGCGGCGCGGTGTTCACCCACGACGGCCGCAACGAGCTGGACACCTCGATCATGGACGGTGCCAGCGGCCGCGCCGGCGCGGCGGCGGGCCTGCACCGCGTGCGCAACCCGATCACCCTGGCGCGGGCGATCATGGAAAAGTCGCGCCACGTGATGATGGTCGGCGACGGCGCCGAGCAGTTCGCCAGGGAACAGGGCATCGCCCTGGTGGATCCGTCCTACTTCCGCACCGAGAAGCGCTGGCGCCAGTTGCAGCAGGCGCTGCAGGACGACAGCAAGCCGCACGCGCTGCACTCGGACGCACCGGCCAGGGCCTACTTCGGCACGGTGGGCGCGGTGGCGCTGGACGCCGATGGCCGCCTGGCCGCCGGCACCTCCACCGGCGGCATGACCAACAAGCGCTACGGCCGCGTGGGTGACTCGCCGATCATCGGCGCCGGCACCTGGGCCGACGCACGCTGCGCCGTGTCCGGCACCGGCTGGGGCGAGTTCTACATCCGCACCGCCGCCGCGCACGAGATCTGCGCGCGCGTGCGCCTGTCCGGCAGCAGCCTGGCCCGCGCCGCCGACGAGGTCATCAACCGGCTGGTCCCGCAGGCCGGCGGCGACGGCGGCGCGATCGCCCTGGACGCGCAGGGCAAGGCCGCCTTCCCGTTCAACACCGGCGGCATGGACCGCGGCTGGATCGGCGCCGCCGGCGGGCCGCACGTGGCCATCTGGCGCGACGAGCCGCTGCCGCTGCCCTGAAGCCGCGCTCCTCCCGCCCGGCGCGGGGCGCCGGGCGGGCCTTCCGGCACGCGCAGGTGGCGTGCCTGGCCTGTTCACGCGGGATCCCCACGGCGGCCTGAACGGACGGCGCGCAGGCTGAAGCGTGGATGACGCAACGTTCCATCCATCGCGCCGGTCGCGCCCCCGGCTGCCGCTAGAATCTGCCCCACGACCTGCGGGCACCACGGCCCCGCCGCGGCCACATCCCGCGCGCTCTCTCCCCCAAGAGTCCCCCGTCGTGAACAAGGAACTGCACATCCTCCGGGCCCATCTGGGCCGTTCGGCGCTGCTGGCGCTGGTCATGGCCACGCCCGTGGCCCTGCTGTACGCCGACATCCACTGGCTGCGCAACAGCGTCGGCGAGTGGTCGCTGGTCGAGCTGACCCAGCTCGGCTTCCTCACCACCACGGTGCTGGCGTTCGTCCGCCTGGCGCGCGCGCGCGAGGACGAGCGCGGCTTCGCCGTGCTGGCCGCCGCCTTCTTCGCCTGAATGCTGGTCCGCGAGCTGGACGCGGTCTGGGACCTGCTGTTCCGCGGCCTGTGGTCGCTGCTGGTCACCGCGGTGGCCGCGGCCGGCCTCGGCTACGCGGTGCGCCACCGCCGCTCCACGCTTGCGGCCCTGGCCCGCTTCCTGGTCTCGCGCTCGGCCGCGGTGATGACCGTGGGCCTGGTGCTGCTGCTGGTGTACTCGCGCCTGTTCGGCATGACCTCGCTGTGGCACGGCCTGCTGGCCGAGCACTACGTGCGCGTGTTCAAGAACGCCGCCGAGGAATGCACCGAACTGCTGGGCTACACGCTGATCATGGCTTCGGCCCTGGCCTACGCCGCCCAGCGCGTGCGCGAGCGGCGCAAGGCCGACGCCGCCGCGCGCCACGCGCCCGGCCGCACGGCGCGCACAGCCGTCGCGGCGCGGCACGCCGCGCAACCGTCGTCGCTGCTGCAGCGCTGAGGCGGCGCCGCGCTCAGAACCCCGGGCCCGGGGGCAGGTCCTTCAGCGCGGAAATGGCCTCGGCCAGGGCGTCGGCCTCGTCCGTCTCCAGGCCGCTGCCGACCTCCTGCTCGACCGCCATCAGACCCTGCTCCAGCAGCCGCAGCGCGGCCTCCTGCACCGTCCAGCCGCGTGCCCTGGCCACGCGCTGGATGCGTTCGGCCAGGCTCGGGTCGATCTCCTGCAGTACCAGCTCCGGCATGGGCATGCGCTCCCGCGGCAGGTCCGTCCCAAGCCTGCCACGATCCGCCGGCCGAGGCGAGACGGTTCAGCCCGCCTCGGCCTCGCGGATGCGCGGCCACAGCCAGGCCAGCAGCGCCAGGGTCGGCACCACGGTCAGCGCCGACAGCACGAAGAAGGTCGAGTACGAGGTGGCCTCGACCAGGTAGCCGGACACGCCGCCGGCGAACTTGCCCGGCAGGTTGGCCAGCGACACCAGCAGGGCGAACTGGGTGGCGGTGAAGTTGCGGTCGGTCAACGACGACATGAAGGCCACCAGCGTGGTCCCGGCGAAGCCCTGGGCCACGTTGTCGGCGGTGATGGCCGCGTAGAACGCCCACAGCTGCGAGGGATACTGCGCCATCAGCAGGAAGGCCAGGTTGGACAGGGCCACGCCCAGCGCGCCGACGAACAGCATGCGCCGGAAGCCGAAGGCGGCCACGCACAGGCCGCCGAGGAAGGCACCGCCGATGCCGGCCCAGATGCCGTACAGCTTGGACACGGTGGCGATGTCGGCCTTGGTGTAGCCGCTGTCCAGGTAGAACGGCCCGGCCATCACCCCGATCACCTGGTCGGGGAACTTGAACAGGCCCACGAACAGCAGCAGCGCCAGGCCCAGGGCGATGCCGTTGCTGGCGAAGAAGCTGGAGAACGGCTGCCAGAACGCGCCGAGGAAATCCACCCGGCGCTGCACCGTGGCCTCCGGCGCCACCGGCTCGCGGCCCAGCAGGGTCGCCGCCACCGGCAGGGCCATCAGCGCGGCCAGCCCCAGGTAGGCCGCCTTCCAGCTGCCGAAGTCGGCCAGGTACAGCGCGCCGGCGCCGCCGGCGATCAGGCCGATGCGGTAGCCCAGGGTGTAGGTGGCCGCCAGCGCGGCCTGCGCCGCGGCCGGGGCGACCTCGATGCGGTAGGCGTCCACCACCGAGTCCTGGGTGGCGCCGGCGAAGGAAGTGAACAGCACCCAGGCCACCAGCGGCCCCACGCCCAGCTCCGGGCGGGTCAGGGCCAGCGCGCCCAGGCCCAGCATCACTCCCAGCTGCGCGGCCAGCAGCCACGAACGGCGGCGGCCGAAGCGGCCCAGCGGCGCGAACAGGTAGCGGTCGATCAGCGGCGCCCAAAGGAACTTCAGCAGGTAGAAGAAGCTGGCCAGGCTGATCAGGCCGATGCTGCCCAGGTCCAGGCCGGCGTCGCGCAGGCGCGTGGACAGGGTCATCGAGGCCACCGGCAGGAACGGCAGGCCGCAGCCGAAGCCGAGCAGGGCCAGGGTCATGGCCGAGGGCGTGCCGAAGGCGCGGCGGATGCCCGCCCAGCCCCGGTAGCCCTGGCCGGAGGCGGCGCTCATCGCAGCGCGCCCTCGTAGTCCACCGTGTACGGCGCGTGGTCGGAGAAGCGCTGTTCGCGGTAGATCGAGCAGGCGCGCAGGCGCGGCGCCAGCGACGGGGTGACGAACTGGTAGTCGATGCGCCAGCCCACGTTGTTGGCGCGCGCCGCGCCGCGGTTGCTCCACCAGGTGTAGTCCTCGCCCTGCGGGTGCAGGACGCGGTAGGTGTCCACCCAGCCGCCCGGCCGCGGCGGGGTGCCGTCGCTGCCCTCGTCCTCGCCGACCAGGCCGTTGAGCCAGGCGCGTTCGGGCGGCAGGCAGCCGGAGTTCTTCTGGTTGGAGGTCCAGTTGCGGATGTCCTTGCGGCAGCGGACGATGTTCCAGTCGCCGCACAGCACGTAGTCGCGGCCGCTGGCCAGCCAGCCCTCCAGGATCGGACCCAGGAACTCCATCACCTGGTACTTGAAGGCCTGGCGCGGCTCGCCGGAGGAACCGGAGGGGATGTAGAACGAGACAACGCTGAGGTTGCCGAAGCGCGCCTCGATGTAGCGGCCCTCCTCGTCGAACTCCGGCCAGCCCAGTGCGGTGATCACCTCGTCCGGCTCACGGCGGGCGTAGATGGCCACGCCGCTGTAGCCCTTCTTCGTGGTGGCGTCGCGGTAGAAGCAGTGATGGCCGTCGGGGCGGTAGCAGGGATCGGCCAGCTGGTGTTCCTGCGACTTGGTCTCCTGCAGGCACACCACGTCCGCGTCCTGCAGGCGCAGCCAGTCGAAGAAGCCCTTGCTGGCGGCCGAGCGGACGCCATTGGCGTTGAAGCTGATGATGCGCATCCGGGAAAGCTGGTGGCGTGGCAAAGGGCTAGCCTACCGGATCGCGTCCGCCGGCGGCGCGGGCGCGCGAACCCGGCCCCGCGCGGCGGCCGCTATCCTATGGGGCCGTTTCCCCGCGACGCCCCCCGATGTCCGACCACCGCACCCGCTTCCTGCAGCTGGCCCTGGAGGCCGACGCGCTGCGCTTCGGCCAGTTCACCCTCAAGTCCGGGCGCGTCTCGCCCTATTTCTTCAACGCCGGCCGCTTCGACAGCGGCGCCCGCCTGGCCGGCCTGGCCGCCTGCTACGCCGACGCGGTGGACGAAGCCGGGCTGGACTTCGACCTGGTGTTCGGGCCGGCCTACAAGGGCATCCCGCTGGCCACCGCGCTGGTATGCGAGTACGCGCGGCGCGGCCGCGACCTGCCGCTGGCGTTCAACCGCAAGGAGGCCAAGGACCACGGCGAGGGCGGCACCCTGGTCGGCGCGCCGCTGGCCGGGCGCCGGGTGCTGGTGGTGGACGACGTGATCACCGCCGGCACCGCCATCCGCGAGGCGCTGGGCATCATCCGCGCCGCCGGCGGCACGGTGTCCGGCATCGTGGTGGCGCTGGACCGGCAGGAGATCGCCTCCGCGCAGGACCGCCGCTCGGCCGCCCAGGCCGTGGCCGCCGAGTCCGGGGTGCCGGTGGTGGCCGTGGCCGGGCTGGGCGACCTGCTTGCATTCGCCGCCGGAAACGACAAACTGGCCGCATACCGCGAGCCGTTGCAGGCCTACCGGGCACGCTACGGCTGCCAACCGACAGGCTGACTAGCAGCAAGGGGGTGCTGCCGTGACGCCGATCCATCCAAGGCCGCTGGCATCGTGGGCCGCCGGCCTGCTCCTTGTCCCGCTGGTCGCGGCGGCGCAACAGAAGGTTCCGGCCGCCAAGAAGCTCTACTGCTGGAACCAGGACGGCCAGCGCATCTGCGCCGACGCCCTGCCACCGGAGGCCGTCACCGCCGAGCGCGAGGAGATCAGCGTCGCCTCCGGTCTGCGCACCGGCCAGGTGCAGCGCGCGCTCACGCCCGAGGAGCGCGCCGCCCAGGCCGAGGAGGAGGCGCGCCGCCGCACCGAGGCCGCCGCCGAGGAGACCCGCCGCCGCACCGACCAGGCCATGCTGACCTCGTTCCAGAACGAGGACGAGCTGCGCCGGGTGTTCGCCGAGCGCGTGACCCTGGTGGAAAACAGCATCAAGACCGCACGCTACAACATCACCAGCCTGCGCGAGGGCCTGGTCACCCTGCTGCGCACCGCCGGCGAGCACGAGCTGGGCGGGCGCAAGGTGCCGGACAAGCTGGCCGGCGACATCCGCGAGCGCCACGCCCAGCTGCTGTACAACCAGGCGCTGCAGCGCAGCTTCGAGCGCCAGCGCGCGGCGCTGGACGTGGAGATCGAGCAGACCCTGCAGCGCTACCGCGCGCTCAAGTCCGGCCAGGCGCCGGACGCGGGGGCCACGGCCGCCGCCCCCGCCGGCGGGGTCCCGCCGCGGCAGTAGGGCCGCGGCGGCCGGCCCGCGTCAGAACTCCAGATTCGCCTCCGGCAGCAGCTCGCGCAGCTGCTCGCGGTACAGTGCGCGGATGCGCTCCAGTGCCTGCTCGTCGTCGGCCTCGAAGCGCAGCACCAGCACCGGCGTGGTGTTGGAGGCGCGCAGCAGGCCCCAGCCGTCGGCCCAGTCGGCACGCAGGCCGTCGATGGTGGTCAGGCGCGCGCCGGCGAACGGGCCGTCCGGCGCCTGCGCCGCGGCCGAGAAGCGCGCCACGATGGCATGCGGGTCGTCCTCCACCGGCACCTTGATCTCCGGGGTGGACACGGCGTCGGGCAGCGCGCCCAGCACCTCCGAAGGGCTCTCCTCGCGGCCGGCCAGGATCTCCAGCAGGCGCGCGGCCGAGTACAGGCCGTCGTCGAAGCCGTACCAGCGCTCCTTGAAGAAGAAGTGGCCACTCATCTCCCCGGCCAGCTCGGCCTCGGTCTCGCGCATCTTGGACTTGATCAGCGAGTGGCCGGTCTTCCACATCAGCGGGCTGCCGCCGTGGCGCAGGATGTGGTCCGACAGCTTGCCGGTGCACTTGACGTCGTAGATGACCAGCGCGCCCGGATTGCGCTGCAGCACGTCCTCGGCGTAGAGCATCAGCAGGCGGTCGGGGAAGATCACCGCGCCCTCGCGGGTGACCACGCCCAGGCGGTCGCCGTCGCCGTCGAAGGCCACGCCCAGGTCGGCGCCGAACTGCTTCACCGTCTCCACCAGGTCCTGCAGGTTGTGCGGCTCGCTCGGATCCGGGTGGTGGTTGGGGAAGGTGCCGTCCACGTCGCAGTACAGCGGCACCACCTCGGCGCCGATGGCCTCCAGCAGGCGCGGGGCGATCTCGCCGGCCACGCCGTTGCCGGCGTCGGCCACCACCTTGAGCGGGCGCTCCAGCTGCACGTCGTCGGCGATGCGGCGGATGTAGGCCTCGGCCACGTCCTCCTGCGCCAGCCGGCCCGGCTCGGCGGCCTGGTGCAGGCGGCCGTCGCGGATGCGCGCGTAAAGATCGGCGATGGCCTCGCCCGACAGGGTCTGGCCGCCGACCACGATCTTGAAGCCGTTGTACTCCGGCGGGTTGTGGCTGCCGGTCACCGCCACGCCACTGCCGGCGCGCAGGTGGTAGGCGGCGAAGTACACCACCGGGGTGGGCACCATGCCCACGTCGATGACGTTGCGGCCGGCGCGGCGCAGGCCCTCGATCAGCCCGCCGGCCAGCTCCGGGCCGGACAGGCGGCCGTCGCGGCCGACCACGATGTCGGTCAGGCCCTCCTCGGCCATCACCGAGCCGATGGCCTGGCCGATCAGCGCGGCCACCTGCGGGGTCAGCTCGCGGCCGACCACGCCACGGATGTCATAGGCACGGAAGATGCCAGGTTCCACTTGTACCTCCACCACGGTTTCCTCGGCCCGCACGGGCACCGGCGGCGGCGGCGCGGCGGCGGCCTCGCGCTGCAGCGCCTCGCCAAAGGTGGGCTCGTCGCTGGCCTCCGCGGCGGCGGCCACCGGGCCGCGGCGCAGCAGGCGCGCGGCCAGCGGGCTGGCCGCCAGCAGCAGCAGCGCCGCCAGCAGCACCAGCAGCACCGCCACCACCAGGCATGGCACCGCACCCAGGCCGGCCGGGCCGCGCTCCACGTTCGGCACCGCCGCGGCGGCGCGCAGGCCGGTGTCGCCGATCGGCCGCGACAGCGCGTCGGCGCTGCGGGCCAGCGCGGTCTGCCCGCGCTCGAACACGGTGTGGCTGCCCTGGCGCAGGGCCAGGTAGGTGCCGTCCGGCAGCGGCGCCTGCTCGAAGCCGGCGGTCAGCAGGTCCAGCGGCAGGCGCACGTAGGCCCCCGCCGGCGCCCCGGCCAGCTCGGCCGGGGCGGCCACGCCCAGGTGCACCTGGCCGTCGTCGCGCACCACCGCGGCCACGGGCCGGCCCCGGCTTGTATGTTCAGGCCAGATCAGCACGGTAGAGTCTGACACGCCGTTGAGGGGGCCAGACCGGTGCGTGCAGTTTGGTAACGGCTGGGGGGTTCGAGCCCGTCTCTGAGTACAGAGCGCACGGC
>NZ_PDWK01000058.1 GCF_010093135.1 Pseudoxanthomonas taiwanensis | reverse complement strand
GCGTTGGCGTGCACCTTGTAGCCGTAGAAGCTCTTGCCGTGCTTCTTGGTCCAGCGCGCGTCGCGGTCGGTGTGCTGCAGCCGCTTGGCATTCCAGCCCTCGGGCCTGCGGCCTTCGTTGAGCGCTTGGCGCTCGTCCTTGTTCGCCTGGGTGAGCGGTGCCTGCACGATGCTGGCATCCACGATCTGCCCGCCGCGCGGGATGTAGCCGTGCTGCTGCAACTGCAGGCTCACCGCCTCGAAGATGGCGCGCCCGCCCAGACCGCCTTGGGCCAAGCGCTGCTTGAAACTCCACAGCATGCGCGCATCGGGGATGTGCAGTGCTCCGTCCAGGCGGCAGAAGTGCGGCAAGCTCATGCGGTCCAGCACCTGGTACTCGCAGTCCTCGTCGCTGAGGTTGTACAGCGACTGGATGAACAGCAGCCGCACCATCACCTCAGTGGGGTACGGCGGGCGAGCGCCTTTGCTACGGTCAGCGCGAGGGCAGGCGGTGTCGACCCGGGCGGCAATGGCCGCGAAGTCGATCAGTTCGTCCATTGCTGCCAGGTTGGCAATGAAGCCGCCGAACTTGGCTTGGCGCTGGTCCTGCACGAACAGGTCAGCGCCAGGCTGGTGACGCCAGAAAGACGAGGGCTTGATGCGCGGGGTGATCATGGGCGACATCATGCCGGCTCACGGGCTGCAAGGGGGAGGGAGGTTTCGAGAAGTGCCCAGCAGCAGGCCGCCGTGGCCCAGCGGGCCGACCAGCAGGGTGGTCAGGACCGGGCCGAGCAGGCCGCCGGCGGAGGCGCCGGAGGCCATCAGGGCGAACAGGCGCTTGGCCTCGCCGGCGGCGAACACGTCGGCCAGCACGCTCCAGGCCAGGGAGATCAGCAGCATGCGGCATCGTTGGCAAGGAAACACCCCCGTGCCCCCGATGGCCGTATTCCGTTACAATCCATGCCCACGCGCCTGTAGCTCAGCCGGATAGAGTAGCGGCTTCCGAAGCCGTTGGTCGGGGGTTCGAATCCCTCCAGGCGCGCCATCCGTCTTCCGGCCGCGGTGCCGGGCCCGCCGGTCCGGCGCCGTCGCGTCCGCGGCCGCTCAGCGCATCTCGAACAGCTCCTGGTGGAACGCCGCCGGCGCCAGGCCGTGCGCCACCAGGTCGCGGCGCAGCACGCGGCCGAAGGGGGCCGGGCCGCAGAACCAGACGCTGGCCCGCTTCCAGTCCGGCACCAGGGTGCGCAGCAGGTCCCCGGTCAGGCGCCCACCCTCGGGGCCGGTGAACAGGTGCAGGGTGACCCCGGCCGCCGCGGCATCGGCGCGCAGCCGGGCGATGCCCTGCGCATCGGCGACGCTGGCCGGATGGAACAGGTCGATCGGACGCGGGTCGCGGTCGCGGTGCCTGGCCAGGTACTGCAGGCACGCGATGAACGGGGTGATGCCGATGCCCGCGCCGATCCAGATCTGGCGCGGGCAGGCGTCGTCGAAGGTGAAGCAGCCGTACGGCCCCTCGACCTCGACCCGCATGCCCACGCGCAGGCGCTCGGGCAGGCGCCGGGTGTGGTCGCCCAGGGCCTTGGTGATGAAGGTGATGCGCCGGTCCTGTGGGTCCCAGGCCGAGGCCAGGGTGTAGGGATGCGGCCCCTCCTCCGGATCGGACATGGCGAAGGCGAACTGCCCGGGACGGTGGCCGCGCCAGTCCGCGTCCATGCGCAGGGTGGTCTCCAGCGCGTTCATCCCCGGATAGTGCTGCAGGGACTCGATCACGCCGTGCGCGGTGCGGCTGGCGCCGGTCCGGCCCAGCAGCACCCACACCGCCGCCACGCTGCCGCTGGCCAGCAGCAGCGCCAGCGCCCACCCCACCGGCCGGGCCCAGTACTCGAACTTCACCAGCACCAGGGCATGGAAGGCCAGCACCAGGTAGACCACCGCGATCCAGCGGTGGGTCCTGGCGAACCAGCGGTACGGGAAACGCTTGACCAGGGCCAGCACCAGCAGCACCGCGGCCACGTAGAAGGCCCACTCGCCCAGGTCCTCGGCCAGCCCGCGCCAGCCGCGCAGGGTGGACTCGACCAGGCCCATGTCCTCCGCCACCCCGCGCGGCTTGCGCACCGGCCGTTCCAGCCAGCCCCAGCCCACCGCCCACTTGGTGCCCTTGGCCCACAGCCAGTGCACCGTCGCGGTCACCAGCGCGGTAATGCCCAGCCACTTGTGCAGGCGGTACAGCTTGTCCAGCCCGCCCAGGCGCGGCTCCAGCCACATGGGCCGGGTCGCCAGCACCATCGCCAGCGACATCACGCCGATGGCCAGCACGCCGCTGAACTGCACCCAGACGGTGCGGAAGGCGAAGTAGCCCGGCGGCTCCGGCCACAGCGTGTCGGCCAGCAGCCACAGCACGCACAGGGCCAGCAGGAACATCCAGAACGTCCAAAGAATCCGCTTCATCCGCTTCGCTCCGCATCGGCGCCCGGGCGGTCCGGGGCGGGCCCGCCCGCGTTCCGCCCGATCACGGCAGAGTGGACCTGTGGCAGGCCACGCGCCTTGATCCTGCACAAGCCGGCCCTGCCGCCCGCCGCCGCACGGCACATCCGCCGTTCAGCGGCCCCCATCCAGCATCGCCCTTTTCATGCACTCCCCACGTTCCCCCGGCCAAGCTGGGACGGCCGCCAAGGAGAAACACCATGGACCGTCGCTTCCTGCCCGCACTGCCCGCCCTGGCCGCCCTGGCCCTCGCCGCCTGCGCCACCGGCCCCGGCATCGCCCGCGTCGAACCCGTGGACGGCGTGGTCTCGGGCCAGTGCCACCTGGACAGGGTGCGCGGCGCGGTCGGCCTGGCCGCGGCCGCGCCCACCCTGGAGCGCGCCCGCATCGACAGCGACAGCCTGCGGGTGCGGGTGGTGCGCAGCGTCGCGGAACGGCCGGCCAGCGCCACCCGCCCGGAGATCCCGGCCACCGCCTCCGGCGGGGAGGAGCTGATCGTCGAGACCGGCGCCAACCACGCCATCACCGGGATGCGCTGCGGCTGACCCCGGCCCGCGCCTGCATGCGCCGCCCGCGCCGCGGCGGCCGGCCCGCGGGCGCCGGGCCACGCGCCACCCGGCCGCGGCCGCCGTGGGCGCGGCGCAGGAAGGCCAGGGCCGCCCGCTCCCACTGCCGCTGCCCACGGCAACCGGCGCAGGCACACTGCAGGCTCCCGTCGACCCAACCCTCGAACACGCACGGGTCGATGTACGCGCTGCGGCACACCGCCGGCGTGTTGCCCAGGGCCTCGGCCACCGCCTTCACCACCTGGGCCTGCCGGCCCGCGCGTTCGCGCCCGCAGTCCGGCGCCGGGGCAAGCGCGGCCAGGCCGCGCATGGCCGCCAGGGTGCCGCCCCAGGTGCGGAAGTCCTTGGCGGTGAAATCCTCGCCCATCGCCTGCCGCAGGTAGCCGTTGACCTGCGCCGACTGCACCGGCACCAGTGCGCCTTCGTCGTCGCGGTACTGGAACAGGGCCTGGCCCGGCAGCTCGCGGCAGCGACGCACCAGCCGGACCAGGCGCCGGTCATCGATCACCGCCTCCTGCACCTGCCCGGCCTTGCCGCGGAAGGCGATGTGCGCCCGCCCGCCGGCCAGGAAGGCCACGTGGCGGTTGCGCAACGTGGTCAGGCCGTAGGAGCCGTTCTCGCGGCGGTAGCTGTCGTTGCCGATGCGCAGCAGGGTCTCGTCCATCACCGCCACCACGATGGCCAGCACCTTGTCGCAGGGATGGCCGGGCAGGGCCAGGTCGCGCCGCAACCGCCGGCGCAGCGCCGGCAGTGCGCGGCCGAAGGCGACGATGCGCGCGAACTTGCCCGCGCCGCGGCGGCGCGCCCACTCCGGGTGGTAGCGGTACTGCTTGCGCCCGCGCGCGTCGCGGCCGGTGGCCTGCACGTGGCCGCAGGGATCCGCACAGATCCACACGTCGCGCCAGGCCGGCGGGATGGCCAGGGCGCGGATGCGCGCCAGGGTGGCCGCCTCGCGCACCGCGCGGCCGTCGTCATAGTGGTACGCGAAGCCCCGCCCGCAGCGCCGGCGGCGTAGGCCGGGCATGGCGTCGGTGACGTGGACCAGGCCGCGGCCGCAGGTGTCTTCGGCGGACGGCCGGATGGCGGTGGTGGCAGGCAAGGCGGGCTCCGGCGCGGCGGGGAGGCCCGCAGTGTCCGCCCGCCCGCGCCGTGTCCGCGTCAATGCCGCCAACGCCGGTTAACGCATCGCGAATGCGGACTGCGGCAAGCTTCGACACTTCTCGACCGGGAGGCCCCATGCGTACGAGTCTCTGCCTGCTCCTTGCCGCGACCACCACCCTGGCCCTGTCCGCCTGCAGCCAGGAGGACATGCAGAAGCTGGACGAGGCCGAACAGGAGCAGGCCGAGGTCGCCGCGCGCCAGGCCGCCGAGGCCGCCATGCAGCCCGCCGAGGGCACGCCGCCGGCACCGGTGTGCGATGCCAGCCCGGTGCAGGGGCTGGTCGGCCAGCCCGCCGACGAGGCCACCGTCGAACAGGCCCGCGAGGATGCCCATGCCGAACGCGTGCGCGTGCTGCGCCCGGGCCAGGCGGTCACCCTGGAGTTCGACGGGGCACGCCTGAACGTGGAAGTGGACGAGTCCAACACCATCGTCGCCCTGCGCTGCGGTTGAGCGCGCTTGCAAACGGATCCGGAAACGCCGGCCACCGCGCCGGCGTTTTCCGTATGGACGGCGGACGCGGCTGCTCCTGCACGAGCGCGCCAGCGGCGACGCGGTGGATGCATTCACCGGAGCGTGTGCGATGGCGGCGGTTGAACACCCGCGCGGATGCGCCGGCGGGGCCGGCGCTGACGCGGCGCCTGCACGGAAAAACGCGTGGTGTTGGGGTGTTCAGGAGGATGGCCGGGGCGGCTTGCGGCACCGCAACAACTGTGTTTTAGTCGGAATTCCGGCGACATTTCGGTCGCGTCAGTTTCCACGGAAACTGTGCGCGGTGCCGCCCTCACCGTTTTCCGGAAAAACCTCCGGAAAACCTGCTGCTGTTCGAGGTACAGATGGCCCTTCGCGACCGCCACGGGCATCGGGAGCCGGCCGGGCTCCACGACCCTCGTACCGAACGCGACGCATGCGGCTTCGGCATGATCGCGCAGCTGGACGACCAGCCCTCGCGCGCGCTGGTGGACACCGCCATTGCCGCGCTCTCGCGGATGACCCACCGCGGCGGCGTGGCCGCCGACGGCCTCACCGGCGACGGCTGCGGCCTGCTGATCCGCAAACCCACCGCGTTCCTGCGCGCGCTCGCGCGGGAGGCCGGCATCGCCCTGGATGCGGACGCGCGCCTGGCCGCCGGGCTGGTGTTCCTGCCGCATGACGAAGGCCAGGCCGCGCACTGCCGCGACGTGCTGGAGGCCGAGCTGCACCGCGTCGGCGTGGACGTGCGCGGCTGGCGCGAGGTGCCCACCGATCCGCAGGTGTGCGGGCAGCTGGCGCGCGACACCCTGCCGCTGATCCAGCAGCTGTTCGTCCAGGCCGGCGCCGGCCAGGACGAGGAGGCCTTCTTCGTGGCCCTGTTCGTGGCGCGCCGGCGCGCCGAGCAGCGCCTGCGCGAGGTGTCCGACTTCTACGTGGTGACCCTCTCGCCACATGCCATCGGCTACAAGGGCATGGTGCTGCCGGACAAGCTGGCGCGCTTCTACCCGGACCTGATGCGCGCCGAGTTGGCCTCCAGCGCCGTGGTCTTCCACCAGCGCTTTTCCACCAACACCCTGCCGCGCTGGCCACTGGCGCACCCGTTCCGCATGCTCGCCCACAACGGCGAGATCAACACCATCGAAGGCAACCGGCGCTGGGCGCAGGCGCGCGGCAAGGTGTGGAAGACCCCGCGCTTCGACATCGCCGAGTTCGACCCGCTGGTGTCCATGCACGGCTCGGACTCGCAGAGCCTGGACAACATGCTCGAGCTGCTGGTGGCCGGCGGCATGGAGCTGATCCAGGCCCTGCGCATCCTGGTGCCGCCGGCGACCCAGTCGCTGGAGTTCAAGGACGCCGACCTGGCCGCGTTCTACGAGTTCTACGCGCTCAACACCGAGCCGTGGGACGGCCCGGCCGGCATCGTCTCGATGGACGGGCGCTACGCCGCCTGCACCCTGGACCGCAACGGCCTGCGTCCCTCGCGCTGGCTGCTGACCTCTGAGCGCCACTTCATCGTCGCCTCCGAGGCCGGCGTCTGGGAGGTGCCGACCGAGCGGGTGGTGCGCAAGGGCAAGCTGGGCCCGGGCGAGATGATCGCCATCGACCTCAAGCGCGGCGACCTGCTGGACAGCGAGGCCATCGACCGCATCAACCGCGGCCGCGCCCCGTACAAGCAGTGGCTGCACCAGGGCGTGACCTACCTGCAGACCGAGCTGATCGACCCGTCGCTGGCCGAGGAGCCGTTCGACGAGAAGACCCTGCGCAGCTACCACAAGCTGTTCCAGCTCAGCGTCGAGGAGGTGGAGCAGGTGCTGCGGCCGATGGCCGAGACCGAGCAGGAACCGACCGGCTCGATGGGCGACGACACCCCGCTGGCGGTGCTCAGCCGCCGGGCGCGGCCGCTGTTCGACTACTTCCGCCAGGCTTTCGCCCAGGTCACCAACCCGCCGATCGACCCGCTGCGCGAGAGCTGCGTGATGTCGCTGTCCACCCAGCTCGGCAAGGAGACCAACATCTTCCATGCCGGGCCGGAGACGGTGAACCACATCATCCTCAACTCGCCGGTGCTGTCGCAGCGCAAGCTGCGGCAGATCCTGCGCATGGCCCCCTACGACCGCCAGCACGCGCAGATCGACCTGTCCTACACGCCGGAGGAGGGCCTGAAGGCCGGCATCGAGCGCATCTGCCGCGAGGCCGAGCAGGCCGCGCGCGACGGCAAGGTCATGCTGCTGCTGACCGACCGCTATCCGGTGCGCGGCCGGCCGATGGTGCACGCCCTGCTGGCCACCGGCGCGGTCCACCACCACCTGTGCGCCAAGGGCCTGCGCTGCGACGTCAACCTGATCATCGAAACCGGCACCGCGCGCGATCCGCACCACTTCGCCTGCCTGCTCGGCTACGGCGCCACCGCGGTCTATCCGTACCTGGCCTACCAGACCCTGTTCGACCTGGGCCGGCGCGGCATCCTGCAGCTGAAGAAGGGTGGCGAGGTGGCCGAGATCGGCCGCAGCTACCGCAAGGGCATCTACAAGGGCCTGTCCAAGATCATCTCGAAGATGGGCATCAGCACCATCGCCAGCTACCGCGGTGCGCAGCTGTTCGAGATCGTCGGCCTGGACCGCGAGGTGGTGGAGCTGTGCTTCGCCGGCACGCCCTCGCGGGTGGGCGGGGCCGGCTTCGCCCGCCTGGACGCCGACGCCCGCGCGCTGGCCGAGGCGGCGTGGAACGACCGCGCCCGGCCGGAGATCGGCGGCCTGATCAAGTACGTGCACGGCGGCGAGTACCACATGTTCAACCCGGACGTGGTGATGAGCCTGCAGAAGGCCACCCGCACCGGCGACCCGGCCGACTGGAAGGCCTACACCGAGGCGGTGCACTCGCGCCCGCCCTCGGCGCTGCGCGACCTGCTGGCGCTCAAGCCGGCCGGAGCCCCGGTGCCGCTGGAGGAAGTGGCGCCGGCCTCGGACCTGCTGCGCCGCTTCGACACCGCCGCCATTTCCCTGGGCGCGCTCTCGCCCGAGGCGCACGAGGCCCTGGCCATCGCCATGAACCGCCTGGGCGGGCGCTCCAACTCCGGCGAGGGCGGCGAGGACCCGGCCCGCTACGGCACCGGGAAGCGCTCCAAGATCAAGCAGGTGGCCTCCGGCCGCTTCGGCGTCACCCCCGAGTACCTGGTCAACGCGGAGGTGCTGCAGATCAAGATCGCCCAGGGCGCCAAGCCGGGCGAGGGCGGCCAGCTGCCGGGCCACAAGGTCAACGAGCTGATCGCCCGCCTGCGCTACGCACGCCCGGGCATCGGCCTGATCAGCCCGCCGCCGCACCACGACATCTACTCCATCGAGGACCTGGCCCAGCTGATCTACGACCTCAAGCAGGTCAACCCGCAGGCGCTGGTCTCGGTCAAGCTGGTCAGCCATGCCGGCGTGGGCACCATCGCCGCCGGTGTGGTCAAGGCCGGCGCCGACCTGATCACCGTGTCCGGCCACGACGGCGGCACCGGCGCCAGCCCGATCAGCTCGATCCGCTACGCCGGCGTGCCGTGGGAGCTGGGCGTGGCCGAGACCCACCAGGCGCTGGTGGCCAACGACCTGCGCGAGCGCACCATCCTGCAGACCGACGGCGGCCTGAAGACCGGCCTGGACGTGGTCAAGGCGGCGCTGCTGGGCGCCGACAGCTTCGGCTTCGGCACCGCGCCGATGATCGTGCTGGGCTGCAAGTACCTGCGCATCTGCCACCTCAACAACTGCGCCACCGGCGTGGCCACCCAGGACGAACGCCTGCGCAGCGCGCACTTCACCGGCCTGCCGGAGCGGGTGGAGAACTTCTTCCGCCTGCTGGCCGAGGAGGTGCGGCAGTGGCTGGCCTACCTGGGCGCGCGCTCGCTGGACGAGATCGTCGGCCGCACCGACCTGCTGGAGCAGATCGACGCGGCCCCGCGCGAGCACGTGCGCCTGGACCTATCGCGCCTGCTGGCCGGCGCCCCGCGGCAGGACGGCCACTGCGCCGCCCAGCGCCTGTACGAATCGCCCGACAGCCTGGCCACCCAGCTGGACCTGCAGCTGGCCGATGCCATCCGCGACAGGAAGGGCGGCGAGCACCGCTACCTGATCCACAACACCGACCGCAGCATCGGCGCGCGCCTGTCCGGCGCCATCGCCCGCGCCCACGGCAACCAGGGCATGGCCGACGCGCCGATCACCCTGCATTTCCGCGGCACCGCCGGGCAGAGCTTCGGCGCGTTCAACGCCGGTGGCCTGCACCTGGAGCTGGAAGGCGAGGCCAACGACTACGTCGGCAAGGGCATGGCCGGCGGCCGCCTGGTGATCCGCCCGCCACGCGGGGCGCGCTTCGAGGCGCGCAACACCCCGATCATCGGCAACACCTGCCTGTACGGGGCCACCGGCGGCGAGCTGTTCGCCGCCGGCCGCGCCGGCGAGCGCTTCGCCGTGCGCAACTCCGGCGCGCTGGCGGTGGTGGAGGGCGCCGGCGACCACTGCTGCGAGTACATGACCGGCGGCGTGGTGCTGGTGCTGGGCAAGGTCGGCCTGAACTTCGGTGCCGGCTTCACCGGCGGCCTGGCCTACGTGCTGGACCTGGACCGCGACTTCGTGGACCGCTTCAACCACGAGCTGATCGACATCCACCGCATCAGCCCGGAAGGCTTCGAGAACCACCGCCAGCACCTGCACCGCCTGATCCAGCGCCACCGCGAGCTGACCGGCAGCATCTGGGCGCAGCAGATCCTGGACGAGTTCCGCGACTACATCGGCAAGTTCTGGCTGGTGAAACCCAAGGCCGCCAGCCTGGAGTCCCTGGCCGACACCCTGCGGAGGGCCGCATGAGCCGCGCGAACGTCTTCCAGTTCCTCGACCTGCCGCGGGAGATGCCGCGCCGCATCCCGGTGGAACTGCGCACCGCCGGCGACTGGGGCGAGCTGTACGGCAGGTTCGGTGCCGCCGAGGCGCGCCACCAGGCCGGCCGCTGCCTGGACTGCGGCAATCCCTACTGCAGCTGGAAGTGCCCGGTGCACAACGCCATCCCGCAGTGGCTGCAGCTGGTGCAGGAGAACCGCATCCTCGAGGCGGCCGAGCTGTGCCACAGCACCAACCCGCTGCCGGAGGTGTGCGGCCGCGTCTGCCCGCAGGACCGTCTGTGCGAGGGCAGCTGCACGCTCGACGACGGCTTCGGCGCAGTGACCATCGGCGCGGTGGAGAAGTACATCGTGGACACCGCCCTGGACCAGGGCTGGCGCCCGGACCTGTCCGACGTGCAGCCCACCGGCTGCCGCGTGGCCGTGGTCGGCGCCGGTCCGGCCGGCATCGCCTGCGCCGACCGCCTGGCCCGCGCCGGCATCCAGGCCGTGGTCTACGACCGCTACGAGCAGATCGGCGGCCTGCTGCAGTTCGGCATCCCCACCTTCAAGCTCGACAAGGCGGTGATCGCGCGCCGCCGCCAGGTGCTGGAGGGCATGGGCATTCAGTTCCGCCTGGGCGTGGAGGTGGGCCGCGACGTCACCCTGGAGCAGCTGCTGGACGAGTACGACGCCGTATTCCTGGGCACGGGCGCCTACCGCTACACCGACGGCGGCCTGCCCGGCCAGGACGCCGAGGGCGTGCTGCCGGCGCTGCCGTTCCTGGTGCAGAACGGGCGCATCGTCACCGGCACCGACCCGGCCACCGCGCAGAGCCGGCCGATCGCCGGCTGGGAGGACCGCATCCGGCTGCCCGATCTGGGCGGCCGGCGCGTGCTGGTGCTGGGCGGCGGCGACACCGGCATGGACTGCGTGCGCAGCGCCATCCGCCTGGGCGCGGGCCGGGTCACCTGTGCCTACCGCCGCGACGAGGCCTCCATGCCCGGTTCGGCACGCGAGGTGGCCAACGCCCGCGAGGAGGGCGTGCGCTTCCTGTTCAACCGCCAGCCGCTGGCCATCGAGACCGACGAGCACAACCGCGTCACCGGCGTGCGCATGGTGGAGACGAGGCCGGGCGAGCCGGACGCACGCGGCCGCCGCGCACCCGTGCCGATCGAGGGCAGCGAGTCGGTGATCGGCTGCGACGTGGTGATCATCGCCTTCGGCTTCTCGCCCAGCGTGCCGGAGTGGATGCGCCAGGCCGGCATCGAGGGCACGGCCAACGGCCGCATCGTCACCGGCGGCCCCGGGCGGCTGCCGTACCAGACCGCCAACCCGCGCGTGTTCGCCGGTGGCGACGCGGTGCGCGGCGCCGACCTGGTGGTCACCGCGGTGGCCGAAGGCCGCGACGCGGCCGCCAGCATCGCCCAGGCCCTGGCCGGGCAGACGGCGGCGGTGGCGGCCTGAGACCCGCCGGCCGCCCCGTGGCGGCCGGCATCGCCGCACGCGGCGACGTTTTCCTACACTGGCGGACCCGCCACACACGGACCGTCACATGCGCCTGGGACTTGCCGCCAACCGCCTGCACCACGCCACCCGCGACGCCGGCCTGTTCCGCTGGCTGCGCGCCTGCGCGCCGGCGATCCGCGAGCTGGGGCTGGAGCTGCACGCGGTCGGCCGCACTCACGACGCCATCGTGCGCGCCGGTCTGCTGGCCGGGCATCCCGGCCTGAAGCGCTACCCGTACGGCCGCGACGGCGGACTGATGCGGCTGGTGGCCGAGGTGGTGGGCATGCCCGGTGAGGACCGCACCCTGGACGGGGCCATCTACCTGATCGACCCGGTGGATCCGTCCTCGGTATTCCCCGAGGCGGTGGCGCTCAAGCGCCAGTGCGTGATCCATGGCAAGCCCTTCATCTCCACTGTGGCCAGCGCCTGCGACTGGATCGAGAACGAACGCATCCACGCCGGCCTGGACCCCGACCCGGCGGCCGACCGCTTCCACGCGTTCGAGTCGCAGACCCTGGCGCTGATCGCGCACGATGCGATGAAGCCGCAGATGTTGGCCTTCGCCGCCGAGCACTTCGACGTGCTCTCACGCTTCGCCCGGCGCGTGGGCACCGGCACCACCGGCCAGCGCCTCAACGAGATGGCCTGGAGCCGCGGCTGGCCGCAGGACCGGCCGTGGGTGGACCGCTTCCAGAGCGGCCCGATGGGCGGCGACGCACAGATCGCCGACCTGGTGCTGCAACGGCAGTGCCAGCGGGTGGTGTTCTTCGAGGACCCGCACGTGGCGCGCCAGCACGAGGCCGACATCCAGCTGCTGGAGCGCGCGGTGACCACGGTGACCGACGCGGCCGTGTGCATCACCTCGCCGGCCATGGCCGCGCGCTGGATGGCGGCGGTGCGGCGCCGCGCCGCGCTGAGGCGCTGCTGACCGCCATGTGCGTGGTCGCCTTCGCCTGGAACACCCATCCGCGCTGGCGGCTGGTGCTGGCCGGCAACCGCGACGAGTTCCATGCCCGCCCGAGCGCGGCGCTGGCGGGCTGGGAGGACGCCCCGGGGGTGTACGCCGGCCGCGACCTGGAGGGCGGCGGCACCTGGCTGGGCGTGGACGTGCGCGGCCGCTGCGCGCTGGTGACCAACGTGCGGGACCCGCGCGCGCCGCAGGACGGGCGCTCGCGCGGCCTGCTGGCCAGCGACTACCTGCGCGGCGGCGAGGGCGCGGAGGCCTACGCGCAGGCGCTGGCGCCGCAGGCGGCCGCGTTCCGCCCGTTCAACCTGCTGCTGTTCGACGCACAGGCCTGCTGCTGGCTTTCCAACCATCCGCAGCGGCTGGCCCGGCCGGTCGACGGCGTGCACGTGCTGTCCAACGGACAGCTGGACGCGCCCTGGCCCAAGGCGCTGGCGCTGGGCGTGAGCCTGGCCGAATGGCTGGAGGGCACGCCGGAGGACACCTCGTTCCGGCTGCTGTTCGCGGCCCTGGCCGACGACACGCCCTGGCCCGACGTGTACCTGCCGGACACCGGCATCGGCCTGGAACGCGAACGCCTGCTGTCGCCGGCGTTCATCCGCGGACGCGAATACGGCACCCGCGCCAGCACCGTGGTCGCGCTCGACCGCGCCGGCGGCGGCATCGTCGAGGAACGGCGCTGGGGCCCGGACGGCGCGCCGCTGGGCCGCACCCGCCTGGAACTGCCGGCCGCCTGAGCCCGCCGCGTCCACGCTGAACGCACCGGCGCGGCTTCACTCCGCGCTCAGGCCGGCCGCGCCAGCCTTGCAGGCCCATACACGACAAAAGGACTCCCCATGCGCAGCACCGCGAAGGCCGGCCTGGCCATGGCCATCCTGGCCGCCACACCCTGGCGCCTGGCGCGCCGGCCCAGTCCCACAAGAACGGCGCCCAGGCGGAGACCGCCGGCACCGTGGCCACCCTGACCCAGGCCGAAGTGCGCGAGCTGCTGGCCGCACAGGGCTTCACCCGCGTCGACGACCTCGAGTTCGAGGACGGCATGTGGGAGGCCGAGGCCACCAGCGCCGACGGCAAGCGCGTGGACGTGCGCGTGGATCCGGCCAGCGGCAAGGTCTATACCGAGGGCCAGGTATCGCGCCTGGGCGCCGAGGACATCAAGGCCCGGCTGGCCGCGGCCGGCTATTCCAGGATCCACGACGTCGAGTACGACGACGGTCTGTGGAAGGCCGAGGCCGAGCGCCCGGACGGGCGCGAGGTCGAGGTCCGCCTGGACCCGCAGGACGGCCGTATCCTGGGCGTGGAGAACGATTGACGCCTACGCCGGTCCGGCGGCCCCGCCCGCCGCGGCCGGCCGCGCGTGGCGCCAGGCCACCAGCCAGCCGGCGCCGAGCAGCAGCGCAGCCAGGAACCAGGGCGCGCCCGGCACTTCCGCCGGCGCGTCCTGGCCGACGAACAGCGCGAACACGTGGCTGAACACCAGCGGCCCGGCGATGCCCGCCAGGCTGACCAGGCTCATCAGCGCGCCCTGGATGCGGCCCTGCACCTCCGGCCCCACCGCCCGCGTGATCAGCGACTGGGTGGACGGCGTGGCCAGTGCCCACAGTGCGCTGACCGGCAGGCCGGCCAGGAACAGGGCGCCGGTGCCGGCCAGGCCATAGATGGCGAAGCCCAGCACGCCGCAGGCCAGGCCGAACAGCAGGGTGCGGCGCTCGCCCAGCCGGCGCACCACCCGGCCCACCAGCACCGCATTGACGATGATGCCCATCACTCCGACGCCGGCCAGCACCCAGCTGACCTCGCGCGGACCCCAGCCATAGCGGTAGTCGGCGAACAGCACGAACACGCTGGGATAGACGTAGTGCGCCAGGTTGGCCAGGAACACCACCACGGCCAGGCCCACCACCTGCGGATAGCTGCGCAGCAGCGCCAGCGCGCCCAGCGGGTTGGCGTGCGACAGATCGAAGCGCCGCGTGCGCCGCTCCGGCGGCAGCGACTCCGGCAGCACCAACAGGCCGTAGAGGAAGTTCAGCAGTGCCAGCCCGGCGGCGAACCAGAACGGCAGGCGCAGGTCGATCGCGCCCAGCCAGCCGCCGACCAGCGGGCCGACCACGAAGCCCAGGCCGAAGGCCGCGCCGATCATGCCGTAGCTCTTCGCGCGCCGCTCCGGCGGGGTGACGTCGGCGATGTAGGCGTTGGCGGTGGTGAAGCTGGCCGCGGCCACACCCGAGACCAGGCGCGCCACCAGCAGCAGGCCCAGCGACCGGGCCAGCGCCATCAGCACGAAGTCCAGGCCCAGGCCCAGGCAGGAGACCAGGATCACCGGGCGCCGGCCGAAGCGGTCCGACAGCGCGCCCTGCACCGGCGTGGCCACGAACTGCACGGCGGCGAACACCATGCCGAAGATGCCCACCCAGCGTGCGGCGGCGGCCACGTCACCGCCGGTGAATTCCTCCACCAGGTGTGGCAGCACCGGGATGATGACGCCGAAGGCCAGCACGTCGATCAGCACGGTGATGAAGATGAACACCAGGGCGGCGCGACGTGCGCCCGGCCGTAGCAGCGTCAGATCCACGAACAGGTCCCATGCGGCCGCCGGAAGCGGCGCAGTGTAGCGCGCCCCGGCCCGATGGCATGGGCGCGCCCACACCGCCCGTGTGGCGTGGGCCACATTTCCGACGACGCCGTGGCCGCCTGCGGGCGCCACCGGCCCTCGCGGCCAGCTCGGCGGGAGCCGCGTCGGCGGCGACGCGACGGATGCGCCCGGCCACCGCGCATGCACCCGTGCCGCGCCTGATGTGGGGCGGTTGAACGCCGGCGCCGGCCACGCCGGCCGGGTCGCCGCGGACGCGGCGCCTACCGTGGCATCGGCACGCCACGAGCGCCAGCGCCGGATGTGGGTGGGTGACGGATGCGAACGACGGCCCGGGTCGCCCGGCGCGCGGTTACGGCAGCGGGGTGACGGTGATGCGCTGTTCCAGCACGTGCTGCCGGCCGGGATCCAGCGCGACCACGTCGGGGCCGGCGTTGGCCGCCTCCACGCACAGGAAGCCGCGCCAGTACGGCCCCACGTCGGCCATGCGCGCGGCCGCGGCCTCGCCCGGGTTCCACACCACGGCGCTGCGCCCACCCTGCACCTGCAGCTCGATCGCCCGACCCAGCCCCGGATCGACCAGCCGGTAGCGGCCGCCGGCGCCCGGATAGGTGCGGTCGCTGCGGCCCGGATCGCGCGGATCGGCCAGGATCCAGTCGCCCTGCTGGGTGTAGGCGCGGTAGCCGTCGTTCTTGTCCAGGTAGGTGAGGCCGTCCAGGCCCTCGACGCGCACGGCCTCCACGTCGGCCACGCGGAAGTAGTTGTGCAGCGCCTCGGTGAACACCACCGGCGCGCCGCCGGTATTGGTGGTGACCAGCCGCTGCCGCAGCTGCCGGCCGACATGGACCTCGCTGCGCACGCGCAGGTCCAGGCCCTGCAGCGCCGGCGGTTCCAGCACCACGGTCACGCCCTCGTCCTCGGCGCGCGCCTCGACCAGCCGCCACGGCAGGGTGCGCACGAACCCGTGCGAGGGCACGCCCTCGCCCTGGCCCTGGCGGCCGAAGTACGGCCAGCACACCGGGATGCCGCCACGGACCGGCGTGGGCAGGGCCGCACGCAGCGGCGAGAGCCAGAACACGTCCTGCCCGCCGCGAGGCACGTACGAGAGCACCTGGCCCCCGAACAGCGCCACCGCCGCGCTGGCGTGCGCGGTCTCCACCAGCACCGCCTCCAGTCCCTGGAAGGTGCCGAAGGCCACCCCCGGCACGGCCAGCACGGATGCCTCGGGCGCGACCACGGGCGACTGCTGCCAGGCGGTGAAATCGGACGGCAGGGAGAACGCGGGGGGCGTGGGCATGGTGGCAACGGGCTCGTGGGAAGGCGCATGCGCCGCCTCCGGCACGGGCCCGCGCGCGCCGGCGCCACCGCACCCGGCCAGGGCGCAGGCCAGCAGGACGGTCAGCCGGGACGGGATCGGGTGCATGCGGGCGTGCGGACGGCAGGTTGCGCGCATGATACCCGCGCCCGCCACGCCGCCGGTCCCGCGACCCGGCCGGCGGGCGCCGGGAGGCACGCCTGCCGGCTCAGGACAGGTCGCCGTCCACGTAGTACCAGCGCCCGCCCTCGCGGACGAAGCGGCTCAGCTCGTGCATGCGCACCGCGCTGCCGCCGCCGACCCGGTAGCGGGCCACGAACTCCACCTCGCCGCGGTCGCCGGCGACGCGGTGCGATTTCACGGTCAGGCCCAGCCAGACCACGCGGCGGCCGTCCGGGTCTTCCAGGTCCAGGTGCGCCGGGCAGGTGGACGGATGCCAGGTGGCGCGCAGGTGGTCCGGCAGGCCCAGCACGTAGGCGCTGTAACGCGAACGCATGGTGGCCAGCGGGTCGGGCGCCGCCTCGCCGGCGTGCCAGGGGCCGCAGCAGTCTTCGTACTCGCGGCCGGTGCCGCACGGGCAGAGCATGACAGCCTCCCGCCGGCGCCTCAGCGCCGGCCCTCGATGAAGCGCAGGAACTCGTCGCGGGTGCGGGCGTCCTCGCGGAAGGCGCCCAGCATGGTCGAGGTGACCATGCTCACCCCGCGCTTGTGGATGCCGCGGGTGGTCATGCACTCGTGCACGCCCTCGACCACCACGCCCACGCCCAGCGGGTTGAGCACGTCCTGGATGCACTGGGCGATCTGCGCGGTCATCTTCTCCTGGACCTGGAAGCGGCGGGCGTAGGCCTCCACCACCCGGGCCAGCTTGCTGATGCCCACCACCTTGCCGTTGGGCAGGTAGCCCACGTGCACACGGCCGATGATCGGCGCCATGTGGTGCTCGCAGTGGCTTTCGTACTCGATGTCGCGCAGCACGATCATCTCGTCGTAGCCGGCCACCTCCTCGAAGGTGCGGGACAGGTACTCGTGCGGGTCGACCCGGTAGCCGCTGAACCAGTCGGCGTAGGCCTCCACCACCCGCCGCGGGGTGTCGAGCAGGCCCTCGCGGCCGGGGTCTTCGCCGGCCCAGCGCAGCAGGGTGCGCACGGCCTCCTCGGCCTGGGCCCGGGTGACGGGGGAATCGGGGATACGGTCGCTCATGGCGCGCGCGGCTGGGGGAACGGACGGCCATGGTACCGCGCCGGCCCGGTCGCCCGCCCCTTGGCCCCGGGCCGCGCGCGCCACAGAATGGGGGCTTCCGTCACTCCGGAGAACGCAACGTGCGCCGTACCGCATTCGTCTGCAGCACCCTGGCCCTGGCCCTCGCCCTGGCGGCCTGCTCGCCCCAGTCCGGCGAGACTTCGGCCACCGACGCCACCGCCCAGGCCGCCCAGAGCGAAAGCGAGCGCCTGAACGCCTGGTTCGAGCAGAAGTACGAGGAAAGCCTGCAGTTCAGCCCGCTGCGGATGTCCTTCCTCGGCCGCAAGGACCTGAACGACCAGCTGGACGACGTCAGCGAGGAGGCCATCCGCAGGCAGCTGGCCTGGCTGGAGGCCTCGGTGCGCGAGATGGAGTCCAGCTTCGACTACGACAGGCTGGATCCGGAGGCGCAGGTCTCCTGGGCGCTGTGGAAGCGCCAGTACGAGAGCATACGCGACGGCATGCCGTTCCTGGCCAACGACTACCTGTTCGACCAGATGAACGGCATGCACAGCACGCTGCCGACCTTCCTGATCAACTTCCACAAGGTGGAAGACGAGAAGGACTACCTGGCCTACGTCTCGCGCCTGCAGAAGGTGCCGGTGATGTTCGACCAGCTGCTGCAGCGCGCCCGCGCCGCCGCCGGCCAGGGCATCCGTCCGCCGAAGTTCGCCTACGAGGGCGTGCGCGACCAGTCGCGCAAGGTCATCAGCGGCGCGCCGTTCGACGATGGCGCCGACAGCGCGCTGTGGGCCGACGCCAAGGCCAAGGCCGACGCGCTGGCGGAGCAGGGCGTGATCAGCGCCCAGCGTGCCGACGAGCTGAAGGAACAGGCCCGCCAGGCCCTGCTGGAGCACGTGCGCCCGGCCTACGAGCGGGTGATCGCCTGGTGCGACGAGGACATGCCCAACGCGCTGGAGAACCCGTCCGGCGTGGGCAGCACCCAGCCCAACGGCGCCGAGTACTACGCCTACCGGCTGCGCGAGATGACCACCACGGACATGACCGCCGACCAGATCCACGAGCTGGGCCTGGCCGAGGTGGCGCGCCTGCGCGGCGAGATGGAGGCGCTCAAGGACAAGGTGGGCTTCAAGGGCGACCTGCAGGCGTTCTGGAAGTTCATCGCCACCGATCCGCGCTTCAAGTTCCCCAACACCGACGAGGGCCGCCAGGCCTACATCGACGAGGCCACCCGGGTCATCGACAACATCAAGCAGCACCTGCCGGAGTACTTCGGCCTGCTGCCCAAGGCCGACCTGGTGGTCAAGCGCGTGGAGCCGTTCCGCGAGCAGCCCGGTGCCGCCCAGCACTACTACCCCGGCGCGCCGGACGGTTCGCGCCCGGGCATCTACTACGCGCACCTGGCGGACATGAACGCCATGCCCAGGCCGGAGCTGGAGGTGGTGGCCTACCACGAGGGCATCCCGGGCCACCACATGCAGATCTCCATCGCCCAGGAGCTGACCGGCGTGCCGACCTTCCGCACCCAGTACTTCAGCACCGCCTTCATCGAGGGCTGGGGCCTGTACTCGGAGTGGCTGGCCAAGGAGATGCCGGGCACCTACCAGGACCCGTACTCGGACTACGGCCGCCTGACCACCGAGATGTGGCGCGCCATCCGCCTGGTGGTGGACACCGGCCTGCATGCCAAGGGCTGGACCGAGGAGCAGGCGGTGGACTACTTCCGCGCCAACAGCTCCATCCCGCTGGACGCGATCCGCTCGGAGGTGCGCCGCTACCTGGTCAACCCGGGCCAGGCCACCGCGTACAAGATCGGCATGATCCGCATCCAGCAGCTGCGGCAGAAGGCCGAGCGCGAGCTGGGCGAGCGCTTCGACATCCGCGGCTTCCACGATACCGTGCTGGGCGGCGGCTCGATGCCGCTGGACCTGCTGGAGCAGCGCGTGGACCGCTGGATCGAGCGGAAGAAGCAGGAAGACTGAGCCGCGGGGCGGTCTTTCCGCGCAGCGGGCCGGGCGGCGACGCCCGGCCCGTTCGTTTTGGGCGGTGCCCCTGTGTCGTGCGGGGCGGTGGAGCGCCGATGCCGGATGCGCCGGCGGACCGGCGCGGCGCCTGAGCGATGGCCGTGGCACGGTGGGCGTCGCCGATGGCGCCACACCTTCGCGTGCGCGGACGAGTCCGGAGACCGCCGGGTCGCCGCGCACGCGCACCGGGGCTGGATGCGGGCGGTTGAGCGCCGGCGCCGGCCGGGCCGGTCGGCTCGCCGCCGGCGCGGCTCCTACGGGGACGGGTCGGGGGC
>NZ_PDWK01000057.1 GCF_010093135.1 Pseudoxanthomonas taiwanensis | reverse complement strand
CGGCGGGGGGATGGCTGGCGCAGGCGGCCAGCACGAGCAGGCAGGCGCCGAACGTGGCGCTGAGGCGTTTGGTCATGGGGCGCGATTATGGGCGGCCGACCGTATTCCGTGAAGGGCGGGGACGGTAAAACGTTTCATCGCTTCATGCGGATAAAGCGATTGACATGCGGCCGCGGCGGTGCCATGCTGGCCCGGCCATCGAGACCGGCGGAGGGACAGGCCCTTTGATGCCGGGGCAGCCTGCGGACGCGCGCAGCGGACGTGAGGTGCCAAATCCTGCGGGGACTGCGGTCCGCCGAGAGATGGTTCGCACCGTGCCAGGCACGGCGGACGCGGGCTCCACGCGGGGCTCGATGGCGGTTTTTCCACGGACACCGCCATGAGCCTTGAGACAACCGCCACCTCCCTCCCCGAACCCCTCCAGGTCACGGCCGCCGCCGCGCAGGCCGGCGCCGACGCCGTGCGCGGCCAGCTGCGGGTGGCGCTGCCGATGCGCCACGCCGGCACCCACGAGGTGGAGCTGCGCTACGAGCTGCGTGGCCCGGAGGACGCCCCGGTGGTGTTCGTGGCCGGCGGCATCTCCGCGCACCGGCACGTCTCGGCCAGCGCCAGCTTCCCCGAGGCCGGCTGGGCCAACGCGCTGGTCGCCGCCGGCCGCGCCCTGGATCCGGCGCGCCTGCGCGTGCTGGCCTTCGACTACGTCGGCGCCGACGGCCGCCTGGACGTGCCCATCGACACCGCCGACCAGGCCGACGCCATCGCCCTGCTGCTGGACGCGCTGGGCATCGCCCGGCTGCAGGCGTTCGTGGGCTATTCCTACGGCGCCATGGTCGGCCTGCAGTTCGGCGCGCGCCATCCGCACAGGCTGCGCCGCCTGGTGGCGGTCAGCGGCGCGCACAGCCCGCACCCCTACGCCTCGGCCTGGCGCGCGCTGCAGCGCCGCGCGGTGGCACTGGGCCAGTTGCAGTGCGCCGACGCCGCCGGCCTGGCCCTGGCGCGGCAGTTCGCCATGCTCAGCTACCGCACGCCCGAGGAGTTCGGCGAGCGCTTCGCCGCGCCGCCGGAGATCGTCAACGGCCGCGTGCGCTGCGCCGCCGAGGACTACCTGGATGCCTGCGGCGCGCAGTACGTGGCGCGCACCCCGGTCACCGCCTTCCTGCGCCTGTCCGAGTCCATCGACCTGCACCGCGTGGACCCGGCCGGCGTGCGGGTACCGGTGACCGTGGTGGCGGTGGAAGGCGACCGCCTGGTGCCGCTGGCCGACTCGGTGAACCTGGTCGAGGGGCTGGCCGGCCGCGGCCAGCTGCGCGTGCTGCGCTCGCCCTACGGCCACGACGCCTTCCTCAAGGAAACCGACCGCATCGACCTGATCCTGGCCGCCGTGCTGCACGGCAAAGACGGAGCCGCCGCATGACCACCCCCGCCCCCACGTCCACTCCCGACAGCGCCGGCTGTCGTCCCTCCACCATCGCCGTGCGCGCCGGCATCGACGCCGATCCGGCCCACGGCGCGGTGACCCCGCCGATCGTGCTGTCGAGCAACTTCAGCTTCGACGGCTTCGGCAACAAGCGCCGCTACGACTACACCCGCAGCGGCAACCCCACCCGCGACCTGCTGGCCGAGGCCCTGGCCGGGCTGGAAGGCGGTGCCGGCGCGGTGGTCACCGCCACCGGCATGGGTGCGATCACCCTGGTGCTGCATGCGCTGCTGGAGCCGGGTGACCGTCTGGTGGTGCCGCACGACGCCTACGGTGGCAGCTGGCGCCTGTTCAACGCACTGGCGGGGAAGGGCCACTTCGAGCTGATCACCACCGACCTGACCGACCCGCGCGCGCTGGCCGGGGCGCTGGCGCGCAGGCCGAAGCTGGTGCTGGCCGAATCGCCGTCCAACCCGCTGCTGCGCATCACCGACCTGCGCTTCGTGACCGAGGCCGCGCACCGCGCCGGCGCGCTGGTGGTGGTGGACAACACCTTCCTGTCGCCGGCGCTGCAGAACCCGATCGCCTTCGGCGCCGACCTGGTGGTGCACTCCACCACCAAGTACGTCAACGGCCACAGCGACGTGGTCGGCGGCGCGGTCATCGCGCGCGAGGCGGCGCTGCACGAGCAGCTGGTGTGGTGGGCCAACGCGCTGGGCCTGACCGGCTCGCCGTTCGACAGCTTCCTGACCCTGCGCGGCCTGCGCACGCTGGAGGCGCGCATGCGCGTGCACCAGGAGAACGCCGCCGCCATCGCCGCGCTGCTGGACGGCCATCCGGCGGTGGAGAAGGTGTACTTCCCGGGCCTGGCCTCGCATCCGGGCCATGCCGTGGCCGCGCGCCAGCAGCGCGGGCCGGGCGCCATGCTCAGCTTCGAACTGGCCGGCGGCGAGCCGGCGGTGCGCGCCTTCGTGGACAGCCTGCGCTGGTTCACCCTGGCCGAGTCGCTGGGCGGGGTGGAGAGCCTGGGCGCGCATCCGGCCTCCATGACCCACGCGGCGATGACCCCGGAGGCGCGCGCCCATGCCGGCATTTCCGACGGCCTGCTGCGCCTGGCGGTGGGCATCGAGGCCTGCGAGGACCTGGTCGCGGACGTGGCCGCCGCGCTGCAGGCGGCGCAGGCCGCCGCCGTGGCCGCGCGCAAACGGGTGGACGCATGAGCACCGCGGCCGGCCTGCGTCCGCGCCGCACCGTGGCCCGCGAGGCCGGCGCGCGGCGCCTGGCGCTGCTGGGCACCGGCACGGTCGGTTCGGCCTTCGTCGCCCGTTACCAGGTGCTGCGCCAGCGGGGCCTGCCGCTGCCGCCGGTGGCCTGGGTGGCCAACTCGCGCACCGTGCTGGCGGTGGCGGACGATCCGCGCGCCAGCCTGGAGGCGGCGCGGGCCGCGCCACGCGGGGTGGCGGCGCCGGCCTGGCCGGAGGTCGAGGCGTTGTGCGCGGGCGACGTGGTGGTGGATGCCACCGCCAGCGACGCGGTCGCCGCCCGCCATGCAGCTTGGCTGGCGCGCGGGGTGCACGTGGTCACCGCCAATAAGCTGGGCCACGGCGCCGCGCTGGCGCGTTCGCAGGCCATCGCCCGGGCGCAGGCCGCAAGCGGCGCGCGCTACGGCGACAGCGCCACGGTCGGCGCCGGGCTGCCGGTGCTGGGCAGCGTGCGCGCGCTGGTGGCCGGCGGCGACCACGTCCACGTCATCGAGGGCGTGCTGTCCGGCTCGCTGGCGTGGCTGTTCCACCAGTTCGACGGCACCCGGCCGTTCTCGGCGCTGGTGCGCCAGGCCATGGCCGCCGGCTGCACCGAGCCGGACCCGCGCGTGGACCTGTCCGGCGAGGACGTGCGCCGCAAGCTGCTGATCCTGGCGCGCGCGGCAGGCTTCGCCCTGGAGGCCGCGCAGGTGCGCGTGGAGCCGCTGCTGCCGGCGGCGCTGGCCGCGGCGCCGGCGCACGGGCTGGAGGCGGCGCTGGAGGCGCTCGACAAGCCGCTGGCGCGCCGCCTGGACGAGGCGCGCGCCCGCGGCGGGCGCCTGCGCTTCACCGGCCGCGTGGACGCGGCCGGCGCGGAGGTGGCGCTGCGCGTGCTGGCGCCGGACGATCCGCTGTGCGGCGGTGCCGGCACCGACAACCGCGTGGCCATCCACAGCGACCGGTACCGCGAGCGGCCGCTGCTGATCCAGGGGCCGGGCGCCGGCGCCGGGGTCACCGCCGCGGCGCTGCTGGACGATGTGCTGCGCGTGTGCGCCGGCTGAGCGCGGCTCAGGCGCGCGGCAGGGTGCCGGCGGCGCCGAACATCTCCAGCAGGCCGCTTTCCACCAGCCAGCCGGGGTCGCCCTCGAAGCCGATCATGCCCGGTGGCGGCTGCGCGCCCGGCGCCGGGCGGTAGGCCACCCAGGTGTTGCGGCCGCAGGCCTTGGCCCGGTACAGCGCGCGGTCGGCCAGGGTGACCAGCTGCTCCCAGCCCAGCAGGCGCGGCGCGCCGGGGAACAGCGGGTACTCGATCAGCCCGACCGAGGCGGTCAGGTGGTGCTGCATGCCGTTGCCCAGGTCGAACGGCCGCGCGGCGATCTCGCTGCACAGGCGCTGGCCGATCTGCGCCAGGCTGCCACGCGGCAGCGGCCGGAACACCAGCAGGAACTCCTCGCCGCCCCAGCGCGCCACATAGTCGCCCTTGCGCACCAGACCGGTCAGGCGCGCGGCCAGCTGCTCCAGCACGCGGTCGCCGGCGGCGTGGCCGTGGGTGTCGTTGACCGGCTTGAAGTGGTCCACGTCGAGCAGGGCGAAGGCCACCACCTCGTTGCCGGCGCGGTAGGCCGCGTCGCGCTCGTAGAAGGACAGGTCTGCCGGGATCTGCCGCGACAGGTAGCGGCGGTTGTGCAGGCCGGTGAGCGGGTCGGTGAAGCTGATCGCCTCCAGGCGCGCGTTGGCCGCCTGCAGGTCACGGGTGCGCTCCTGCACCAGCCGCTCCAGCTCGGCGCGCTGCCGCTCGTGGCGGGCCTGCAGCAGCCGGTAGCCCAGATAGGGCGCGCCGCCGACCAGCAGCGCCAGCAGGATCTGGAAGGCCAGGGTCTCGTGCATCCTGGGCGGGATCCGTACCGGCAGGCGCGCCGCGCTGGCCAGCGGGGTGGGGCGGGCGAAGTCGGCCACCTCGAACGTGTACTTGCCCGGCGGCAGGTTGGTGTAGGTGGCGGTGCGCAGCGCCGGGTCGTCCAGCTCCCGCCACTGCGACTCGTAGCCGTGCAGGCGGTAGCGCAGCCGGACCACGTGGGTCGGCTGGAACGAGGGCACGGTGAACTCGAACTTCAGGTCGCGCTCGCCCAGCGGCAGCTCCAGCGCCCCCTGCTGCACCGGCTCCCAGCCGCGTACGCCCGCATGCACGCGCTCGATCCGCACCTGCGGCACGGTGCCGGTCTGCGGCGGGCGGGTGCTGTCCAGCAGCAGGACGCCGTCGCGGGTGGGCAGCCAGATCATGCCGTCGCGGTACAGGCCGCGGGCGTTGCCCGAGCCGTTGCAGCAGCGGCCGAGCTGGCCGCCGGGACGGTCGGAGCCGGAGTTGATCACCATCTCCGCGGGCACGCGGTGGGCCGGGTCGGCCAGTGCGCGCTCCAGCTCGGCCAGCGGGATGCGGTACACGCCGCGCATGCCGGCCACCCACAGGTGGCCGTGCGCGGTGGTGATGTGGAAGGCGATGTTGGCCGGCACGCCGCGGCTGGTGTCCAGGTGGTGCCAGCGCTGGCCGTCGTACACCTTCAGGTCCTCGCGGGCGCGGCCGCCGAGCACCCAGCGGCCGTCGTCCAGCTCGGCCAGCGTGCTGACCATGGTGTCGTCGGCCAGGCCGGTGTCACGGCCCAGCGGCAGGATGCGGCCCTCGCGCCATTCGTACAGGCCGCCGTAGGTGCCCAGCAGCACGCGGCCGTCGCGGGTCTCGTGGACCAGGCGCACGCGCGCATCGCCCAGGCCGTCCTGCTCGGCGTAGCGGACCAGCTTGCCGCCGCCGTCCAGCAGGTACAGGCCGTGGGTGGTGGCGAACCACAGCCGGCGCGCGCGGTCTCGGACGATGCCGTTGACCTGCGCGCCCTGCAGCGGCGCCAGCACCGCCGGCACCTGCACCCGCCCGTTGCGGTACAGCGCCGCACCGTTGCGGGTGCCGATCCAGGCCTGGTCCTGTTCCACCAGCAGGGTGTAGGCCTCCGGGTGGGGCAGCCGGTGGCCGGCGACGCGGCGGCGGAAGCGCTTGCCGTCCCACATGTCCACGCCGGCGCTGTGGCCCACCCAGACCGTGCCGTCCGGGGCCGGCGCGATGGTCCAGACCAGCAGGTCGCCCAGGCCGGCCTCGGCGCCGAGCCGGCGCGTCCAGCCGTCCCACACCCGGGTCAGGCCCTCGGTCATGCTGCCCAGCCACAGGTTGCCGTCGCGGTCCTCGAAGATGGCGCGGATGCGCTGGGTGCCTGGTGCCCCGCGCACGCGCTCCACCTGGCGGCCGGCGCGGATGCGGTCCAGCCCCGGGCCGGTGGACACCCACAGGTTGCCGTCGCGGTCGCCGTGCAGCGCCTCCACCGCCATGCCGCCTTCGGCGTCGAAGGCCTCCCAGCGGCCGTCGCGGTACTCGAACAGGCCGTGGCTGGTGCCGGCCCAGACCGTGCCCTCGGCGTGGGCCAGGGCGGTCACCTGCGCGGTGCGCGCGGAGGCCGGCAGGGGCAGGGTGCGCACCTGGTCTTCCTGGACCAGCAGCACCTGGCCGACGCTGCCGACCCACAGGCCCTCGTCGCGCGCCAGCAGGCTCAGCGCCGGCCCCCGCAGGGGGTGGTGCAGCACCAGGCGGTCGTCCTGGACGGCGTAGATGCCCTCCGGGCCGGCCACCAGCACGCGGCCGCCGGCCCAGGCCAGGGCGTGCACGGGCAGGGTCCGGGCCGGCTCCGGCGGGGTGATGCTGCGGAAGTGGCCGCCCTCGCGCACCAGCAGGCCCATCGAGGTGCCCACCCACAGGCGGCGGCCGCCGCTTTCGGCCAGCAGGGCCTGGATGTGCCCGCCCAACTCGATGGCGTCGCCCTGCGCGTAGCGGGTGAAGTGGACGCCGTCGAAACGCGACAGACCGCCCTGCGAACCCAGCCAGATGAAGCCGGCCTCGTCCTGGGTGATGGCCAGCACGCTGACCTGGGGCAGGCCCTGCTCCACCGCCCAGGTGGTGGCCACGCGGTCAGCGAAGGGCTTGTCCGGCTCCAGGGCCGGGGCCGGGCGCGGCGCCAGGGCCAGCACCACCAGGGCGAACAGCCGGGCACACCGCCGCGCCACGCGCGCCGGTGTCTCCAGTCGCCAGTGGTTGCGGACCATCGGCTTGATCGAGTTCCCCCTGAACCCCGTCGGGGCCAAGACTACCCCGTAATACTTATAACGGCGCCGGCGGGGAGTTCTTGAACGGCCCCGCCGGGCTCAGCATTCGATGACGTTGACCGCCAGGCCGCCGCGGCTGGTCTCCTTGTACTTGTCCTGCATGTCGCGGCCGGTGTCGCGCATGGTCTTGATGACCTTGTCCAGCGACACCTTGTGCTGGCCGTCGCCGCGCAGGGCCATGCGCGCGGCGTTGATGGCCTTGACCGCGCCCATGGCGTTGCGCTCGATGCAGGGGATCTGCACCAGGCCGCCGATCGGGTCGCAGGTCAGGCCCAGGTTGTGCTCCATGCCGATCTCGGCGGCGTTCTCCACCTGGCCCGGGTTGCCGCCCAGGGCGGCGGCCAGGCCGGCGGCGGCCATCGAGCAGGCCACCCCCACCTCGCCCTGGCAGCCGACCTCGGCGCCGGAGATGGAGGCATTCTCCTTGTAGAGGATGCCGATGGCCGCGGCGGTGAGCAGGAAGTCGAACACGCCCTGCTCGTTGGCGCCTGGGCAGAAACGGTCGTAGTAGTGCAGCACCGCCGGGATGATGCCGGCCGCGCCGTTGGTCGGCGCGGTGACCACGCGCCCGCCGGCGGCGTTCTCCTCGTTGACCGCCAGCGCGTACAGGTTGACCCAGTCCAGCACGGTCAGCGGGTCGCGGATGCCGGCCTCGGGGCGGCCGGCCAGCTCGCGGTACAGCGCTGGGGCGCGCCGGACCACGCGCAGTCCGCCGGGCAGGGTGCCCTCCTGGCGGATGCCGCGCGCCACGCAGGCCTGCATCGCCGCCCAGATCTCGCGCAGGCGCGCGCGGATCTCGTCCTCGCCGCGCCAGGCCTTTTCGTTCTCGAACATCAGGGCGGCGATGCTCAGGCCGGACTCGGCGCAGCGCGCCAGCAGCTCGTCGCCGCTGTGGAACGGGTAGGGCAGCTCGGTGGTGTCGGCGACGATGCGGTCCTCGGCCGCCTCGTCCTGGTTGACCACGAAGCCGCCGCCGACCGAGTAGTAGTCGCGCGTGGCCAGCACGTTGCCGGCCGCGTCGTAGGCGGTGAAGCGCATGCCGTTGGTGTGGAACGGCAGCTTCTGCCGCTTGTTCATGATCAGGTCGGTCTTCTCGTCGAAGCCGATCTCGCGGGTGCCCAGCAGGCGGATGCGGCCGCTGCCGCGGATCCGCTCCAGGGTGGCGGGGATGATGTCCGGGTCGATCAGGTTCGGCCGGTGCCCCTCCAGGCCCAGCATCACCGCCTTGTCGGTGCCGTGGCCGCGGCCGGTCATGGCCAGCGAGCCGAACACCTCGGCGCGCACACGCGCCACCTGCGGCAGGTGCCCGGGCGCGTCCAGCCAGTGGGTGACGAAGCGCACCGCGGCGCGCATCGGGCCCACCGTGTGCGAGGAGCTGGGGCCAATGCCGATCTTGAACAGGTCGAAGGTGCTGACGGCCATCGGGAACGGGCGGGAACGGCGGGCCCCGCATTGTATTGGTTGCTGGCGCAACTGGCATGACGCACCGCGCCGGATCGGCTACCTTGCGCCTCCCGCCACCGCCGTGCCCGCCGATGTCCCGGTTCATCCTCTACCAGCGCGACGACTGCCACCTGTGCGACCTGGCCCTGGAGGAGCTGGCGCGGGCACGTCTGCCGGAGCCGGAGAGCGTGTTCATCGACGACGACCCGGCCCTGGAGGCGCGCTACGGCACGCGCGTGCCGGTGCTGCGCGACCTACGGCGCGGGTGCGAGCTGGACTGGCCGTTCAGCGCCGAGACGGTGCGCGGCTGGCTGGAGTGAGACCGGCCGCGCATCCCCGGGGCGGTCAGCGCGGGCGCAGCACCACCCGCGTGCTGACGTTGACCTCGTCGGGGATCAGCGAGGTGTCGGCCCAGTCGCCGCCGCCCACGCCGAAGTCCAGGCGCCGCACCACCGCCCGTCCGGTCAGCACCGGCTGCGCGCCCTCGCTCCACTGGAAGGTGAGGGTGACCGGCTTGCGCACGCCGCGCAGCTCCAGGGTGCCCTCGGCCACGTACTGGCCGTCGTCCAGGCGGCGGAATCCGCTGGCGGTGTAGCGGGCGTGGGCGAAGCGGGCCACGTCGAAAAAGTCCGAGGTGCGCAGCGTGGTGTCGCGGTCGCTGTTGCCGGTAGCGGCGCTGGCCAGGTCGATGGTGACATCCAGCCTGCCTTCCTCCGGCCTGGCCGGGTCGAAGCTCAGCTGCGTCTCGAACCGGCCGAAGCGGCCGGTGAACAGCTCGCCGTCGTAGCGGCTGGCGAAGGCCAGGGTGGAGCCGGGGGCCTGCACGTAGTCGGCGGCGGCCGCGGCGGCCGGCGCCAGCAGCGCCGCCAGCGCGGTGGCCACGGCGGCGGGGATGGTCGGTCGGATCTTCATCGGGAGACCTCGTCGTCGGGAACGGAGAGCCAGCCGCGCGGCAGCATCCGCGCCAGCGTGGCGTCGCGGCGGAACAGATGGTGGTACAGCGCCGCGCCGACGTGGACGGCCACCAGCGCCACCAGCAGCCAGAACAGCGTCACGTGCAGCCGCTGCGCAATCCCGGCCAGGGCCTCGTCGGGCGCGGCCAGCTTCGGTACCTCCGCCAGACCGAACCAGCGGAACGGACGCAGGCCGCTGGCCGAGTCGTACAGCCAGCCGGTCAGCGGCATGGCCAGGGCCAGCAGGTACAGCAGCAGGTGCACGGCCGCGGCCAGCCACGCCTGCCAGCGCGGCGTGCCCGGCACCGGCTGTGGCGCGCCGGCGTACAGGCGCCAGGCGATGCGCGCCAGCACCAGCGCCAGCACGGTCAGGCCCAGCGACTTGTGCAGGGTGTAGACCCAGAAGTACTTCGGCGAGCGTGGCAGTTCGCCCATCACCAGGCCGATGGCACCGATGGACAGGATCAGCACGGCGACGGTCCAGTGCAGTAGCTGGCTGACGCCGCCCCAGCGGCCGGCGGTGTTCCTCAGGCTCATGGCGTCGAAGGTTCCTCTTCGGTGTCGGTGTCGGAAGGCATTGCGGGTGTGGTGCCGGCCTCGTCGTCCTCCGGTGCGGGGCCGGCGCCGCGGTGGCGCACGGCCTCGGCCTCGATGCGCAGCTCCACCGTGGCGCCGATCATCGAGGGCCAGGCGTCGATGCCGAATGCATGGCGGTCGAGGGTGGCGGTGGCGGAGAAGCCGGCGGTGCGGCGGAACGGTGGCAGCGGATGCCGGCGCAGCGCGTTGAAGCGCACCTCCAGCGGCACCGGCCGGGTGACGCCGCGCAGGGTCAGCAGGCCGTGCACGATGAAGCGGTCCGGCCCGAGCGGCTCGATGCGCCCGGACACGTAGCGCGCCTCCGGCCAGCGTCCGGCGTCGAGCAGGCGGCGGCCGAGCGTGGCGCGGTTCCAGGCCGCATCGCCGAGGTCCAGGCGCGCCAGCGGCACGCGCACGTCCAGGCGTGCGCTGCTCCAGTCCCGCGGGTCGAACTCGAGTTCGCCCTCGGCGCCGGACACGGTGCCGAGGGCGTGCGAGAAACCGGCGTGCTCCACCGCGAACAGCACGCGCGTGTGCACCGGGTCCAGCGCGTAGCGCGCCGGCTGCGCGGCCAGCGGCACCGCGCACAACGCCAGCAGCGCGGCGAGCGCGGGACGCAGGATGGACGGGCGGCGGCATCGGCGTTGCATGGGCGGCATTCTAGGCACAGCTGCGACCTTCGACTGCTTGCGCGTCCAACGAAGCGTTGCGACGATTCGCCGGGGAGTCTTCCATGACGAGGATGTCGATGCGGCGGATGCCGGGTCTGCTGTTGGTCCTGGCGCTGGCGCTGGCGGGCGCCGCGTGGGCGGCCGTGCCCGACATGCCGCGCTTCCGTATCACCGGCGCCAGCGAGGGCCTGCCGAGCACCAACGTGACCGCGCTGGCGCGCGACCGCCAGGGCTACCTGTGGGTCGCCACCTGGGATGGCCTGGCGCGCTACGACGGCGTGGGCTTCCGCGTGTGGCGCCACGATCCGAAGGATCCGGCATCGCTTCCTGGCAACCTGTTGCAGGCGCTTTACGTTGACAGCCGCGACCGCGTCTGGGTGGCCAGCGAGAACGGCGGCATCAGCGTGATGGACGCCGGCCGGGGCGGTTTCCGCCACTACCGCCAGGCCGACCACCCGGAGCTGGCCAGCGACGACGTGTTCGCCATCGCCGGCGATGACGATTCCGTGTGGCTGGGCACCTACGGTGGCGGCCTGTACCGCGTGGACGGGCAGGACCACATCGCGCGCGCGCGCGCCGGCGATGCGGAGATCGACGGCGCGCTGGACACGGCGATCTTCAGCCTGGTCTTCGACGGGGACGGCGGCCTGTACATCGGCACGCTCGCCGGCCTGGTGCACCGCGACGGCGGGGGGCGGATGCGCCTGCTGGAGCTGCCCGACGAGAAGAAGCGCGCCCCGGTGGTGGCGCTGTGGCGCGAGAAGGACGCCACCTGGGTGGGCACCACCCGCGGGCTGTACCGCCTGCGCGGGGACGGGCGATGGGACAGCCCGGCGTGGGCACGGGCATTCAAGGGCCACCAGGTGGTCACGGCGATGGCCCAGGACGGCATGGGCGGCTACTGGGTCGCCACCCGCAGCGGCTTCTGGCACGTGGACAGCGAGGGCGACACGCACCAGGCGCTGCACGAGGCGCAGGCGCTGGGCGTGTCGCAGGTGGTGCAGGCGCTGCTGCGCCTGGAAGACGGCGCGCTGTGGGTCGGCGTGCCGACCCAGGGCCTGGGCTACCTGCGCCCGGACTGGCGGCGCGTCGCCGTGCTGGACAAGTCGCACGGCCTGGGCGGTGGCCTGTACCGCGCCATCGGCGTGGCCGCGCGCGGCGGGGTATGGCTGGCCGGCAGCCTCGGCGAGCTGGAGCACCTGGACACCGCCACAGGCAAGGCGGCCGCGTTCGCCTACGAGGTGCCCGGCGACAACCGGGTGCGCAGCCTGCTGGAGGCGCGCGACGGCAGCCTGTGGATCGGCGCCGGCCCGGTGCTGATGCGGATCGCGCGTGACGGCAAGGTCCGGCACTGGAAGCGTGACAGCGAGGAGGATCCGGCACCGGGCGGCAGCACCGTGGACTGGTTGCTGGAGGCGCCGGACGGATCGGTGTGGGTGGCCACCAGCGGCGGCGGCCTGCAACGCCGCGACGGGCGCACCGGGCGCGTGCTGGAGGCGCTCAAGCCGGGGATGGTCGAGGGCCTGGAGCGGGTGGACATCACCGAGGTCAGGCTCGGCCCGGAGGGGCTGCCGTGGATCGTCGAGGAGGGCCGGCTGCTGCGCTGGGATCCGGTGCGCCGCGCGTTCCTGCCACTGCCCGGGCTGGAGACCGGCCCCATCATCACCTTCGTGCTGGACGGGCCGCGGCGCCTGTGGGTGCAGGGCCTGTCCGGCGTGCAGATGTGGGAGGAGGTGCGCGGCACCTGGCAGCTGCGCGAGCGGCTGGGCGTGGACGACGGCGTGCCGGCCACCGAGGCCACCGGGCTGGTGGTGGACCAGGCGCGCCGGCTGTGGCTGGGTACGCGGCGCGGCCTGTTCCGGATCGAGCCGTCCGACGGCGCGCGCCCGGCCCGGGTGAGCCATTTCGGCGTGCGCGAGGGCCTGCCCAGCCAGGAACTGGTGGAGAACGCCCTGGCCCTGGACGCGCGCGGCGTGCTGGTGGCCGCGCTCGGTGACGGCTCGCTGCTGCTGCTGGACACGACCATGCCCGATCCCGACCCGGTGGTGCCCTACCTGGTGATCGACGGGGTCAAGGTGCGCCGCGGCGACGACGAGCTGGCGCTGCCGGTCGGCGGCGCCTTCACCCTGCAGCCGGGCGACCGCGATCTGCAGGTGACCGCCAGGCTGCTGGCCTTCGACGATCCGCAGTCGATCCGCTACCGCTTCCACCTGGCCGGCTACGACACCGACTGGGTGCCCGGCGACAGCGACGGCGAGCGCGTGTTCTCGCAGCTGCCGCCGGGCAGCTACCGCCTGGAGGTGCAGGCGGCCGCGCGTGGCCAGGACTGGTCGCCGGTGCGCGAGCTGGCCTTCACCGTGGCGCCGCCGTGGTGGCGCAGCGGCTGGGGCATGCTGCTGCTGGCCTGCTGCGTGCTGCTGCTGCTGGGCTGGGGCGCGTGGGCCTACCGCCGGCGCCTGCGCCGCCGCGCCCAGCTGCAGCTGGAGATGCACAAGCGCGAGCTGGCCGAGCAGGCTTCGCTGGCCAAGAGCCGCTTCCTGGCCACCCTCGGCCACGAGGTGCGCACGCCGATGACCGGCGTGCTGGGCATGAGCGAGCTGCTGCTGGACACGCCGCTGGACGGGCGCCAGCGCGGCTATGTCGAGGCGATCCGCCGCGCCGGCGAGCACCTGCTGCGCCTGGTCAACGACGCCCTCGACCTGGCCCGCATCGAGGCCGGCCGCCTGGAGCTGGACGAACAGGACTTCGACCTGCGCGCGCTGGTGGCCGAGGTGGTGGCGCTGATGGCGCCGGTGGCCGAACAGCGCGGCCTGGCCTTCCACGTCCGCACCGCGCCCGAGGCACCGCGCTGGCTGCGCGGCGATCCGGTGCGGCTGCGCCAGATCCTGCTCAACCTGCTCGGCAACGCGGTCAAGTTCACCGAGCGCGGCGAGGTGGTGCTGGGCGTGGCCGCGTTGCAGCCGCAGGGCGTGGTGTTCGTGGTGCGCGACACCGGCCCGGGACTGGACGAGTCGCAGAAGGAACGTCTGTTCCGCCGCTTCGAGCAGGCCGACGGTGCGCGCACCACCACCCGCTACGGCGGCAGCGGCCTGGGCCTGGCCATCTGCCAGGAGCTGGCCGTGGCCATGGGCGGCCGCATCGGCGTGGAAAGCGCGCCGGGGCAGGGCGCCACCTTCCGCGTGGAGCTGCCGCTGCCGGCCGGCAGCGTGCCGGCCGTCGCGGAGCGGCCGGTGCGCGCCGGACAGCGTTCGCTGGACCTGCTGCTGGTGGAGGACGACCCGACCGTGGCCGAGGTCATCGCCAGCCTGCTGCGCGCGCAGGGCCACCGCGTGGCGCACGCCGCGCACGGCCTGGCGGCGCTGGCGGACGTGGCGGTGGCGCGCTTCGACCTGACCCTGCTGGACCTGGACCTGCCGGGGCTGGACGGGCTGTCGCTGGCCCGCCAGCTGCGCGCGCAGGGCTTCACCCCGCCGCTGCTGGCGATCACCTCGCGTCCCGACGCGGAGGCCGAGCAGGCCGCGCGCGAGGCCGGCTTCGACGGCTTCCTGCGCAAGCCGGTGACCGGCGAGATGCTGGCCGCGGCCATCGACGCGGTGCTGCCGGAGGAGCCGGCCGCGGTGTGAGGCCGGCGCGCGCGCTCAGCGCGCGCTGTGCCGGTGCACCGCCTCCACCAGCGCGGCCACGTGCTCCGGGTCCATGTCCGGCGACATGCCGTGGCCGAGGTTGAACACGTGGCCCTCGCGCGAGCCGCCGTTGCCTTCGGCGTAGCTGTCCAGCACGCGCGCGGCCTCGCGGGCGATCACGTCCGGGCTGGCGTACAGGGTGGCCGGGTCGAGGTTGCCCTGCAGCGCGACCTTGCCGCCGGTGCGGCGCGCGGCCTCGCCCAGCTCCACCAGCCAGTCCACGCCGACGGCGTCGGCGCCGCTGTCGGCCAGCGCCTCCAGGTACGGCGCGTTGCCCTTGCCGAACAGGATCAGCGGGGTGCGCTCATCGCCCTGGCCACGCTCCAGCTCGCGGGCGATGCGTGCCAGGCAGGGCAGGGAGAACTCGCGGTACAGTGCCGGCGAGAGCACGCCACCCCAGGTGTCGAACACCTGCAGCGCCTGCGCGCCGGCGGCGCGCTGCGCGGCCAGGTAGGCGATCACCGCGTCGGTGACCACGCCCAGCAGCCGGTGCAGCAGCTCCGGCCGGTCGAAGGCCATGGCCTTGATCTTCGAATAGTTGTCGCTGCCGCCGCCCTCGACCATGTAGCAGGCCAGGGTCCACGGGCTGCCGGAGAAGCCGATCAGCGGCACCGCGCCATCCAGCTCGCGGCGGATCAGGCGCACCGCGTCCATCACGTAGCGCAGCTCGGTCTCCATGTCCGGCACCGCCAGGCGGGCCACGTCGGCCTCGTCGCGGACCGGGCGCTCGAACTTCGGGCCCTCGCCCTCGGCGAAGTACAGGCCCAGGCCCATGGCGTCGGGCACGGTGAGGATGTCGGAGAACAGGATCGCCGCGTCCAGCGGGAAACGGCGCAGCGGCTGCAGGGTCACCTCGCAGGCCAGCTCCGGGTTCTTGGCCATGGCCAGGAAGCTGCCGGCCCGGGCGCGGGTGGCACGGTACTCGGGCAGGTAGCGGCCGGCCTGGCGCATCAGCCAGACGGGGGTGCGGTCCACGGGCTGCCGGCGCAGGGCGCGCAGCAGGCGGTCGTTGGCTAGGGATCGGGACACGGGATACCTGGGTCGGACGGGAACAAGGAGGCGGCCGCTCACTTCGGCGGTTCGGCACCGCTGACGAAGACCATTTTGAAGCCGCGCCTGAGCTGGGCGTCGCGGGCCTTCTCGAACGCGGCCAAGGCCTCGTCCTGCAGCAGGTACTGCTCGCGCCGCAGCTGCGACCTGCCGCCGATCTGGCCGCTCTCGCGCAACAGCTCCCAGCCGCCGAACAGGTCCGGCTGCAGGGTCAGCTGCACGTAGCGGGGTGCCTCGCCCGGAGCCGGGGGCTGCTGCAGGAGGATGCGCATGGGCCCATTGTAGCGGGCGGGCCGGCCGCGATGGCCGGCCGGTCAACCCTCCCGCAGCACCTCCAGCACGCGCGCCTCGTCCACGCCGGGCACCACCTCGGCGCGGCCGATGCCGCGCCAGAGCACCAGGCGCAGCTGCCCGGCCAGGTTCTTCTTGTCCAGGCGCATGCGCGCCAGCAGCGCTTCCGGCGCCAGCCCGGCCGGGAGCGCCACCGGCAGGCCGCAGGCCCGCAGCAGCGCCTCCAGGCGCGCGGTGTCCGCCTCCGGGGCCAGGCCCAGCCGTGTCGACAGGCGCGCGGCCAGGACCATGCCCACGGCCACCGCCTCGCCGTGGTTGAGCGCCCCGCCATCGGTGCTGGCATAGCCCTGCTCGGCCTCGATGGCGTGGCCGAAGGTGTGGCCCAGGTTGAGCAGGGCGCGTTCGCCCTTCTCCAGCGGGTCGCGCTCGACGATGGCGGCCTTGTGCTCGCAGCTGCGGGCGATGGCCGTGGCCAGCGCGGCGTCGTCGCCGGCCAGCAGGGCGGGATGGGCCTGCTCCAGCCAGGCGAAGAAGTCCCGGTCGCGGATGCAGCCGTACTTGACCACCTCGGCCAGGCCGGCGCGCAGCTCGCGCGCCGGCAGGGTGCGCAGGGCGGTCGTGTCGGCCAGCACCGCGCGCGGCGGATGGAAGGCGCCGACCAGGTTCTTGCCCTGCGGGATGTCCACCGCGGTCTTGCCGCCGACCGAGGAATCCACCATCGCCAGCAGGGTGGTGGGCAGCTGCACACAGTCCACCCCGCGCATCCAGCAGGCCGCGGCGAAGCCGGCCAGGTCGCCGACCACGCCGCCGCCCAGGGCGAACACGGTGGCGTCGCGGGTGGCGCCGAGCGTGGCCAGCGCCTCGATGGCCGCAGCGAAGCCGGCCAGGGTCTTGTGCCGCTCGCCGGCCGGCATCACGTGGGTGGCCAGCTCCAGCTCCGGGCGCGCCGCGCGCAGGGCGGCCTCGACCCGCGCCGCGTACAGCGGGGCGACCTGGCTGTCGCTCAGCAGCAGGGCATGGCGGCCGCGCACGGTGGCCGCCAGGCGCGCGCCGTCCTCCAGCAGACCGGGGCCGATGTGGATGGTGTACGGCGCGGCGCCGCCGACGCGGACCTCGCGGATGGCGTTCATGCGCGCACCCCGTCCATCTGCCAGCGCTCGGCCAGCTGCAGGCCCAGGCGCGCGGCGGCCTCGGCCGCGGTCATGCCATCGGTGGCCATGACCAGGTCGGCCACCTCGCGGTACAGCGGCTCGCGCCGCACCGCCAGCTCGCGCAGCACCTGCTCGCGGTCCGGGTGCTGCAGCAGCGGCCGGGCGCGGTCGCGGCCGAGCCGGCGCAGCTGCGCCTCCAGGCCCACCTGCAGGTAGACCACGAAGCCGCGTTCACGCATCAGCCGGCGGTTGTCCGCATCCAGCACCGCGCCGCCGCCGGTGGCCACCAGCCGACCCTCGCCGGCCAGCAGCTCGGCCAGCGCGGCGCGCTCGCGTTCGCGGAAGCCGGCCTCGCCGACGTGCTCGAAGATCGCGGCGATGGTGGCGCCGGTGCGCTCCTCGACGTAGTGGTCGGCATCCACGAAGGCCAGGCCGAAGCGTTCGGCCAGGCGCCGGCCGATCGAGGTCTTGCCGGCGCCCATCGGCCCGACGAGCACGAGGTTGGGGGCGGGATTCATGGCCGGCGATGCTAGCACCGCCGCGATGGTCACCGCTGCAACGGTGCCCGCGCCGTGCCGCCGCGTTAACGCGGCCGCGGCCAGACTGCCGGTCCCGGCGCGCGAGCGCCCACCACCGGAGGCAGCACCATGTCGGTCGCTAAAGTCATCGAGATCACCTCCTCGTCCAAGTCGGGCATCGAGGACGCCGTCAGGAGCGGGCTGGGCAAGGTGTCCGAGACCGTGCAGGGCATCCAGGGCGCCTGGGTCAACGACATCAAGGTCGAGACCGACGGCAACGGCAACATCACCGAATGGCGGGTCAACATGCGGGTGACCTTCGTCGTGCAGTGAGGCACGCGCCGGCTCAGCCGTCCCCCGCCTCCGGCGCCGGGGCGGCCAGCTGCTCCAGCTCCAGCGCCACCATCAGGTGCAGCTCGTCCAGCGCGCGCACGTTGCAGGGCCTGGAGCGGCGCAGGTAGATGTCCAGCACCGTGGCCACCAGCTCGCACATCACCTCCGGGTCGCGCTTCCAGGCCAGCATCACCGCGGCGAAGGTCGGGCTCCGGCGTGGATCGGCCGGTGCTGGCGTGGTACCGGGGGGCGGGGCGGGAGGACCGGGCGGGGACGGCGGCCCGGGGCTGTGCGGGGGCGTAACCGTGTCCATGCGCACATCCTGTGTGTGACGTGTCTGGCCGTTCCATCGGACGGTTCGCAAAATGCGCCGCCGCACGCCGCTCAGGACAGCAGCCCGTGCTCGCGGGCGTAGGCGTACAGCTCCAGGTCGCTGCGCAGCCCCAGCTTGGCCATCGCGCCCATCTTCTGGTGGCTGACGGTCTTGACGCTGCGGTTCAGGCGCCGGGCGATCTCGGTCACCGTCAGCCCGGAGCCGAACAGGCGCAGCACCTCGGCCTCGCGCCGCGACAGCGCGCGGCCGCTGCCGCCTCCGTCGGCCTCGAGCACGCGGCGCACGGCCGCGCCCAGGTAGCGGCGGTGGCGGGCGGCGGCGGCGACCGCCGCGGTCAGTTCCGCCAGTGCGTCCGCCTTGGCCAGCAGCCCGTGCACGCCGGTGGCGAGGATGGCGCGCAGCACGGCGGCGTTGCCGGCCATGGTCAGGACCACCACCGGCACCTGCGGCCAGCGCCGGCGCAGGCGGGCGAGCATGCCCAGGCCGTCGGCGGTGGAACCGCCGGGCATGCTGAAGTCGGTCAGCACCAGGTCGGCGGGGTGGGCGGCCATGGCCTCGAACAGCGCCTCCGGCGTGCCGGCCTCGGCCACCACGGTGGCGGTGGCGTCGCGTTCCAGCAGCAGGCGCACGCCCCCGCGCACCACCGGATGGGCGTCGGCGAGGATGATGCGCAGCCTGTCCATGGTGGCGGTTCCCCAGGTCCATCCAGGCCCGCGGCGGCGTCAGCCGCTGCCCGTGGGCGGTTCGGTGCCGGCGCCGAGGCCGTCCAGCAGGCAGGCCAGGCGCGCCACGCGCCGGCGCAGGCTGCGGGCCTGGGCGGCCTGGTCGCCGGCCGGCGGTGGCACCGGCCCGGAACCGGCCACCTCGACCAGGCGCAGCGAACCGTCGATGCGGTGCGCCAGGTCCCGGCAGGTGGCCGCGTCGCCGCGCCGCAGCGCGGCCTCCAGCGCGTCGAGGTCGCGGCGGCAGGCGGCAAGCAGGGTCGCCAGCACGGCGCGGGCGTCGTCCAGGCTGCCGAAGGCTTCGGCCAGCACGTCCCGCCGGTCCGGGCCGGCCGCCACCGCGTCCTGCTGCCCCAGGTGGCGGTGCAGCTCGTGCGCCAGCGCCTGCAGCCGGACCGGCTTTTCCAGCACGCCGTCCATGCCGGATTCGGCGCAGCGTTGCGCCAGCTCCAGCGGATCGCTGGCGGACAGGGCCACGATCGGCAGGTGCGCCCCGGCGCGCTCGCTGGCGCGGATGCGGCGGGCCAGGGCATAGCCGTCCAGCACCGGCATGCGGCAGTCGGTCAGGACCAGGTCGATGCCGTGGCCGGCCAGGCGTTGCCAGGCCTCCTCGCCGTCCTCGGCCAGGGTGCAGCGGTAGCCCAGCCGGCGCAGCTGGTGCGCGATCACCGCGCGGCTGATGGGATCGTCCTCGGCCAGCAGGACCCGTGGCCGGTCGCCTGCGGCCTGGTGCCCGCCCGGGAGGCGGGCGGTGTCGGCATGGATGTGGGTCATCGGGGGGGCGTCCGGGGGTGGCTCTTATACACAT
>NZ_PDWK01000056.1 GCF_010093135.1 Pseudoxanthomonas taiwanensis | reverse complement strand
CGGCTCGATCAGACCCAGCAGCGCCTGCCACGGCACCACCTGCTCCATCTCCGCCAAAAACACCTCGCGCCGCGTGCGCTTGCGGCTCCCCAGACCCTCGGCATCACCGAACGACAGCTGCATCGCACTCACCCCGATCACGGTGAGGCATTGTCGCGCAATCGGGCGGAGTTGTTCAGACCTTCCCTAAGGACTTGCAAGACTTGATGCTGCAATGCAACATCAAGTCTCCCCAACCGGCGCCTGCCGGCAACGCACATGGATGAAGGGGAAATACCATGCTGCTCATGCCAATCAGGTCGGAAACCAGTGCCCCACCTCGGACGGCGAGCAAGTTCACGGCCGCCATCGGTGCGCTGATACGAATCGCGGACCCGCTGATCCTCGTCGGCGGCGCGCTGCTGGCGTACCGCATCCGCTTCGGCACCTGGCACTTGCAGAAGGACTACGTCAGCCTGGTGGTGATCACCACGCTGTTCGGCCTGCTGATCTTCGGGTCCTCCTCCCTCTACCGCAGCTGGCGCGGCCGCGGCCTTGGCGCCGAGCTGATGCACCTGGGGCTGTGCTGGCTGCTGATCTGCACCGGGGTTCTGTTCTACACGACCCTGATCCAGATGATCGGCGAACTGTCGCGGCTGTGGCTTGGCGCCTGGTTCGGCCTGAGCCTGGCCGGCGCCGCCTCCATCCGCATCGTGTTGCGCGGCTGCGCCTCGTGGGCCCGTGCACGCGGCATGGACCTGCGTACCGCCGTGATCGTGGGTGGCAACCCGGATGCACAGCGCATCGTCGACACGCTGCACCGCAATCCCTGGATGGGCATCAAGGTTGTCGGCTGGTTTGCTACCAGCGCCGACCGCTGCGCATTGCATGGCATCCGCCCCATGGGCCGGGTGGACCGGCTGGCCGCCTTCGTGGAGGCCCGGCACATCGACCAGGTCTGGATTGCCCTGCCCATGCGCGAGCAGGACCAGATCGCCTACGTGTTGCGGCAGCTGGATTTCTCCACCGCGGACATCAAGCTGCTGCCCGACCTGTTCGGCCTGCAGCTGCTGAACCATTCGGTGGAGCAGATTGGCGGCCTGCCGGTACTCAACCTGCGCTCCAGCCCCCTGGATGGCCCGGCCCATCTGGTCAAGGCCACCATGGACAAGGTGCTGGCCTCCCTGATCCTGCTGATGATCTCGCCGCTGATGATCGCGATTGCCATCGGCGTGAAGCTCAGCTCGCCCGGACCGGTGTTCTTCCGCCAGCTGCGCCACGGCCTGGGCGGCAAGCCCATCGAGGTGTGGAAGTTCCGCAGCATGCGGGTGCACCAGGAGGAAGACGGCAAGGTCACCCAGGCGCGCAAGAATGATTCCCGCGTGACGCCGTTCGGCGCCTTCCTGCGCCGAACCAGCCTGGACGAACTTCCGCAGTTCATCAACGTGTTGCAGGGCTCGATGTCCATCGTCGGCCCGCGCCCGCACGCCATCGCCCATAACGAGCAGTACAAGACCCTGGTCGATCGCTATATGCAGCGCCATCGGGTCAAGCCCGGCATCACCGGCTGGGCCCAGGTCAACGGCCTGCGCGGGGAAACCGATACCGTCGAGAAGATGGCACGCCGCGTGGAGTACGACCTGTACTACATGCAGAACTGGTCACCCTGGTTCGATCTGCGCATCATCCTGATGACCGTGTTCAAGGGCTTTGTGAACAAGAACGCGTACTGAGCCGACGACGGGCTCACGGAGTACAAAACGGAGCATCCAATGAAGATTGCTGTTGCCGGCGCGGGCTATGTCGGCTTATCCAACGCTGTCCTGCTCGCGCAAAACCACAGTGTGGTCGCCTTGGATATCGATCCGAAGCGCGTTGAACTGATCAACGCCCGCAAGTCGCCAATCGAGGACCGGGAGATCGAGGACTACCTCGCCAATCGTCCGCTCGACCTGAAGGCAACCCTGGACAAGCAGGAAGCGTACGCTGGCGCCGATTTCGTCGTCATCGCCACACCCACGGACTACGATCCCCAGACCAACTACTTCAATACCTCCTCGGTGGAGTCCGTCATCCGGGACGTAAAGGAGATAAACCCCGCGGCGGTGATGGTAATTAAGTCTACCGTCCCGGTGGGATATACGCGCCGCGTCCGAGCGGCCCTGGACATTGAGAATGTAATCTTCTCGCCAGAGTTCCTGCGAGAGGGGCGTGCACTATACGACAATCTCCATCCGAGCCGCATTGTGGTGGGCGAGCGCTCCGAGCGCGCCCAGCGATTTGCCGCCCTGCTGCAGGAAGGGGCCATCGACAAGGACGTGCCGGTGCTGTTCACCGACGCGACAGAGGCAGAGGCGATCAAGCTGTTCGCCAATACCTACCTAGCCATGCGCGTGGCCTACTTCAACGAGCTGGACACCTATGCCTGTACACACGGTCTGGATACGCGCCAGATCATCGACGGCGTATGCCTAGATCCGCGCATCGGCAACCACTACAACAACCCCAGCTTCGGCTACGGCGGCTATTGCCTGCCGAAGGACACCAAGCAGCTGCTCGCCAACTACAACCAGATTCCCCAAAACCTAATCCAAGCGATCGTCGAATCGAATCGTACGCGCAAAGACTTCATTGCCGACCAGATAATCGCACGTAATCCGCGCGTGGTCGGCATCTACCGATTGGTCATGAAGGCAGGATCCGACAACTTCCGTGCCTCCGCTATCCAGGGAGTCATGAAACGGATAAAGGCCAAGGGCATCGAGGTCATCGTGTATGAGCCTGTGCTCAAGGAAGCTGATTTCTACCGTTCTCGCGTGGTCAACAACTTGACCGAGTTCAAGCACCTGTCCGATGTGATCGTGGCAAACCGCATCACCGACGACATCCGCGATGTCGCCCACCGCGTCTACAGCCGAGATCTATTCGGTTTAGGCTGAGCCGATAACCAAGGGAAAGCGCATGGGTCTCCGTAGAATCCTCGAGAGAACGCGGCTCCGAGGCGAAACCACGAGGCATACAGCCTTAGTTGTGGCAGCAAACGCCTCGCGTCTTACTGCGCAGGCTCTGTATTTCGTAGCATTAGCCCGGTCTATCGGCCCCCACAACTTCTCATACTTCTCTTCGGCGTTCGCTCTGGCCGTGATTCTCGCCCCTTTTATCGGGTGCGGCAGCGGGTCGTTGATAATCAGGAATTGCTCCCGGAATCCCTCCCTACTTCCTAGCTATTATGGAAATGCAATCACCCTAACGGGAATTACATTCGTAATAGCCATCCCAGTTTACTGCCTAATTATCAACTCGAGCATTGGAGAGAGCGGCTGGCCCATAGCTCTATCTGTCTTACTATGTGAGCTTGGGATAACGAAAATACAGGAAATTACTGCTCAGGCTTTTCAGTCGCAGACCAAAATAGTAACCATAGCCTGGAACACCATAATCACCTCGGCATTCAGATTGATAGCCGGTGCGACAGGACTAGCTTTTGCGAATGAGAACATATCGGCATGGCTCTTACTTTATATATCAAGCGCCTTCATTCCATGCGCGTTGATTACAACTCTGTTCCTAAAAAGACACGGAGTTAAATTCTCGTTGTTCACGCGAGAGATAGGTGAAGGCCTCAAGTTTTCTATCGGCATATCGTCTCAAGGTGTCTATAACGACGCGGATAAGCTAATCATTCCTCGCTATGAGTCGGCGGCCATCGCAGGCAACTACGCAGCAGCGTATAAAGTTGTGGACGTAGCGTTCTCACCAATTCGCGCACTTCTAACTGTCACATACCCAAAATTCTTCGTCGCAGGCGCATCTGGAATCACAAGCACCCTAGACTTGGCCCGGAGATACTTGCCCGCCACGCTGGGCCTGGGACTACTTGGCTCTGCGGGATTGTACATCTGCGCCGGACTCGCCACAGTAATTCTTGGCGAAGGGTATGCTGAAACTTCCCTGGTTCTCAAAGCCCTCTGCGTCATTCCCACTCTTCGAGCACTGCATTTTCTACTCGCGGACGCACTCACGGGCGCAAACTATCAAGGAGTGAGGAGTTTCATTCAGGTTAGCATCGCAGCGCTTAATATCGGCCTGAATTTCATTCTTATCCCCAGAATGGGCTGGCTTGGCGCAGCAATCACATCCGTAGTCTGTGACGTCCTGTTGTGTATCACGCTTTACATCGCAGCCGTCAAGTTGAAGAAGCGAGATAGCGCAAGATGTATCACTTAAAGGATCCACGTATTCTCGGACTGCCCACGCTAGCCTCGGCATTGGTTGCGCTTGGCATAGTTTTCTCGTCGAGCAATCAGACACTCATTTCGCTGATCGGTTCGTTGATTGCCCTAGTGCCGATCTTCCTCCTTGCATATATCCTGTATCCGACCATCGTACGTGTGGCCAGGAAGCCACATATTGCTTACATCGCGATCTTAAGCTTGTACTACATCTCCGGCCTGCTCCCGATTACTACATATCGGGGTTATATTGACATTCAGCAGTGGGTAATCGTTCTCATAACGGCCATAGTGTCTTTCTGCGCCGGATCGTTGGGAGGTAACCGACTCGGAACTAATGGTGGCGCGTCAACGCATTCTTATAGGAAGTGGTTTGGCACGTTAGTCCTGGTCGCGTCGTCACTATCAGCGCTTTACATCGTGGCGAGCTTCGGACTGGTCTTCTTTAACCCAGAAGCCCGTTTCAATATTCCGGCAAAGCTCTCCTATGTCGTCGAGTTTTCCATACCGGTAGTGATATCCAATTTTGCGTATCAAATTACCCAGAGGAAACGGCTTGCGCCAAGCATGTTTGCGCTCCCGATCTGCACGCTCGCCATGTTGTTCACGTTGGGATATCGAAACCAGCCAATACTTCTAGTTATGGGGATACTTTTTGCTCTATTTATGTCCACTCGCGAAACCGCGCGGTTCGCACGGTACCGCCTTGGCTTTGCGTTGATGCTGCCCGTTTTCCTTTTTCTGTTTGGCTACTCCTATTTAGTAAGGACTAATAATTCTGTCGGCCGAACCCTTAGCTGGGAAGAGACGATCAGAGAGTTCCAGGTGGTGCTCCCCGAATTTTCTCTTCCTTATATTCCGCTGCACCTCGCCGCTCGCGAAGGAATGGGTGTAGCGGAAGCCTCGCTTGAAAGAGCTGACGAAATATCCGAGCACGTTAGCAAGCCGCTCTTCTTTTTCTCAGACTTCCTTACTCTTCTGCCGGGCTACTCTCTTACGTCCGGCCGCGTCTTAGGAATGGTGGTGAACGGGAGAGAGGACTCTTCCCTCACGCCCTCCATATTGGGGGGGCTTTACATTAGCTACGGGAAGACTGGCGTTGCGATTTTCTTTGCAATCGCCGGATTAATAATGGCGCGCCTCGCGAAAGCTTATTCACTACATCGAGACCCGAGAATACTAGCCATCCTTTCCATATTCTTTGTATACATGCTCGAGTTAATGAATCGAGGCATATTCAAGCCCATGTATGTTTTCGTGCTTATTATCGCCGCGCTATTGTTCAAAAGGTCGCCCTCTAAGAACCGCACTGCAGACAGGACGCCCAAGCTATGAGCTATAGACTTACGGCCAAGAAACTTCTCCTCGAGGCGGCCAATCTGGCTGTCACTATTTGTTTTTTTTTCGAGCTCAGGCGACTTCTGATCTCACTCATATTCGGTGTAGTAGGAAGGGGCACCACTGTCCACGGCCATGTAAGACTGTTTGATTTCGGCAATCTATCAATAGGAAATTGCTGCACGGTCAATAGATATTGTTACTTGGATAACCGGGGCGGCATAGATATCGGGAATAACGTCAATATTTCTCACGATTGCCGGATCTATACAATGGGGCATGACATAAATGACCCATATGCGCGCACTATTTCCGGTCGGGTAGTGATTGGCGACAACGCTTGGCTCTTTCCTGGCGTGCGGATCATGCCAGGGGTCACGATTGGCGAGGGCGCAGTGATTTATCCGGGCAGCCTGGTAACAAGGGACGTCCCTCCGTTTGCGATCATGGCCGGTGTTCCAGCCCGCCAAGTTGGCGTAAGAAATGGGGAAATTTTGTATTCCGCATCATTCCCGGTACATTTTTCAGTATGAGAATCAACAAGCTGATGGTCGCATGGGTTGGATATCAACGCCGTGCAGAAGCAATGCGTAGCTTCTGGGAGTACGAAATCGTCTATTTCCCAAAAGCCTTTAGAAATAAAGCCCTCCTGCCTCTTGATTATCTATGGAGGCTCTTCCTGACGGCAACGACGGTCATTCGTCACAGGCCTAGTGAACTATGGATACAGGCACCTCCGAGTTTTCTAATCTACCTCGCAGTTATTTATAAAAAAGCGAATAAAAGGGCCAGAGTCCTGGCGGATATTCATAACAGCTTCCTAAGGAAGAAGTGGTCGACCATGCCTCTCCTACCTTGGTGCCTTTCACAGTTGGACGCGATCGTTGTACATAACAATCACGTCAAGAAGAGCTATGAAGATACTTTTGGCAGCTCGACGAATGTCTTTGTGCTCGAAGACCGCGCTATAGAGGTTGGCAGCCCAGCTAGAAGATCAAATCAGGATGAGTCAGTACTTTTTCCTTGCTCCTTCGACGAAGATGAGCCGATTGATATAGTCCTTGCCGCAGCCAAGTCGCTGCCGACCGTTCGCTTCTTCATAACCGGACGGCCGAAGTCTGGGTACGTGCGCAAGCTCGCAGCCTCCGCTCCCCCGAATGTGGTCTTCACTGGCTTCATTTCTATTGAGGAGTTTGACTCACTGCTGGAGCGAGCGAGTCTCGTTTTGGGGCTTACGACGCGTCCGGATGTTCAGCTCAGCGCGGCGAATGAGGCCGTTAGCTATGGCAAGGCCATGGTCCTTTCTGATACTCCCACTCTTAGAGAACTGTTTCCCGGCGCCCGCTTCGTTGAGTCCACGGATCCGGACTCTATAAGGGCCGGGATCGCTGACGCGCTGCAGCGAACAGACCATTTTGAAGAGGCTTCTCGCTCCACTCTCGCTGTCAAAGCCGCGCGGTGGCGAGCTCAGGCGGAGAGGCTGGGGAGAGTTCTATATGAATAAGCGGATCCTCCTCATTTGTTCAAGTGGCGGTCATATGGTGCAACTGAAGCGACTGCTTCCTGCCACAGCCGATAAGGGATCACTTTATTTGGCCGCAGTAGGTGCACATAATCTTGGCGCTGAGGCTCAATTTGAGGGAATTTTTGATATTCCCGATTTTAATCGGCAAAGCGTATTTAGGGCTTTTCGGGGCTCGTTTGCTGTAACGCGTGCAGTGATGAAGGTTCGGCCTACCCATGTGATCTCCACCGGGGCCGCGCCAGGAATTATTGGAATAGCAGTAGCTCGCCTTATGGGCGCGCGGACGCTATGGGTAGACAGCATCGCGAACACACGCAGGCTCTCCATGTCTGGCCGGTTTGCACTGTTATTCTCGACGCATGTCTTTACTCAATGGCCGGACCTTGCGGCTGCTGATGGAAGACCAAGTTACAAGGGTCGCTTAATATGAGTAAGATTTTTTTTTCTGCCGGGACGCAAGCCCCTTTCCCACGACTGTGCGGCCATCTGGCGGACTGGCTACGCCATCACCCGCGGCACGAGTCTTTCTTCCAAGTCGGCCCGAATGGCATCGTTCCGGAGGGATTTACTGGTGCGCAGCTCGTCAGCGTTGACGAGTTCCAAATCCACATGGAGGAAGCAGACGTAATCGTTTCTCATGCCGGCATGGGAAACATCATCTCTGCGCTGGAGCTTGGCACCCCCTTGGTGATAATGCCGCGCATGTCAGCGCTAGGCGAGCACGTCAATGATCACCAGATTGATACCGCATCTGAGGTTTCACAGGTACCAGGAATATTTCTTTGCGAAACCCCCGCTGATTTCAGCCGCTGCATGGAACGGGCGCTTTCCTATAGTCCTGAAAAACCGGAACTTTCAACGAAGCGTCGGGCTGAGCTTGTTGAAGCGGTTTCCGACTTCTTGCTCGACAAAATTTAATTTGTCTTTCCAACCTATTCTTGTCTGAACAAATGCCAATGATTCCAGTAATTCTCTCCGGTGGCTCTGGTACGCGTCTTTGGCCTCTTTCTCGCGAGGCATATCCAAAGCAGTTCCTCGCTCTGGTGGGCAACAGCAGTCTTTTGCAGGCGACCTGGCAGCGCGTAGCACCGCTCGTTAGTGGCCGCCCTATCGTGGTCGCCAACAACGAGCACCGCTTCATGGTGGCCGAGCAGCTGCGTGAGGCCGGCTGCACGCCGGCGGCGATCCTGCTAGAGCCGGTCGGTCGCAATACCGCCCCGGCCATTGCCGTGGCTGCGCTGCAGGCCGGTGCCAATGGCGAAGATCCGCTGCTGCTGGTCCTTCCCTCGGATCATGTGATCACGGATGCGGCCGCGTTCCGCGCTGCGGTGTCCGAGGCGGCTGCGGCGGCCGAAGCGGGCAAGCTGGTGACCTTCGGGATCGTTCCGACTGGCCCGGAGACCGGCTACGGCTACATCAAGGCCAGCGCCGGCCAGGGCGTGCGCGCCGTCGAGCGCTTCGTCGAGAAGCCCGATGCGGCCACCGCCCAAGGCTACGTCGCCTCCGGCGAGTACTTCTGGAACAGCGGCATGTTCCTGTTCAAGGCGTCGCGCTACCTGGAGGAACTCGGCCGCCACCAGCCGGCGATCCTTGCCGCCTGCCGCGCCGCTTTCGAAGGCGCGCGCCGCGACCAGGATTTCGTGCGCCTGGACAAGGAAGCCTTCGCCGCCTGCCCGTCCGACTCGATCGACTACGCGGTGATGGAAAAGACCGCAGATGCGGCGGTGCTGCCGATCTCGGTGGGCTGGAACGACGTGGGCAGCTGGTCGGCGTTGTGGGAAGTGGCCGAACAGGACGGCAACGGCAACGCCCACCACGGCGACGTGGTCGCGCTGGACTGCCGCAACACCCTGGCTTGGGGCGACGGACGTTTGGTGGCGATGATCGGCTTGGAGGATGTGGTCGTGGTGGACACCGACGACTCGGTGCTGGTGGCGCACAAGGACCACGTGCAGGACGTGAAGACCGTCGTGGCCCAGCTGAAGGCCGCCGGGCGGTCGGAGCCGACTTTGCACCGCAAGGTCTATCGACCGTGGGGCGCGTACGACTCCATCGACATGGGCGACCGCCACCAGGTCAAGCGCATCACCGTGAAGCCGGGTGCGGCGCTGAGTCTGCAGATGCACCACCACCGTGCCGAACACTGGATCGTGGTCAGCGGAACCGCCGAGGTCACCCGCGGCGAGGAGGTGCTGCTGCTGTCGGAGAACCAGAGCACCTACATCCCGCTGGGCGTGACCCACCGCCTGCGCAACCCGGGCAAGGTGCCGCTGGAGCTGATCGAGGTGCAGTCCGGCAGCTACCTGGGGGAGGACGATATCGTCCGCTTCGAGGATGTGTACGGGCGCGGCTGATGGACGGCATAGCAGCAGCGGCTTATGCCACCTGATTCCGATGGGGGGATGATGAGCGGCGAGGTGTGCCCCTCAGTCGCTTTGGCGAAGCGGCGGAATAGCAGATCCCCAGTGCTACCGCCCCGAAGCACGCGCCACACAGCACGCCGGCAACGAACATCAGCATGTTGTATCCCCCTGGGTGTTCTTGCGGACCTCCCCGCGGGGCCTATCCTCACATGTGTAGGCCGCGTGAAGTAGTGGTAACGGTCACAAGTCGCCACTTCTTTCGGCTATAGGGACGCTCGGTGCCGGCGGGGGCGGTGCCGATTTTTTTGAACCACTTCTCACTGGAGAATGCGACCACGCGGTCCGGGGGCAGTACGACCGAGACGCCGATGGCGAAGACGACCGCCGGCAGGAAGGTGCCGTGCAGGCTCCGCCGCCACATGGCGCGCAGGCCCAGGGCGGCGCCCAGGCCGCCAAGCAGCAGGCCGGCGATGACCTCGGAGACGGGGTGCGCGCCCAGGGGGATGCGCGAGTAGCCGATCAGTCCAGCGAAGGCAGTGCCGGCGAGCGCGGCGGTGGCGCGCCAGCCGGGACGGTCCTGGGGCGCCAGCAGCATCAGCACCACCGGCCACACTGCCAGTGACAGGGCGGTGTGGCCGCTGAAGCAGGTCAGGTCCCAGGCGCGGACGCCGGTGCCCCAGCCATAGAAGGCGATCTTGCTGGCGGCGACCAGCAGGCAGACGCCGGCGACCGCGGCCCACCAGCGCAGCACGGCGCGGGTCGCGCTGCGGTCGCGCAGGACCACGGCCGCGCCGGCCAGCAGGACCAGCGGGACCAGGTAGATGGCGCTGCCGGGGGCGACCAGCCATTGCCACTTCATTCGGCGCCTCCTTGCCGGGATTCCTGTCGATGCCACTTGCTTATGTGCACCTGCAGCATCGCATGCGCGACGGGGCATCCGGTAGGCGTTCGCGGGCGCCTGTTCACCTGCACGTTGGGGGACGGGCGCGTGCCGTCTCCAGCGGCGGACGGATTCCGTTACAATGCGCGACCGCGCCTTGGCCCGTCGGCCTGGAGCGCGGTCCGCTTCGTCATTGCGTGCTCGCCGTCCGGATGGCGGTCAGTGTCCGGCGTGCGCGGCGGCGCCGTCCTTGTCGGCCATCATCCGGTCGCGGGCGGCCTTGAACGGGTTGCCCTCGTACCAGTTCGGCCAGCGGTCGCCGGCGGCCAGCTCGCGGCCCACGGCGTACAGCGCCTCCAGGTCCTCGACCACGCCGTCCAGCTTCCACCAGGCCGGATCGAACTCGTCGCCCGGCTGGTGGTAGCGCTTGGCGCCGTACTCCTGGGCGAAGGCCTTGCCGGCTGCGGTGCCGCCCTCGAGCAGGTCGTCGCCGCCCTTGGCGTACAGCGCCGGCACGCCGGCCTTGGCAAAGTTGAAGTGGTCGGAGCGGAAATAGAAGCCGCTCTGCACCGAGGCCTCGCCCTCCAGCCGGCGGCCCTGGGCGCGGGCGATCGGCGCCAGCATGTCCTCCAGCTCGGAGCTGCCGAAACCGGTGACCACCAGGTTGCGCGAGCGGCCGGCCACGGACATGGCATCCAGGTTGATCACGCCGGCGATCTTGTCCAGCGGGAAGGTCGGATGGGCCACATAGTACCTGGAGCCGAGCAGGCCGGACTCCTCGAGCGTCACCGCCAGGAACACCACCGAGCGCTCCGGGCGCGGCTCCTGGGCGGCGAAGGCCTCGGCGATCTCGAGGATGCCGGCCACACCGCTGGCGTTGTCCACCGCGCCGTTGTAGATGGTGTCGCCCTCGCCCTCGTGCTTGCCCAGGTGGTCCCAGTGGGCCATGTACACCACGGCCTCGTCGGCGCGGCTGCTGCCCGGCAGCACGCCGATCACGTTGCGCGAGGTCTTCTGGGTGATGGTGCTGTTGAGCTCGACCGACAGCCGGGCCTTCAGCGGCACCGGCTTGAAGCCCGGCCTGCTGGCAGCGCGGTAGGCCTCGTCCAGGTCCAGGCCGGCGTCGGCGAACAGCTTGCGCGCGGCCTCGGCGGTGATCCAGCCCTGGATGGGCAGGCGCGGATCGGGATCGTCGCTGGGCGGCAGGTCGTACTGGGCGCCGGACCAGGAATTGCGCACCACTTCCCAGCCGTAGCTGGCGCCCGGGGTGTCGTGGACGATCAGCGCGGCGGCGGCGCCCTTGCGCGCGGCCTCCTCGAACTTGTAGGTCCAACGGCCGTAGTAGGTCATCTTCCTGCCGTCGAACAGCGTCTCATCGCCGGTGTGGAAGCCCGGGTCGTTGACGAACATGACCACGGTCTTGCCGGTCCAGTCCTGGCCGGCGTAGTCGTTCCAGCCGCGCTCGGGCGCGTCCACGCCGTAGCCGACGAAGACCATCTCGCTGCCCTCGATCTTCACCTGCGGCTGGCCGGTGCGGGTGCCGACCACCATGTCGGTGCCGAAGGCCAGCTCGGTGCGCCTGCCGTCCGACTCCAGTACCAGGCGGGTGGAGGGATCGGCCGTGGTCTCGACCATCGGCACGTCCTGGAAGTAGCTGTCGCCGTTGCCCGGCTGCAGGCCGATGCGCTGCATCTGCGCGCGGATGTACTCGACCGTGCGCTCCTCGCCCGGCGAGCCGGGTGCGCGGCCCTCGAACTCGTCCGAGGCCAGGGTCTTCACCAGTTCGGCGAAGTCGTCCGCGTCGATGGCCGGCTGGAACGGGTGGTTGGATACGGGCACCGGCGCGGAAGCCGGCGTGGGAGCGTTGGCGGTGGTGTCCTCGCCGGCCTGGCGGCCGCAGGCGGCCAGGGCGAGGACGGCGATGCCGATCAGGGACTTGCGGAACATCGGAACTCCGGTGTGGCCGTCGGTGTCCCGATTCTAAGCACGCCGGCGCGCCGGCGGAGTACCGGCGCGCCCGGGCGCGTGCTCAGGGACGCGGCGCGGTGTCGCCGTCGAAGACCACCGGCTCGGCACCGCTCACCGGCCCGATGCGGGCGGTGCGGTGCACGTACAGGTCCACCTCGCGGCGGAAGTCCAGCGGGCCTTCCACCACCGCGCGCGGGCCGATGACGATGCGCTGCCGGCGCTTGGGCGTGACCTGGAACCAGCCGGTGGAGCGCTGGACCGTGATGCCGCCACGGACGTGCGAGTCCACGCCCACGGTGATGTCGCCGTTGACCGTCTCGATGTTGCCGGCCACCTCGGTGGCGACCAGGCCGATGGCGCCGTTGACGGTCTCCACGCTGCCGCCGACCACGCTGCCGCGGTCCACGAACACCCCGCCGTTGACGGTCTCGATGCCGCCGCGGGTGCGCACGTTGCGGCCCAGGCGGATGGCGCCGTTGACGGTCTCCACGCTGTCCACCTGGGAACCCTGGCCGATGGTGATGCTGCCGTTGACGGTGCTGACGTCTTCGGCCTGGACGTTCTCGCCCACGCGGATGCTGCCGTTGACCGTCTCCAGGTCGCCGTAGGTCTGGCCGGCCGCGGCCTCGATGCTGCCGTTGACCTTGCTGATGTCGTCGGCGGCGGGGAGCGCCGGAGCCGCCACGGCCAGGGCGAGGGCAAGGGCAAGGCGATGGATGCGGGACATGGGCGTTCTCCTGGATGCCGGGAACCGACGCCAGCATACGACCACGCTTGGCTACAATCCGCACCTGTCTGAAGTCACTGGGATCCATGGGCGTGCCCCCACCCCGCGTGCAGCCACCGCCCAGGAAGCACGCGCCGCGACGGGCCGGAGCGGCGGTCCTGCGCGCGCTGCTGTGCGCCCTGGCCCTGGCCATCGGCGTCCCCGCGGCGCCGGCGCAGGACCGGCGCGACCCGGCCACGACCGAGCGCGAGCTGCGCAGGATACGCGCCGAGCTGCAGGAGATCGCCCGCGAGCGCCGCCGCCTGGAGGGTCAGCGCGGCGACGCGGCCCGGCGCCTGCGCGAGGCCGACGAGCGGCTGGGACGGCGGGCGCGGGAGCTGGCCCGCACCGAGGAGGCGCTGCAGCGCGAACAGCAGGCCCTGGCCGGGCTGCAGCAGCGCCGCGCGGAGCTGGAGCGCGAGCGCGACGCCCGCCGCGAGCGCCTGGCGCGGCTGCTGCGCGCCTCCTACGCGCTGGGCTCGCATGCCCCGCTGAAGCTGCTGCTGTCGCAGGACCGGGTGGCCGACGCGCAGCGGGTGCTGGCCTACTACCGCTACGCCCCGCGCGCCCATGCCCGCCACATCGCCGAACTGGCGGAGTCGCTGCAGGCGCTGGAGGCGACCGGGGCCGAGATCGCCGAGCGCACCCGCACCCTGGAAGCGCTGCGCGCCGGGCAGGCCGCGCAGCTGGCCGAGCTGCAGCGCGAGCGCGGCCGGCGTGCGGCGCTGGTCGGCGAGCTGGACCAGCGCTACCAGGACCGCCAGCAGAAGGAGAAGGCGCTGGGCCAGGACGCGCGCGCGCTGGAACGCCTGCTGGCGCAGCTGCGCGCCGCCGCGGCGAAGGCCGAGGCCGAGCGCCGCGCCGCCGCCCGCCGGGCCGAGGAGGGGGCGCGCCAGCAGGGCAGCAGGGCGCCGGGGAAGGTGCCGCCGAAGGTGGCCACCAGCGCGCCGCCGCCGCGCGTGGGCGGGCTGGGCTGGCCGGCCAGCGGCGAGCTGCTGGCGCGCTTCGGCGGTCGCCTGCCCGACGGGCGCACCAGCAACGGCGTGCTGATCGGCGCCCCGGCCGGCAGCCCGGTCACCGCGGTGGCCGACGGCACGGTGGTGTTCTCCGAGTGGATGACCGGCTACGGCCTGATCCTGATCATCGACCACGGCAACGGCTACATGAGCCTGTACGCGCACAACGACGCGCTGCTGCGCGATGCCGGCGAGCGCGTGCGCCGCGGCGACCAGGTGGCGCGGGTCGGCACCTCCGGCGGCCACGGCCGCCCGGCGCTGTACTTCGAGCTGCGCCACAACGGCCGCCCGGTCGATCCGTCGGCCTGGCTGCAGCGGCGGTGAACGGGAATTTGCCCCGCCATCGCGCATAATCGGCGGGCGCGCATGGGCGCGCTTCCGGAGCCTTCGATGCGTCGTTCCCGCCACGTCCTGCTGCTGCTGACGTTCCTGCTGCCGGCCGCCCCGCTGGCGGCGCAGGAGACCGTGCCCGCCCGGGAGGACGCGCAGGCGCCGGTGCCGGCCAGCGACGACCCCGACGCGGCCGACGCCTCGGCCTCGAAGGTGCCGCTGGCCGAGATCCGCCGCTACGTGGCGGTGTACAAGGCCATCAAGGACGCCTACGTCGATCCGGTGGACGACCGCACCCTGATGCAGGCGGCCATCCGCGGCCTGCTGCTGGACCTGGACCCGCACAGCGCCTACCTGGACAAGGCCGCCGCCGAGGCCTTCGACGAGCAGACCACCGGCGCCTACGACGGCATCGGCGTGGAGCTGCTGCAGGAGGACAACGTGCTGAAGGTGGTGGCGCCGATCGACGGTACCCCGGCCGCGCGCGCCGGCCTGCAGCCGGGCGATTCCATCATCGCCATCGACGGCCGCCCGATCGCCCAGGTCGAGGGCATGGAGCCGCTGCGCGGCGCCCCGGGCACGTCGGTGACCATCACCGTGATGCGCCCCGGCCGCGACCAGCCGTTCGACGTGACCCTGGTGCGCGAGACCATCCGCGTGACCAGCGTGCGCAGCCGCATGCTCGAGCCGGGCTATGGTTACGTGCGCATCAGCACCTTCCAGGCCGACACCGGCACCGACTTCCGCAAGCACCTGGAGGAGCTGCAGGCGCGCGCCGGCGGCCGCCTGCGCGGCCTGGTGCTGGATCTGCGCAGCAACCCCGGCGGCCTGCTGACCGCGGCGGTGCAGGTGGCCGACGAGCCCCTCGACCGCGGCGCCATCGTCAGCACCCGCGGCCGCCTGCCCAGCCCCGACACCCGCTTCGCCGCCACCCCGGGCGACCGCCTGCAGGGCGCGCCGGTGGTGGTGCTGGTGGATGCCGGTTCGGCCAGCGCCGCCGAGGTGCTGGCCGGCGCGCTGCGCGACAACGGCCGCGCGCGGCTGGGCGGCAGCCGCCCCTTCGGCAAGGGCTCGGTGCAGACCGTGCTGCCGCTGGACAACGGCGACTCGGTCAAGCTGACCACGGCGCGCTACTACACGCCCAGCGGGCGCTCGATCCAGGCCAGCGGCATCGTCCCGGACGTAGAGCTGCAGCCCGAGCGCAGCGCCTCGGAGGCCGGCGACGTGCCGCCGCGCCGGCTGGAACTGAGCGAGGCCGTCCTCCCCGGCCACCTGCAGGGCGAGGAGGAGAGCGAGGAATACACCCCGGGCGTGGCCCTGCCGGGCGACGGACCGATCAACGCGGCGCTGGCCGAGCTGAAGAAGCTGGTGGCGGGCGCGCCGGCGCGGCCGGCCGCGCGCTGAGCACGGCGCGCCGGATCAGCGCGTCGGCTTGGCCGGAAGCGGGAAGGGCGTGACCACCTTCTCGCCGGTGGCGGCGTCGCGGATGGCCGACTGGCCCTTCCGTTCCACTTCCTCCACGCGCAGCACGCCCTGCATCGGCAGGTGCAGCATGCGGGTGTTGCCGAACTCGTCGCGCAGGCGCTCCTCGGTGGGATCCACCACCAGGCCCTCGTGCACGTCGAACACCAGCTCGCCCACCTCGACGAAGCCCCACAGCGAGCTGCTGGACACGTGCCGGGCGTAGAGCTCGTAAACCTTGCCGTGGTTGAGGAAGGTGACCTTGTACAGCGGTTTGGCCATGGAGCGGGTGGAACCTCTTGGCGGACAGCCGCAGGATGGGGCGTCCCCGGCCGGATTCCAAGGGGCTCAGTAGCCCTTCTGCCGGCGCAGCCGGCGGGCGATGCCGGTGCGCACGGCCAGGGCGAACACCACGCCGAACAGGAAGCCGGCCACGTGCGCGGCCCAGGCCACCGCGCCGAAGGCCGGGCCGATGTACATGAACACCACCTGCAGCGCGGCCCAGATGCCGATCAGCAAGTAGGCCGGGGCGCGCACGAACTCCAGGAACAGGCCCAGCGGCAGCACCACGCCCAGCCAGGCGCCGGGGAACAGCGCCAGGTAGGCGCCGATCACCGCCGAGACCGCGCCGCTGGCGCCGATCACCGCCTGGTCCGGGCTGCCCAGGGTGGTGACCGCGGCCAGGTTGGCCATGGCCCCGCCGCACAGGAACAGGAACAGGAACCGCCACGGCCCCATGGCCCGCTCCGCGGGCAGGCCGAAGATCAGCAGGAACACCAGGTTGCCCAGCAGATGGGCCCAGTCGGCGTGCAGGAACAGGGCGGTGAACAGGCGCAATACGCTGCCGTCCTGCAGCGCCGCGATCCATGCGCCCCAGGATGGATCGCCGCTGCCCAGGCCCCGGCCCAGCGCGCCCCAGGCCAGCCACAGGCTGCGCCGTGCCTCGTCCGGACGCCCCAGCATCCACAGGAACGCCAGCCACAGCGCAGCGAACAACAGCGGCGCCGCCCAGCGCGGCGGAGGTTTGCGGCGGGAGGGGAGCGAAACGAACATGCGCGCAACTATCGCCCATCAGCGGCCAGCGTGTCCGCTGCAGTGCGGCATGTTTTGCGGCAGTGCAGCGTTATTTCGGGTTAAAGGCGTGCTTATATTTCAGTACGGCGTCGTATGTCGGGAGGGGATCCGACGGCGCAGCGCCCACCAGGGGCCCCTTGGCGGACGCTCTGGATCACACAAACACCACGCTATCGGAGAGAGGCATCAGCTATGCATTCCCAGATCAACCGCTTCACCGCCCTGGCCTTCGGCGTCGCCGCCGCGCTGGCCTGTGGCCATGTCCATGCCGCCGCGTTCCAGTTGAAGGAGAACAGCGCCAAGGGCCTGGGCCGGGCCTTCGCCGGCTCCGCCAGCGCCTGGGGGGATGCCTCGGTCATCGCCACCAATCCGGCCTCCATGCGCCTGCTCGACGGCCGCCAGTTCCAGGCCGACCTCAGCGCCATCAGCTTCTCGGCCGAGATCAAGGACTACACCGCCCGCTACGGCAGCCTGGCCGGCCCGGGCACCGGCGGCCCCATCTCCGGTGGTGACGGCGGCGACGCCGGCATGATCGCCCCGGTGCCGGCGGCCTACTTCCACGTGCCGTTCGGCGAGAACGAGAACATGCACTTCGGCATGTCGCTGACCGTGCCGTTCGGCTTCAAGACCGAGTACGACGCCGACTGGGTCGGCCGCTACCACGGCATCAAGACCGACCTGAAGGCGATCGACCTGGGCGCCTCGTTCTCGTACGACATCAACCCGTACCTGTCGTTCGGCGCCAGCGTGTTCGTCGAGCGCCTGACCATCGAGCTGAGCACCGCCATCGACTTCGGCGCGGCCATCAACGGCGCGGCCGCGCAGCAGGCCGCCGCCGAGGCCCTGCGCGTGGGCGCCACCCCGGCCATGGCCGCCCAGGCCGCCCAGAACATGTCCCTGCAGATGGCGCGGATGGGCTTCTACCCGGGCAGCGCCGACGGCCGCATGGTCATCTCCGGCGACAACAACGCCGTCGGCTATGTGCTGGGCCTGACCGCCAGCCCGACCGAGAACACCAACATCGCCCTGAGCTACCGCTCCAAGGTCGAGCACAAGATCACCGGCGGCGACGCCGAGTTCGACGTGCCGGCCAACGCCGCGGCGTTCCTGGCGCAGACCGCGCCGGGCCAGTACGTGGACACCTCCGGCCGTGCCACCGTGACCCTGCCGGCCTCGGCCGTGCTCAGCGTCACCCACAAGGTCAACGACCGCTGGACGGTGATGGGCGACGTGGCCCGCACCGCCTGGGCCTCGGCCTTCGACCGCGTGGTGGTGGACTTAGCCTCCAACCAGGACGACGCGGTGCTGGAGTTCTCGTACAACGACACCACCTTCGCCTCGCTGGGCGCCGAGTACCGCCTGTCCGACACCGTGACCCTGCGCGGCGGCGTGGCCTACGACGAGACGCCGACCAGCTACGCCCACCGCGACGTGCGCGTGCCGGACGTGACCCGCAAGTGGCTGTCCTTCGGCATCGGCTGGACCCCGAAGGCCAACGTCGAATACAACTTCGGCTACACCCACCTGTTCACCAACGAGCCGGCGATCAGCCTGGTCTCGCCGACCAACAGCACCCTGCAGGGCAAGTACGACGTGGGTGGCGACATCCTGGCCGCCTCGATCAACTACAAGTTCTGATCCTGGCGCACCACGCGGTACCGGAAGGCCCCCGCTCCGCGGGGGCCTTCCTTTTGCGCGCTCAGTAGGGCAGGCCGGCTACGTCCAGCTCGACCGACCACAGCGCGCCGGCGCCGGTCAGGTACAGCGTGCGGCGCCGCGGCCCGCCGAAGGCGGCGTTGGTGATGTTGGCGTCCACCGCGATGGTGGCCAGCTCCTCGCCCTGCGGCGAGATGACCCGCACGCGGCGGCGCGCGTGCTCGGTCAGGTAGATGTTGCCCAGGCAGTCCACCGCCAGCCCGTCCGGCCCCTCGGCGCGGACCAGGTCGCGGCCCGGGCCGGCGCGACCGTCCGCGTCCAGCGGGTAGGCGCGCAGCACGCCGTCGTCGCCGCCGCCGGCCACGTAGAGGGTGCGGCCGTCGGGCGAGAGGGCGATACCGTTGGGGTTGGCGAGGGTGTCGTCCACCACCTCCACGCGGCCGTCGGTGCCCACCCGGTACACGCGCGTGGCCGGCTGCCCGCCGGGCGCGGCCTCGCGCTGGTAGTCCGGGTCGGTGAACCAGATCGTGCCGTCGGCGCCCAGCACCAGGTCGTTGGGCGAGTTGAACGGCTGGCCCCCGTACTCGCCGACGATGCGCATGCGCGAGCCGTCCACCAGGTCGTAACGCGCCAGCTCCTTGAGGTCGTGGGTGGCGGCCACCAGCGCGCCGTCGCTGCCCAGGGCCAGGCCGTTGCTGCCGCTGTCCTCGATCACCGTCTCGACGCGGCCGTCGGCGGCCAGGCGCAGGATGCGCGAGGGAAAGCCCGGATCGAAGGTGAAGTGGGAGAAGTACAGCGCCTCCCCGGTCCACACCGGGCCCTCGTACAGGCCGCGGCTGCCGTCGGCGTCGGCGGCGGCGATGCGGGTGGCGGCCAGCTCGCCGCGCGGCGCGGTGCCCGGGTCGGCCGGGCAGTGGGGA
>NZ_PDWK01000055.1 GCF_010093135.1 Pseudoxanthomonas taiwanensis | reverse complement strand
CAAATGCCCCAAAGTCGCCTTGGTCGCTTGCATGCGCAAGCTGCTGACCGTGCTCAATGCCATGGTCAGAACCAACAAACCTTGGGATAACGCGCTTCACGGCGCTTGACTCGGAAGACGGTTACTCAGAGCGGAAGTGGGTCTTGGCCGGGACGAAATCCCGCGAGTAGTCGTCGTTGAAGGCGATGCGATAGGCGTCCAGGCCGCCCAGGTAGAACCAGCGCAGCGCCGGGTCGTCGCTGGCCAGCTGGCCGGTGGTCACGTCCATCGGCACCCAGCCGTACGGGGCCAGGTACAGCCAGCCCCAGTCGTGCATGTTGTCGTAGCCGACCTCCTCGTCCGAGTACACCCAGCCGGACTGCCACCGCGCCGGGATGCCGTTCATGCGCAGCAGGGTGATCAGCAGCAGGGTCTGCTGGCCGCAGTCGGCGTGGCCTGCGTGGAACGCGTAGTCGCTGATGTTGGAGATGGTCGAATACTCGCGCGCGCCGGCCCACGGGATGCGGTCCACCGCGGCGAACAGCTTCTGCGCGATGCGGTAGGGATTGGTCTCCGTGCCCACCACCTGGCGCGAGAACTCGCGCAGGGCCGGGGTGAACACCACGTGCGGCGGGCGCTCCTCCAGGAACGGCGCCAGCTCCGGCGTCGGCTCCACCGGCACCACCCTGTCCGGGTCGATGTCGAAGCGGCGGGCGTACACCGTCAGCTCGTAGGTGACGGAGAACTCCGTCGGCTGCCCGGCCACCGCGGTCCGCTCCATGTAGGCGGTGCGCTGCAGGGTGTCCTCCGGGGCGATGAACGCGCCCTCCGGCACGCTGCCGACGAAGCGGATGTCCTCCTGCTGGCCGGGAATGGCACGCGGATACGGGATCCAGGCGCGCACGGTCTCGCCGGCCGGCACCGCGTCGGGCTTGACGACCAGCGACTGGGTCACACGCAACCGGCGCGGGGCCACGCTGGTGGCGCCGTCGCGCGCGGCCGCCACCACCTCGGCGTGGTGCGGGTGCAGGGTCTCGAACGGCCCCTCGGTGAACGGGCGCACCGGAGGCGCGCGCCGCGCCGCGGCCTCGGGGCTGAGCCGGAACAGGTTGGAGACCGCGCGCTTGAACCACCAGCGCTGGCCGTCGATGTCCATGTGCTCCAGCAGCCCGGCCGCGTCCCAGGCCTCGAACTCGGCCTCGCGCAGGTCCGGGATGTGGCGGCGCAGCTGCGCCAGCACCGCCTCGCGGTCGAGGCTGAAGTCCAGGCGGATGCGGCGCATGCGCTCGCGCTCGAACTCCAGCGCGCGGCGCGCCTGCGGCTCCAGCGCCGGATCGGCCAGCGCCCCGGCGATCGCCGCCTCGGCCTCGCGGAAACGGCCGGCGTCGACCTGGCGCACCACGTCCTCCGGCGACGCGGCGGCCAAGACGTGCATCGGGCTCCCCAGGCTCAATGCGACCGCCAGCAACAGAGGCCGCAGCCAGGCGGCACTCCGGTGCGGCTGGCCCGTGGCCACGGGCTGGCGGTAACCGGACTCCACAACGACACTCCCCTCTCGTGCGGTGGTTGGCAGCTGATGTAGCACGGCCCCGGTAGCGGGTCAATAATTTATTCTTGACGCAGCCAGATTTCGGAATAACTATTCTTCGGGCTCTTGTCCGGGAGGGGGAGAAGGCAGATGAAACCCGCGAACCGGGCGCCGGCCGCGGCGTCCCTGACCCGTTGCGTTCGGGATGGCCTGCTGGCCCTGTGCCTGCTGCTGCCGGCGCTGCCCGCGCCGGCCCGGGCGCCGGATCCGGCCACGCCGACGGCCGTGGTCGGCGTGCGCCTGACCGACCTCGATCCGGAGCACTGGATTTCCCGCCTGGCCGAGCCCGACCGGCTGATCCTCGACCGCGCCGCCATCGAGGCGCACAACGCACGCATGCGCGCCGAGGACCCGTCCATCCTCGACCTGGCCACCCTGCCGGACCCGATGCCCGGCGAGTGGGTGCGGCAGCGCCTGCAGGCCCTGTCCGCCCCGCCCTCGCGTCCCCTGTATGACGTGCAGGGCAAGCCCGTGCCGGCCAGGCAGCTTGCCGCACTGCAGCAGGCACTGGCGCTGGACCGGATCCCGACCAGCCGGCCGCTGCGCTGGGGCCTGGCGGTGCAGCGCACCGACCTGCGCGCCTTCCCGACCGCCCTGCGGGTGTTCAGCACTCCGGGCGACACCGACATCGACCGCTTCCAGGAGTCGGCCCTGTTCCCCGGCGACGCAGTGGCGGTGCTGCACGAGAGCCGCGACCGCCAGTGGCTGTTCGTGGCCAGCGAGCGCTACACCGCCTGGGTCCGCGCCGAGCACATCGCCACCGGCACGCGCGACACCGTGCTGGGCTACGCGCGGCGCGAGCCGTACGTGGTGGTGACCGGCGCCAGCGTGCGCACCACCTACACGCCGGAGGAGCCGCGGGTGTCCTCGCTGCAGCTGGACATGGGCCTGCGCCTGCCGTTGCGCACCGACCTGGACCCCACGCGCCCGGTCAACGGCCAGCATCCGTTCGCCAGCCACGTGGTGGACCTGCCGGTGCGCGCCGCCGACGGCTCGCTGGAGATCGTCCCGGCACTGGTGCCGCGCTCGGCCGACGTCAGCCCCGACTACCTGCCGCTGACCCCGGCCAACCTGATCCGCCAGGCCTTCAAGTTCCTCGGCGAGCGCTACGGCTGGGGCCACTCCTACGGCACCCGCGACTGCAGCGGCTTCGTCTCCGAGGTCTACCGCAGCTTCGGCGTGCTGCTGCCGCGCAACACCCGCGACCAGGCGGTCAGCCCGGTGCTGGAGCGGGTCCTGGGCGAGGACGCGGACGCCACGCAGCGCCAGCAGGCCGTGCGCGGGCTGCAGGTCGGCGACCTGGTGTACATCCCGGGCCACGTGATGATGGCCATCGGCCACCAGGACGGCATGGCCTACATGATCCACGACACCAGCGGCGGCAGCTGGCTCGGCGCCGACGGCAGCCGCGTGCGCGCCGGCCTCAACGGCGTGTCGGTCACGCCGCTGGAACCGCTGATGTTCAACGACACCCAGACCTACGTCGACCGCCTGACCAGCATCCAGAGGATCCGGGCACGGACCGCTCCATGAAGATCACCGAAATCGAGCTCGGCATGCTCCGCGTGCCGCTGAAGACCCCGTTCAAGACCGCCCTGCGCACCGTCGAAACGGTCGAGGACATCGTGGTGCGGATCCGCACCGACACCGGTCACACCGGCTACGGCGAGGCCCCGGCCACCGCGGTCATCACCGGCGACACCCACGGCTCCATCGTCGAGGCCATCGAGCGCTACATCAAGCCGCGCCTGCTCGGCCAGGACGTGTCCAACCTCAACCGCATCTGCAACCTGGTGCAGACCGCGCTGGAGCGCAACACCAGCGCCAAGGCCGCGGTGGAGATCGCCATCTACGACCTGTGGGGCCAGCTGTACGGCGCGCCGCTGTACAAGATGCTCGGCGGCGGCGACCCGGTGGTGACCACCGACATCACCATCAGCGTGGACCACATCGACAAGATGGTGGCCGACTCGATCGCCGCGGTGGAGCGCGGCTTCGACTCCCTGAAGATCAAGGTGGGCAAGGACATCGGCCTGGACATCGAGCGGGTCAAGGCCATCCACGCCGCGGTCGAGGGCCGCGCCCTGCTGCGCCTGGACGCCAACCAGGGCTGGACCGCCAAGCAGGCGGTCTACGCCATGCACGCGCTGGAGGACGCCGGGGTGATGCTCGAGCTGCTGGAGCAGCCGGTCAAGGCCGCCGACATCGACGGCCTGAAGTACGTCACCGACCGCGTGCACACCCCGGTGATGGCCGACGAGAGCGTGTTCGGCCCGACCCAGGTGTTCGACCTGATCCAGCGCCGCGCCGCCGACATCATCAACATCAAGCTGATGAAGACCGGCGGCATCTCCCACGCCGTGCGCATCGCCGACATCGCCTCGGCCTACGGCGTGCAGTGCATGATGGGCTGCATGCTGGAGTCGGCCATCTCGGTGGCCGCCGCGGTGCACGTGGCCGCCGCCAAGGCCGACACCATCACCAAGGTGGACCTGGACGGCCCCTCACTGGGCCAGTTCAACCCGGTGGACGGCGGGGTCATCTTCAACGAGGCCGAGATCAGCATCACCGACGCGCCGGGGCTGGGCATCCGCCAGATCCACGGGCTGGAACCGCTGGGGCGCTGACCGTTGTCTCCTCCGCCGGCCCGGATGAAGATCGCCACCATGTCGCCGCTGGTGAAGATCCGGTCCGAACGGGACCAGATGTCGGCGATCGAGCGCCGCATCGCCGACTTCATCCTGGAGAACGCCCACCTGCTGCGGGACTATTCCTCGCAGCAGCTGGCCAGCGCCCTGGGCGTGAGCCAGTCCTCGGTGGTCAAGTTCAGCCAGAAGTTCGGCTTCCGCGGCTACCCGGACCTGAAGTACAGCATCGGCCAGGCGCTGGCGCGCAACGGCGGCGACGTGCCGGCCGCGCCCGAGCAGGAGGCCGGCGACGACTATGCCCGGCTGGAGGAGGCCCTGCGCCGCAGCAAGGCCGCCGCCGAGGAGGAGACGCGCCTGCTCAACCCGCGCGAGCGGATGGAGGAGATCGTCCGCCTGGTGGACGGCGCCGCCCGGGTGTTCGTGTTCGGCCTGGGCGACGACGGCCTGTTCGCCCGCGAGTTCGCCATGCGCCTGTCGCTGCTGGGCGTGCTCACCGTGCACCACGCCGACCCGATCCTGATGATGGCCAACCTGTCGGCGGCCCGCGCCGGCGACGTGATGCTGCTGTTCTCCGAGTTCGGCCAGCTGCCGCAGCTGTCGCAGATCAGTCGGCAGTTCCAGGCCTGCGAGGGCAAGGTGGTGTCCATCACCCGGCACACCTCCAACCCGCTGCGCGCCCACGCCGACGCCTCGCTGGTGGTCTCGGCGCACGACCCGCAGCCGCACATCGAGGCGCTGCTGTACCGCAGCGCCCTGCAGTACCTTCTGGACTTCCTGTTCGTGCTGCTGTGCCAGGCCAATCCCGAGCGCCACCGGCAGCTGGGCATCAACCTGGAACGCATCCGCCACCTGCTGGAGACCTGAGCGCCCATGTCCCGCGCCCCGCGTCCCGCCCTCCGGGGCCTGCTGCCACGCCTGGCCCGCGCCGCGCTGCTGGCGCTGGCCGCCGCCGCTCTCCCGGCCCACGCCGCCGGCCCGCTGCAGGAGGCACGCCAGCTGGTGCTGGTGCTCACCGCGGACTGGGACGCGCCGCGCGGCACCCTGTACCGCTACGAGCGCGGGAGCGCGGACGCGCCCTGGCGCCAGGTGGGCGCCTTCGAGGTGGAGATCGGCCGCAACGGCAGCGCCTGGGGCATCGGTCTGCATGCGCCGGAGGACCAGGACGGGGGCCTGGTCAAGCGCGAGGGCGACGGCCGCAGTCCGGCCGGCGTGTTCGCGCTCGGCCCCGCCTTCGGCTACGCGCCGGGCGCCGCCACCGCCCTGCCCTACCTGGCGATGGAGGCCTCCCACTACTGCATGGACGTGCCGGACTCGCCGCTCTACAACCGCATCGTGGACGCGCGCGAGGTCGGCCGGGACGCGGTGGCCGGCTCCACCGAGCCGATGCGCCTGGATCTGCACAAGGATGGCGATCCGCGCTACGCGCGCGGCCTGGTGATCGCCCACAACCCGGACCACATCCCCGGCGCTGGCTCCTGCATCTTCGCCCACCTGCGCCGCCGCGCCGGCGAGGCCACGGCCGGCTGCACGGCGATGGACGCGGCCGACATGGACGGTCTGCTGGCCTGGCTGGATCCGGCTGCGCAGCCGCGCCTGGTGCTGCTGCCGCGCGCGCAGGCCCGGCGCCTGGCCGCCGCCTGGGGCCTGCCGGAGGTGGCCCGATGAGGTGGCCGGGACCGACCGCGCGCGTGCTGCTGGCGCTGGCCGCCGGCGCCATCGCCGGCCTGGCGCTGGCGCACTGGAGTCCGGAGCTGGCCCGCGGCGCGGCCGGCATCGCCCAGCCCGTCGGCCGGCTGTGGCTGAGCGCGCTGCAGATGACCGTGGTGCCGCTGGTACTGGCGCTGGTGGTGCTGGGCGTGGCCACCGCCTCCGACGCGGCCGCCTCCGGCCGCGTGGCGCGGCGCGCCCTGGTCGGTTTCATCGCCCTGCTGTCGCTGTTCGCCGCCTACGCCGCGCTGCTGACCCCGCTGCTGCTGGCCCTGGTGCCCAACGAGGGGCGCCTGGCCGACGTGCTGCAGGCCGGCCCCTCGGCCCCGGTCGCCGCCGCCGCGCCTTCGCTGGCCGAGTGGATCGGCGGCGTGGTGCCCAGCAACGCGATCATGGCCGCCGCGCAGGGCGCGATGCTGCCGCTGGTGGTCTTCGCCCTGTTCTTCGGCTTCGCCCTGACCCGCATCGAGGCCGAGCGCCGCGCGCAGATCACCGGCCTGGCCCAGGGCGTGGCCGACACCATGATCGTGATCGTGCGCTGGGTGCTGCTGGCCGCGCCGCTGGGCGTGTTCGCGCTGATGCTGGCGGTGTGCGCGCAGGCCGGCGTGGCCGTGGTCGGCGCGCTGGCCGGCTACATCGTCCTGCAGTGCGCCATGTACCTGGGCGCCACCGCGATCTGCTACGTGCTGGTGGCGGTGCTGGCGCGGCGTTCGCCGGCCGCGTTCGCCAGGGCGGCGCTGCCTGCGCAGGTGGTGGCGGCCAGTACCCAGTCCTCGCTGGCGTCGCTGCCGGCCATGCTGGAGAGCGCGCGCACGCGCATGGGCATCCCGCGCGCGGTGGCCGGCCTGGTGCTGCCGATGGCGGTGACCCTGTTCCGCATCACCAGCCCGATCCAGTACATCGTCGCCGCCTGCTTCGTGGCCTGGGCCTACGGCATCGAGCTGGGGCCGATGCAGCTGGCCGCCGGCGCGGCGCTGGCGGTGGTGATCAGCCTGGGCTCGGTGGGCCTGCCCGGCCAGGTCAGCTTCATGGCCACGGTGATGCCGGTGACCCAGTCCATGGGCCTGCCGGTGGAGCCGCTAGGCCTGCTGCTGGCGGTGGACACCATTCCCGACGTGTTCGCCACCACCGGCAACGTCACCGGCGACCTGGCCGCCACCGCGATCGTGGCCCGGCACAGCCCGGACGCGGCCGACGAGGATTCCTCCACGTCGCGCCCACCGGCCTGAACCCCGGCCACCGGGCTCACGCGCGGCTCACCGCGCGGCGCGGACAGTGGGCCTTCCCCCGCCCTGCGCCGTGATCCGCGATGAAACACCGCCACGTCTACAGCACTCCCAACCTGGCCGCCGCCCAGGCGGCCCTCGCCGCCGCCCGCGAGTCCGGGATCGACCCGGACGACCTGGCCCTGGTCGCGCGCTCGGACATCGAGATGGAAGCGGTGCCCGACGCGGTGCGCGACGGCGGCCGCACCGACACCCTGCCGGCTGCGCTGCGCGGTGCCGCCGGCGGTGGCGCGGTCGGCCTGGTTGCCGGGCTGGTCGCGATGGCGGTGCCGGCCGTGGGCATCACCCTGGCCGGCGCCGGCCTGATCACCGCGGTCGGCGCGCTGATGGGCAGCTGGTCCTCGGCGCTGTTCGGCGCCGGCGTGCCCGATCCGGTACGGCGCCGCTTCGAGGACACCATCGAGTCCGGCCGCATCCTGCTGGTGGTGGACGCCGAGGAAGCGCAGGCCCGCCGCGCCGAGGCCGCCGTGGTCCGCGCCGGTGCCACGCCGCTGCCCTACGACGCGCCCAGCGCGGTCAGCTGAAAACGCCCACGCCACGCTCACGCCGCCTTGCGCCTGTGCCCACGCGGCATCGGCCAGGATGGGCCCACACACGCCACAGGAGCTCGACGATGGGCACGCCCGGCTACCAGGTTCCCGGCCGCACGCCGGTGGACGCATTCCCCGATTCCGGCTACTGGTACCAGCAGTTCCGCAGTGAGCCGTACTACCGCGAAGGCGACACCTACGAGGATTACGAGGCGGCCTACCGCACCGGCCACGCCGGCCGCAGCCGCCACCCCGGCCTGGACTTCGCCGCGGCCGAGACGCGGCTGCGCGAGGAATGGGAAGCCGGCAAGGGCCCCTCGCGCCTGGACTGGGACCGCGCCCGCCTGGCGGTGCAGCGCGCCTGGGAGCGTGCGCTCGGCCGCGGCGAAGGCGGCGGCATCCGATGAGAGCGGGCGCGCCCGGCGCGCCGTGCGCGCTCACGGCGGCGGCAGCAGCTCGAAGCGCGCCGGCTCGCCGGCGGCGGACGAGGGTGCGATCCACACGTCGAACGCGCCCGGCTCGGCGCCGTGGCTGCCGTCGGCACGCGTGAACGCCAGCTGCTCCCGGCGCAACTCGAACACCACCTCCACCTCCTGGCCCGGCTCCAGGCGCAGCTTGCGGAAGTCCTTCAGCTCGCGCACCGGCCGCACCCGGCTGGCCACGCGGTCGTGCACGTACAGCTGCACCACCTCCTCGGCGGCGTGCTGCCCGCTGTTGCGCACGCGGGCACGCACGCCGAGCACACCATCCCAGGCCAGGGTGGGCGAATCCACCCGCGTGGGCCCGTACTCGATGCGGCCGTAGCCCAGGCCGTGGCCGAACGGGTACAGCGCCGCGTGCGGGTGCTCGCGCCAGCGCGCCTTGAACTCCGACATCTCCGGCGTCTCCGGCCGGCCGGTGCGCGGATGGTTGTAGAAGAACGGCTGCTGGCCGGAGTCGCGCGGGAAGCTGACCGGCAGGCGCCCGGAGGGGCTGTAGTCGCCGAACAGCACGTCGGCCACCGCATGGCCGGTCTGGGTGCCGAGGAACCAGGTGACCAGGATCGCCTGCGCGTCGCGCACCGCGCCCTGCAGGGCCAACGCGCGGCCGTTGCGCAACAGCACCACCACCGGCGTGCCGGTGGCGGCCACCGCCTCGGCCAGCGCCTGCTGCACCGGCGGCAGCACGATCTGCGTGCGCGACTGCGCCTCGCCGCTGTAGCACTGGGGCTCGCCCACCGCCAGCAGCACCACCTCGGCGCGGCGCGCGGCGGCCACCGCGGCCTCGATGCCGCCCTCCAGCGGCTGCTCGAACCCGCAGCCGTCCACCACCTCCAGCGCCGCACCCTCCGGCAGCGCGGCGCGGATGCCGGCCTCCAGGCTGACGTAGCGGCTGCGGTCGCCGAACAGCGTCCAGCAGCCTTCGATGTTGGCCAGGTCGCGCGCCAACGGGCCGACCAGGGCGATGCGCGCATCGCGGCGCAACGGCAGCAGCCCGCCCTCGTTCTTCAGCAGCACGATCGAGCGGCGCGCCGCCTCGCGCGCCAGCGCCTCGTGCGCCGGCCGCCACGAGGTGTCGGCCTCGCGCGCCGGATCGAGCGAGCGGTACGGGTCGTCGAACAGGCCGATGGCGGCCTTGAGCGAGAGCACCCGCCGCACCGCCGCATCCAGCGCCTCGACCGGCACCTCGCCGGACTCCACCAGGCCCGGCAGGTGGTCGGCGTAGAAGCCGCTCTGCATGCTCATGTCCAGGCCGGCCAGGAACGCCTTGCGCGTGGCGTCGCGCGCGTCTTCGGCGTAGCCGTGGGCGATCAGCTCCATGTCGGCGGTGTAGTCGGACACCACCACGCCGGCAAAGCCCCACTGCTCCCGCAGCAGTCCGGTCAGCAGGCCGCGGTGGGCACTGGCCGGGATGCCGTTGATGTCGTTGAAGGCGGTCATCACCGCCAGCGCGCCGGCCTCCAGCGCCGCCTTGAACGGCGGCAGGTGCACGTCGCGCAGTGTGCCCTCGGAGATCTCGACGAAGTTGTACTCCATGCCCGCGGTGACAGCCCCGTAGGCGACGAAGTGCTTGGGCGTGGCCAGCAGCGAGTCGTGCGCGCGCAGGTCCGGGCCCTGGAAGCCGCGCACCCGCGCGGCGGCGAAGGCCGCGCCCAGCACCGGATCCTCGCCGGCGCCCTCGGCGCCGCGGCCCCAGCGCTGGTCGCGCGCCACGTCCACCGCCGGCGCGTAGGTCCAGTGGATGCCGGCGGCGGTGGCCTCGAGGGCGGTGGCGCGCGCGGTGCGCTCGGCCAAGTCCGGCTCGAAGCTGGCGGCCTCGCCGAGCGGGATCGGGAACACCGTGCGCATGCCGTGGATCACGTCGGCGGCCAGCAGCACGGGGATGCCCAGGCGGCTCTCCTCCACCGCCACGCGCTGGATCTGCCGGCCCAGTTCCGCGCCCACGCCGTTGAACAGCGCGCCCACGCGGCCTGCGCGCACCTGCTCCAGCACCTCGGCGGCGTTGCGCACGTTCGCCTCCGGGTTCACGTCCGGGGCGAAGGGCCGCACCATGTCGGCGAAGACACCCAGCTGCCCCACCTTCTCTTCGAGGGTCATGCGCGCGAGCAGCGACTCGACTCGTTCGTCGATGGGCATCGTTTCCATGTTCCCGGGGCGGAGGAAGGGTCCGATTCTAGCGGAGGCTTCCGCCACGACCAGCACGTGCGGCCGATGTAACACGCTGTAACGGACGCGGGCCGCGCGTGTGCGCAGGCCCGGTGCCCGGACATGAAAACGGCGCGGAGCCACGCAGGCTCCGCGCCGCCCGGTTCCCCGTCGTCACCCCGGGAAACCAGAAACCGCCAGGCGGATCAGTTGCCGCCGGTCTTGAGGGCGGAGACGTCCACCCGGCCCACACCCTCGATGCCTTCGGCCACGTCCTTGGCCTTGGCGATCTGCGCCGCGTTGTCCACCGTGCCACTCAGGTAGACCACGCCGTCGCGGGTGTCCACCTCGATGTCCAGGCCCGAGACGTCCTCGGCCGCCAGCAGGCTCGACTTCACCTTGGCGGTGATCCAGGTGTCGGCGACCGGCTGGCTGGAATCGCCGTCCGCTGCCGGATGCTTGGCCTCTTCCGTCATCGGCCGGTCGGCGTCGGTGCGGGGCGTGTCGTCGCCGGCCCACGCCGCACCCGCGCACAGGGCGGTCATCGCCACGAACAGCATTCCGTGATGCCTACGCATTGTCGTCTTCTCCTCTCCTCGGGATGGTGCGGGCCAGTCTCCCGGGAGGGCCGTGCAGCAACGGTGAACGCCGCGGCGCGCGTTGCAGGCGATTCAGAACGGTGAACACGCCGCGACCTCCGCCGCTCGCGCGCATGTGGGCCCGGCCTTACGACGCGCGCGCGATGCCGTGCCCGCCGAAACGGTGGCGCAGCGCGGCCAGCAGGCGGTCGGTGAAGGAATTGCGCTCGCGCGAGCGCAGCCGCTCCATCAGCGAGGCGGTGATCACCGGCGCCGGCACGTCCAGGTCGATGGCCTCGGCCACGGTCCAGCGCCCCTCGCCCGAATCGGCCACGTAGGGGGCGATGCCCTCCAGCCCGGGGTTGTCGGCCAGGGCGTCGGCGGCCAGGTCCAGCAGCCAGGAGCGCACCACGCTGCCGTGCTGCCAGATCCGCGCCACCTGCGCCAGGTCCAGCCCCAGCTCCTGCTTGCGCGCCATCAGCGCGAAGCCCTCGGCGTAGGCCTGCATCATCCCGTACTCGATGCCGTTGTGGACCATCTTGGCGAAGTGCCCGGCGCCGCTGGGCCCCACATGGCCCCAACCGCGGTCCGGCGCCGGCGCCAGGGTCTCCAGCAGCGGGCGCAGACGCGCCACGGCATCGGCATCGCCACCGACCATCAGGCTGTAGCCCGCCTCCAGGCCCCAGACGCCGCCGCTGGTGCCGCAGTCGAGGAAGTGGACGCCCAGGTCCTGGCAGTGCGCGGCGCGGCGCTGGCTGTCGCGGTAGTGGGAGTTGCCGCCGTCCACCACCATGTCGCCCTGGCCCAGCAGGGGCAGCAGCGCCTCCAGGGTGGCGTCCACCGCCCCGGCCGGCACCATCAGCCACAGCACCCGCGGTGGCGCCAGCGCCGCCGCCAGGCCCGCCAGGGCATCCACCGTCTCCAGGCCATCCACCGCCGCGGCCTGGCGCGCCGCCTCCACCGGGTCGAAGCCGACCACGCGGTGCCCGCCCCGCCGCAGGCGGCGGGCCATGTTGGCGCCCATCCGGCCCAGGCCGACCATGCCGATCTCCATGCCGCCTCCGCAGTTGATGCCTGCCCGGCAGCCTACGCCCGGCATGCCCGCCCGCTCCAGTCCCATGGCTAAAACCACAGCGTTCCCGGCCGCTAATGGGGCATCCTTCCGTCAACCCGTCCAGGCCTCCGCCCGGCCATACCGATGTCCCCTCCAGGCCCCATCGCCAGCCCGGCATCCTCCGATCCCGCGGCCCTGCTGACTGCCGCCAACGACCCGCGGGCGCTGCTGCGCGCCTACGCCGAGGGCATGGCCGGCCTGCCGGGCGAGCTGGGCGACCTGCTCGGCCAGCGCCTGCGCACGGCGGTGGCCGAGGAGGACTGGGCCAGCTGCGCGCGGGTGCTGCGCCAGCTCCTGGAGAAGTACCTGCACGACTTCGCCGCCAGCCTGGCCGGCGGCGGCGTCAACGAGTCCGAGCAGCTGCGCGAGCTGCTGCGCCAGGCCCTGGGCGTGGCCCTGGCCTCGCTGCTGGAGCCGGTGCCGGAGCTGGCCCGGGAATCGGCCGCCCTGGCCGAGGCGCTGCGGCGCTGGCGGCCGGGCGACGACCTGGCGGCACTGGCCCGGCGTGCGCGCGAGCTGTGCCACCAGGTCGGCGTGCACGCCGGCGAGGCCGCCGAACGCCAGGCGCTGCTGCTGAGCCTGTTCGACCTGCTGCTGGAGAACCTGTTCGAACTGCTGGAGGACGGCAGCTGGCTGCAGGCACAGGTGGCCGGCGTGCGCCAGCTGCTGCTGGCCGGGCCGGCCGACCGCCACACCCTGGAAGCCACCCGCCAGGGCCTGCGCGAGCTGGTCTACCAGCAGAGCCTGCTGCGCCAGGGCATCGCCCAGACCAAGGACGCCATGCGCGGGATGCTGGACACCTTCGTGGCGCGCATGGAGGGCATGGCCGACAGCACCGGCCAGTACCAGAGCCGGCTGGAGGCGCACCGCGAGGCGATCCGCCAGGCGCGCAGCATCACCGAGCTGGGCCGGCGCCTGGACGAGGTACTGGAGGACACCGCGCAGCTGCAGCGCCAGGCGCAGCGCGCACGCGAGGAACTGGTGGCCGCGCGCGAGGAGGTGGAGGCGGCCGAGGCACGGGTGCGGGCGCTGGAGGAACAGCTGCGCGAGGCCGGCGACCTGGTGCGGCGCGACCCGCTCACCGGCGCGCTCAACCTGCGCGGCCTGGAGGAACGCTACGCGGAGCTGGCCGCGCAGGCCGAACGCGAGGCGCGGCCGCTGGCACTGGCGATGGTGGACATGGACGGCTTCCGCGAGGTGAATTCCACCCACGGCCACGGCGGCGGCGACACCGCGCTGCGCCACGTGGTGCAGGTGCTGCGCGAGGCCCTGCGCGGGGACGACTGCATCGCCCGCCACGGCGGCGACGAGTTCGTGCTGGTGCTGCCGGGCGCGGACCTGGACGAGGCCACGGCGCTGGTGCGCCGCGCCCAGCGCCTGCTGGCGGTGCGCGTGCTGGCCCACGAAGGCCGCCGCATCCCGGTCACCTTCAGCGCCGGCGTGGCGGTGCGCCAGCTCGGCGAAGCGCGCGAGGACCTGATCCGGCGCGCCGACCGCGCCATGTACCAGGCCAAGCGTGGCGGCCGCGACCGGGTGCAGGCCACCCGTTAGCCCGTCCCGTACGACCGGCACACGGCGCGCAAGGCCGCGGGAACGCCGGCGCCCGCCCATGGCGGACGCCGGCCCGGCCGCGGGCCGGTCAGAAGTCCACGTAGTCCTTGAAGCTTTCCAGCAGCTGGCCAAACATCTCGACCGACGATAACCGGCCCCGCGCACAAAATTACTGATAGTCCCATCCGTAGGATAACGCCAAGGCCGAGAGCTTCGTGAAACGCTCAAGGTCGGGGCTGTCTATCCGATGGCCTACGAGATTTTCGAAGACATCACTGCCGACCTTACGCGCTTCATCGATCAGGGCTACAACGCCAGCCGATTGCACTCTGCGCTCGGCTATCTCAGTCCGCAGCAGTTCGAGGATCAACACGCCCGCTCACAGTCAAATCCGTAGCCTGATCCTGTCTACCCGCAGGGGCGCACTCCAGAACTGGGCTACGACAGCGGCTTGACCAGCGTTGCCTCAGATCCACTCTTTTGCACTTCCCGGCCCTCAACTCGCTTACGGCCTCAGCAAGACCTTGCCTTTACGGGCCGGCTGCAAGCTGGCCGCAGCGGCCTGGGCGGCATCGGCGAGGTCGTAGACGGCCTCCACTGGCAGCAGCAGCTCACCGGCCAGCGTACGCTGCAAGAGTTCACCCACCAGGCGACGTTTGTCGTCCGCCGACATGGCCAGGCTAACCTTGCTGCCCCAGAAGCCCTTGACCGTGGCCTGCTTGAAGATGAGCGAGCCGGAGTCGATTTGCATCGGCTCTCCAGCCATCGCGCCGAAGGAAACGAGTGTCCCGCCTTCGCCCAGCAATCCCAACAACGCCGCGCTGGCGGCGCCACCAATGGAATCGATTCCCGCGCGCGCCAGCCCGGAGCCAAGAATGGCGCGGGCAATTTCCTGCCACTCGGGCTGCGCAGTGGAAACGACATGATCAATGCCCAGGGCCGCCAGTTCATCCACACCAGCATCACGGCGCACCAGATTGAGCACATTTATTCCACGCGCGGCGGCCAGCATCGCCAAGGTTTTGCCGACCGCACCATTGGCCGCGTTCTGGACGATCCACTGACCCTGGTCGACCTCGAGGAACTCCAACAGCATCAACGCGCTCAGGGGCATGGCAATGAGCTGCGCCGCGGTTTCGTCCGGGATGGCTTCCGGCATCGGTACCAGCAGCCGTGCGGGGGCAAGGAAATATTCTGCCCAGGTGCCATGCACCGAAGCAACAGCTACCCGCTGGCCGTTGGAGACGCCTTCGACGTCATCGCCAAGCGCATCTACGATGCCAACCGCCTCGCTGCCGCCAATTGCGGGGAGGTCCGGCCTATAGCCGTAGCGGCCCCGGATCGTCCACAGGTCGTGGTTGTGAATCGGCGCAAGCGTGGTCTTGACGCGGACTTCGCCTGGTCCGGGTTGCGGTATCGGACGGTCGCCGAGTTCGAGGACTTCGGCGGGTTCGCCGAATGCAGTATGGATGGCGCAGCGCATGCTGGTTTTCTCCTGTTCAGGCTACGGATACGTGCAGGCGCACCTCGATGTTGCCGCGCGTGGCATTTGAATACGGGCACACCTGGTGGGCGGCTTCCACCAGCTTGCGTGCGGCCGATTGGTCCAGTCCATGGACTTCCACATGCAAGTCCACGTCCAGTGCGTAACCGCCGGCGGCGGTCTGGCCAATGCCCACTTCCACCGAGGTGCGTGTGGCGGTCGGCGCCAGTCCCAATTGCTTGGCGGCCACGAGCAATGCGTTGTCGAAGCAGGCGGCGTAGCCCATCGCAAAAAGCTGCTCGGGGTTGGCTCCGGTCTTGCCGGAGCCGGGCATGGCCATGTCCAGTGCGAGGCTGCCGTCGTCCAGCGCGGTACGGCCGGAACGGCCGCCGGTGGCGGTAGCGCGGGTTTTGTAGAAAATCTTCATGATTGGCTCCTGTTGAACGAGAACGACGACACAAAGCGAGTGCGTTATGCCTTGCCAGCGAGCAGGGCCCGCGCTTGCGCCAGCGCATCGGCATATGGCGCGCGCAAGCGAAGATTGGACGCGCCATCGGCACTTTGCACCACCACCGCCTTGGCGTGGCTGAAACGTCGGAAGCCGTGAATGCCGTGGTACGCTCCTATGCCAGACGGACCCACGCCGCCGAAGGGCACGCTCTCGACCATGGCATGCGTCATCACATCGTTGATGACCGCCGCGCCGGAAGTCGTGCTTTCGAGAAACGCTTGCTGCTTTGCCGGGTCATTGCCGAAGTAATAGGCCGCGAGCGGGCGCGGATGCGCGTTGATGTAATCAAGCGCCTGCTGCGGGTCATGGTAGGTCAGCACCGGCAGGACAGGGCCGAAGATTTCTTCCTGCATCACCTGCATGTCTTCCTGCGGATTGAGCACCAGGGTCGGGGCGAGCTTGCGCGTGCGTGCGTCAGTATGCGGTTCACCCGCAGGCTCCAGCCCTACCACGCTGGCACCCCTGGCGCGGGCGTCGTCCAGCAGGCCGATCAGGCGGCGGTAGTGGCGGTCGCTGACGATGGAGGTGTAGTCCGGGTTGTCATGCAGCGTCGGAAATGTGCGGGCGACAAAGGTACGAGCGTGCTCCACGAAAGCGTCGCGCGCCGTTTCTGGCAGAAGCACATAATCCGGCGCGATGCAGATCTGACCGGCGTTGAAGGTCTTGCCCGTCAGTACACGCGCAGCGGCGGTAGCTATGTCAGCATCCGTGTCAATGAAAACGGGTGACTTCCCGCCCAGCTCCAGCGTCACCGGGACCAGGTTTTCAGCGGCCGCCCTCATGACGTGGCGACCCACGGCCGTACTACCGGTGAAGATCAGATGATCGAACGGCAACGCGCTGAACGCCTGGCCCGTTTCGGCATCGCCCAGCACCACCTCCAGTTCCAGTGGGTCGAAGTAGCGTGCGACGAGTTGTGCCAGCAGTTCGGATGTGCGGGGCGTCAACTCCGAGGGCTTAAGCAGCGCACGATTGCCTGCTGAAAAGACGCCCGCCAGAGGGCTGAACGCCAGGTTGATCGGGAAATTCCAGGGGCTAATGATGCCCACTACGCCTAACGGCTGATATTGTACGCGCGCTTGCATCCCAGGGCCGGGAGCATCTTGCTCATCCGGCTGCATCCAAGTTTCCAGATGCTCGCTGGCATGGCGAAGTGCAGCAACCGACGACAGCACGTCCGCCAGCAGGCTTTGGTAAGGGCTACGATGTCCGTAGTCGGCGCTGATGGCATCAGCCAGTTCATCGTGGTGTGTGATCAGCAGTTCCGCGGCACGTTGCAAACGGTCACGTCGCAATTCGGCGCTGGCCGGGCCATCGGCCAGGTGCGCCTGTTTCATCCGCGCGACCTTGGCGTTCAGCGCGGCAGAAATATCTGAAGTATTCATGGCGGATTTCCTGAGTGAATGACCATCCCGAAGCCGGTGGCAGGCCGGCCTCAGCCGAGTAGGCTGAGGAGTGCGCGGGCGACTCCTTCGGAACTGGCCGGATTCTGGCCGGTCACCAGATGACCATCAACGACAACATGCGGGTGCCAGTCCGGGCCCTTCTCGTAAAGGCCACCTTGGCGCTTGAATTCATCCTCGATCAGGAATGGTACGATCTCGGTCAGGCCGACCGCCGCTTCCTCGCTATTGGAGAATCCGGTGACCTTGCGACCGGCAACGAAGGGGCGACCATCGGCCTGATGCGCCTTGGTCAGCGCGCCCGGCGCGTGGCAGACCAGACCGAGCGGCTTGCGCGCGCGATCCTGAGTCTCGATCAACGCTATCGACACCGGGTCGTTGGTCAGATCCCACAGCGGGCCATGGCCACCGGGGTAAAACACGGCATCGAAATCGGACACTGCCACCTCGGCCAGTTTTCCGGTGTTGGCCAGCTCCGCCTGCGCCTGAGGATCGGCCTTGAAGCGGGCGGTCAAATCGGTCTGGAACTCGGGCAGATCGCTCTTTGGATCCAGCGGGGGTTGGCCACCCTTGGGGGATACCAAGGTGATCTGAGCACCGGCGTCCTTGAACACATAATAAGGAGCGGCGAATTCCTCAAGCCAGAAGCCGGTCTTGTGACCAGTATCACCGAGTTGGTCATGGGAAGTCAGTACGAACAAGATCTTCATAAGAATGCCTCTTTTCAATTTCGAGACAGCTATCAAATAGCGCACTACTTCATTGGCAGGCCATGCTCGCCGGATCTGTCACTCAGGCTCCGGTGAGCTTTTCGCGCAGGGATTCCAGCTCCTGCTTGAGCGACTTGAGTGCCGGCAAATCATAGGCCACGGCACAGAACACCTGCTCCGGTACGCCTTGGGCCTGCGCCTTGAGCGCACGCCCGGCCTCGGTCAGGGTGACGATCACCTGCCGCTCGTCGCCACTGTCGCGGCGGCGGCTGACCCGCCCGGCCACCTCCAGCCGCTTGAGCAGCGGCGTGAGGGTGGCCGAGTCGAGGTAAAGCCGTTCGCCGATCTCGGACACGGTCAGCCCGTCGCGCTCCCACAGCACCAACATCACCAGGTATTGGGGGTAGGTCAGGTCCAGCTCACGCAACAACCCGCGATACAACTTGCCCATCGCCAGATTCGCCGAATACAGGGCGAAGCACAGCTGGCGATCGAGCCTGAGCGCGGCTTCGGCGTGGGGGAGGTGCGTGTCCATTGCGCTATTATATCGTGCGCTACTTGTTTGTCAACCATTTTTCCCTGCCCGCTTCTTGGCGTCCGCGCCCGCCCGCGGAAGTTGCAAGGCCCGCCTCATTCCATGCCGTCCGCCCGTGCCGATGGCCCGGGCCACATCCGACGGATCGCATGGCCGGTCCCGCTTGGGCCCGTGTCTCAGTCAGGCCGTGGCCATTCCCGTCCACCACCATCCTGCTCGGCGGTCGCTCCTGCACCCATCACACCGGCCGGCCGCTGCACCGGGGTCTGCGTCGTGCGCGTGACGGCGATGTGCCGGACAGGCATGGGGCAAACCGCCCCCGGCGGCCCGAACAGGACCCGCAGCACCGCTCCGGGCCCATGGGCGCGGCGCAGCGCGGCGAACATCCCGATCCAGGCATGGAACTCCACGCGCAGCGGGTTGTGCCCGCGCACCGGATCGGTCAAGCCGTAACGCGGCGGCACGCCGGAGACCCCGGCGCGGAAACTGCCGAACAGGCGATCAAACACGATCAGCATGCCGCCATAGTTGCAGTCCAGATACTCCGGGTTGCTGGCGTGATGGATGCGGTGGTGGGTCGGGGTGTTGAAGACGTACTCCACCCACCCCGGCAAACGGCCGATCAGCTCGGTATGCAGCCAGAACTGGAAGAACAGGTTCAATCCCAGTGCCGCCAACACGTACGGCACAGGAAAGCCCAACAGCACCAGCGGTGCGAAGAACAGCGCCGCGCCGGTGACCGGTATCGGACAGGAACCGCTGCCGGTACGACGGCACGCCCAGCACGAACAACTCCAGCAGGCGTGCCTTCGTCACCGCCTCGCGCTTGCGTTGCGGGGCTGGCGTTTTACCCCGAAGCCGATCTTCAGCGCCTCGATGTCCAGGTGCGCCTCCGCCAGCAGCCGCTTCAGGCGGCTGTTCTCCGACTCCAGCTCCTTCAGGCGCTTGGCATCTTCGGCCTCCATGCCGCCGTACTTCGCGCGCCAGGCATAGAAGCTGGCCGGGCTGAAGCCATGCTGCCGGCCCAGCTCCGACACCGCCATCCCGGCCTCGGCCTGCTTGATGAACCCGATGATCTGTTCCGTGGTGAATCGACTCTTGCGCATGTCCGTCCTCTCTGGATGACGGACTCTACCTGGCTTCGAGTGGTACGGCTCGGTGGGGGCAGGTCACAAGTTCCATACTCAGGTCACCAGCACGTGCACGACCGGCGGGTCTTCTCGCGCTGGTCGCCGCAGCAAATTGCCGCCAGACTGCGGCAGATGCCCGACGCCGAACGTCCCGGTCTGGTCAGCCACGAAACGATCTATGCGACCAT
>NZ_PDWK01000054.1 GCF_010093135.1 Pseudoxanthomonas taiwanensis | reverse complement strand
CCCGGCGGGCGGGGCTGCAGCAGCTTCACCGCGTTGCGGCCGTTGGCCACGCCGAACTGGCCGGTGAACACCGGGATGTCCTCCACGCACACGGGCACGACCTCGGGCAGGTCGATGGGCAGGATGTCGCCGACCTTCAGGCGGGTGAGCTGGCGCAGGTCGATGCGTTTCTCGGCCAGGACGCTGGAGATGGTGATCTCGGCGTCGAGCAGGCGCTCGCGCAGGGTGGCGTTCCAGGTCTCGTCGCGGTCGTTGCGGTCGCTCTGGATGCCGGCGTCCAGCAGCTCCCGGATCGGCTCCAGCATCGAGTACGGCAGGGTGATGTGGATCTCGCCGCCGCCACCCTCCAGGTCCACGTGGAAGCGGCTGACCACCACGTACTCGCGCGGGGTGACAATGTTGGCGAAGTGCGGGTTGATCTCGGAGTTGATGTACTCGAACTCCACGTCCATCACCGGCGCCCAGGCCTCCACCAGGTCGGCGAAGGTCTGCTTGAGCATCAGCTGGATCACCCGCATCTCGGTCGGGGTGAACTCCCGGCCCTCGATGCGGGTCGGGTAGCGGCCGTCACCGCCGAAGAAGTTGTCCACCACGGTGAACACCAGCTTCGGCTCGAACACGATCAGACCGGTGCCGCGCAGCGGCTTGAACCGGATCAGGTTGAGGTTGGTCGGCACGTACAGCGAGTGCATGTACTCGCCGAACTTGACCAGGTCGATGCCGCGCACCGACAGGTCGGCCGAGCGCCGGATCAGGTTGAACAGGCCGATCCGCCACAGGCGCACGAAGCGCTCGTTGACCATCTCCAGGGTCGGCATGCGGCCGCGGATGATGCGGTCCTGGCTGGCGAAGTCGTACGGCCGGGCGACGCCGGGGTCGACCGGTTCGGGCTCGGTGTTGACCGCGCCGGAGTCGACGCCGTGCAGCAGGGCATCGATCTCGTCCTGGGAAAGCAGGTCGTTGACGCTCATGGCGGCGCGCGCCTCACTGGGTGACGAAGCTGGTGAACAGCAGGTCCTCGGCGGAGGGGTTGCCGGTCTCGGCGCGCATCAGCTTCTGCACCTCCTCCAGCGCCTCCTTCTGCAGCCGCTCCTTGCCGGCGCGGTCGGCGATGTCGGCGGCGCTCTGCTGGGCCAGCAGCATCAGCAAGCGGGCGCGGATGGCCGGCGCGTGGCGCTCGAGGTTGGCCAAGGCGTTGGTGTCGCGGGTGACCAGCTGGATCTCGACCTGCAGGTAGTGCGGGCCGTCCTCGCTGGCGGCGAGGTTGACCACGAACGGCGGCTCCAGCGCCATGTACTGGGCCTGCGCCGGCAGGCCGGCGGCGGCCGGCGCCGCTGCCGGCTCGGGCGCCTTGCGCGAGCTGATGAACCAGCCGGCGGCGCTGACCGCCGCCACCAGCAGCGCCAGCGCGCTGAGGATGGTCGGCAGCTTGCTGCGCAACCCGCCGCCGGACTGCGCCGGGGCGGTGGCCTTGGCTGGCTGGGAACGAGACGTCTTGTCGGCAGGGGCAGGCACGCGTCGATCTCCTGGGGTTGCCACCCGGAGGATGCAAGCCGCGTGCCGTTACCGCGCCGGAGATTTGGCGCCGGCCCGGCGCCTCAGGCGTAGGCGTCGAGCAGGCCGGCACGCATGCGCCGCGGCAGCGGCGCCGCGGCGGCCGTGCCGGCCCCGCCATCCGCGGCCGCGGCGCGGTCCGCGCTGGAAGCGGCGGCATCGCCGCCATCACGCCCGCCCTGTGGCGACTGCTGGCCGACGCCGGCATGGGCCAGCTGCAGGCCGTGCTGGCCCAGCAGCTCGCGCAGGCGTGGCAGGCCCTGCTCCAGCGCCTGGCGGACCTCGGCATGGGCGCTGGTGAAGTCGGCGCTGACCCGGTCGCCGTCGAGTTGCAGGCGCACCTCCACCGGCCCCAGGTCCTGCGGGGTGACCCGGATCAGCGCATGGCCGATCCTGCGGTCGGCCAGCCACTGCACCTGGGTGCCGACCTCGTCGGCGAAGCCGTCCTGGTACACGTGGGCCGCCGGGCCCGGTGCCACCGGCAGGGCCGCCGGCGGCGCGGCCGGCGCCGGGCCGGCCGGGGCATTGACCGGCGCGAGCATGGGCGCGAACGCCGCCGACAGCCTGCCGGCCGGATCGGCCGCGGCCTCGGCCGGCGTCCGCAGCGCGCCGGCCTCGGTGACGGCCGGCCCGCCGGCTTCGGCGAGCGCATCCGCGTCCGCGTCCGCCAGGGCCGCGCCCTCCGCGCCGGACACGGCCGGCAACGCCGCGGTCTGCACCGCGGGATCGGCCTGCACCCGGAGCGTGCTCCGGGGGGGGGCGGCAGGATCCGGCGGCGCCTCCTGCGGCGGCGCGGTGGCCGGGACGGCCTCGGTCGGCGTCGCCGGTGCGGGAACGGGCGCCGGCACCAGCAGGCTGGCCAGGCCCAGGGGCGGCCAGTCCGCGGCCTGCTGTTCGCCGTCGTCCCCGGCGTCGGCCGGCATGGCCGCGGCTTCCTCCGCCGTGGCCGCGCCGGCCTCGGCCGTGGCCGCGTCCTGCCCGCCGCGGGCATCGGCACGCGGGCGCGCCTGGGCGTGGCGGCCGCCCCCGCCGTCTTCCTCGCGCGCGACGGTTTCCGGACGCGGCCCGCCATCGCCCGGGGCACGGTTGGCGGCCGCATCGGTGGGCGCCGGGGCTTCGGCGCCCTGCAGCAGGCGGGCGAACCCGGCCGCCTCGGCGGAGCCGGACGGGGACGGCGCGGGCCGGGACGGGGAGGCGGGCACCGCGGAGGCGGCGCCGGGGAGCACGGCCAGGTTCACGGCATGCCCCCTTCGCCGCCCTCCACCTGGCGGGCGCGGGCGCGGCGCGCGCCCAGATCGTCCATCTCGCGCTGGCTGCGGCGCTCGTCTAGCTTCTGCTCCTGGGCGCGGTAGGAGGCGGCCAGCTGCTCCAGCACCTGCTTGTCGCGGCTGGCCAGCAGCAGGCGGGCGCGCTCGGCCTCCAGGCGCTGGCGGCTGAGGTCCACGTTGCGGCTCTGCTGCTCCACCGCGCTCTCCAGGCGGTCGAGGAAGGCGCGGCGGTTGGCCAGCTGGGCCGGACTGACGGCGGTCATCTGGGTGGAGGCGTATTCCTCCAGGTACCGGCGCAGTTCCTCCAGGCGCGACTCCTGCAGCGCGTGCGCCCGCTGGCGCTCGGCCAGCTCGCGGGCCACCGCGTCCTCGCGCTCCTGGGCGCGCCTCAACAGCGGATCGAGGCGACGGGACTGCATCATGCGGCGTTCTCCATGTCTTGCAGCAGTTGCGCCAGCGCGGCGCGGCTGTGTTCGAGGTCGGCGGAGCGGGCCACGTCCTGGCCGAGGAACTCGACGATCCGCGGCCAGCGCTCCAGGGCCTGGTCCACCAGCGGATCGTTGCCGCGCTGGTAGGCGCCGATCGCGATCAGGTCGCGGTTGGCGTTGTAGGCCGCCACCAGGCGCTTGAGCACGCGGATGCGCGCGCGCCAGGCCTCGTCGGCGATGTCCTGGACCACGCGGCTGACCGAGGACTCCACGTCGATGGCCGGGTACAGGCCCGAGTCGGCGATCCGGCGCGAGAGCAGGATGTGGCCGTCAAGGATGGCGCGGGCGGCGTCGGCGATCGGGTCCTGGGGGTCGTCGCCCTCGGTCAGGACCGTGTAGAAGGCGGTGATCGAGCCACGGCCCTTGGCGCCGTTGCCGGCGCGCTCGACCAGCGCCGGCAGCTTGGCGAACACGCTGGGCGGGTAGCCGCGGGTGGTCGGCGGCTCGCCCACCGACAGGCCGATCTCGCGCTGGGCCTGGGCGAAGCGGGTCAGCGAATCCATCAGCAGCAGCACGTTCAGGCCCTGGTCGCGGAACCACTCGGCGATGGCGGTGGCGCGGTAGGCGCCGTGCAGGCGTGCCAGCGGCGGGCGGTCGGCCGGGGCGGCCACGACCACGGCGCGGCGCAGCCCTTCCTCGCCCAGGGTGGTCTCGACGAAGTCGCGCACTTCGCGGCCGCGCTCGCCGATCAGGCCGACCACGATCACGTCGGCGGAAGTGAAGCGGGTCATCATGCCCAGCAGCGTCGACTTGCCGACGCCGGAACCGGCGAACAGGCCCACACGCTGGCCGCGGCCGATCGGCAGCAGGGCGTTGATCGCGCGCACGCCCACATCCAGCGGCTGGGTGATGGGTTCGCGCGCCAGCGGGTTGATCGCCGCGCCGGCCATGCTCACGCTGCCCTCGGCGCGGATCGGCCCTTTGCCGTCCAGCGGCACGCCGTCGGAGTCGATGACCCGGCCCAGCAGGCCTTCGCCCACCTCCACGCCGCCGCGCCGGCGCACCGGCACCACGCGGGCGTTGGGCAGCAGGCCGTGCAGCTCGGCGCTGGGCATCAGCGAGGTGCGGTCGCCGGCGAAGCCCACGACCTCGGCCTCGACCCAGCCGCCGTCGGCCACCTCCACCCGGCAGGTCGCGCCCATCGGCGCCTCGCAGCCGGTGGCCTCCAGGGTCAGGCCGACGGCGCGGCGCAGGATGCCCTCGCGGATCAGGCCGCGGCCGGCGGCCGGGTCCAGGGAAATGGCGTCCAGGCGCGCGGCCAGGCGCAGGTTGCGCGCGGCCAGCCAGTCGGCCGGCACGGCCAGGTCGCGGGGCGGGGAGGAGGACGGCGGGGTCATGCGCCGGCTCCGGCCTTGTGGATGACGCTTTCCAGCGCGCCGCGCAGACGCGCCTCGAGGGTGCCGTCGATGCGCATGGTCTCGGCGTGCACGCGCAGGTCTCCGCGGCCCAGGGCCGGGTCGGGCACCAGGCGCACGCCGGACACCATGGCCATCAGCGGGGCGAGGGCGGCGATGTCGTCCGGATGCAGGCGCACCTCGACGTCGCGGCTGGCACCGCCGACCACGTCCAGCGCCTCGGACACCAGATCCGACAGCAGCACCGGGTCGGCGGCATAGGCGCGGCCGATCAGGCTGCCGGCGATGCGCACGGCCAGCTCGCCCAGCGCGGCGGTGACCTCGTTCTCCAGGCGCGCCAGCGGGCGGGTGAAGTTGTCGAGGATGCCCTCGATCTGCGCGATCAGGCGGCGCACCTCCGCCTGGCCCTGGGCGAAGCCCTCCTGGCGGCCCTGTTCCAGGCCGGCCTCGTAGCCCTCGCGCCGGGCCTGCTCCTCGATCGCCTGGATCTCCTCCAGGGTCGGCGGGCGCGGGACCTCGACCTCCTCGACCGCCTCGACGACGGGCTCCGGCTCCGGCGGCGGGGCCACCTCCAGCTCGGGGGCGATCCAGCGCACGACCTGGGTCATACCAGCTCCTCGGCGCCCGGGCCGTTGAGGTTGATCACGCCCTCATCGGCCAGGCGGCGGACGATGGCCAGGATCTCCTTCTGCGCGGCCTCCACGTCGGACAGGCGCACCGGGCCGCGGGCCTCCATGTCCTCCAGCAGGATCTCGGCGGCGCGCTGGGACATGTTGCGGGTGATCTTGTCGCGCACCTTGGGATCGGCGCCGCGCAGGGCGATGCCCAGGCGCTCGCCGGAGACCTCGCGCAGCAGCATCTGCAACTCGCGGTCCTCCAGGTCCACCAGGTCGTCGAACACGAACATCAGGTCCTGGATGCGCTGGCTCAGCTCCGGGTCCACCTTGGTGATGGTGTTGAGGATGGAGTGGTCCTGGCCGGACTCGAGGAAGTTGAGGATGTTGGCCGCCACCTTCACGCCGCCGATGTTCGACGACTTGAGGTTCTGGTTGCCGGCGAACTGCCGCTCCATGATCTCGTTGAGCTCGTTGAGCGCGTTGGGCGGGATGCCGTCGAGGGTGGCGATGCGCAGCAGCACGTCGGCGCGGGCGCGCTCGGGCAGCAGGCGCAGGGTGTCGGCCGCGTGGTCCGGGTCCAGGTGCGAGAGCACGATGGCGATGATCTGAGGATGCTCGTTGCGCACCAGGTCGGCGATGGCACGCGGGTCCATCCACTTGAGCGTGTCCAGGCCGGTGGTGTTGCGCCCCAGCAGGATGCGGTCGATCAGGCTGCCGGCCTTCTCCGCGCCCAGCGCCTGGATCAGCACGTTGCGGATGTAGTCGTCCGCGCCCACGCCCAGCGAGGTCTGCCGGGCCAGGGCCCGCTCGAAGTCCTCCATGACCTGCATCACCTGCTCGCGGGTGACGCCACTCATGGTGGCCATGGCCAGGCCCAGCTTCTGCACCTCCTTGGCGCCCATGTGCTTGAGCACCTCGGCCGCGTCGGCTTCGCCCAGCGACAGCAGCAGCACGGCGGCGCGCTGCACGCCGGTCAGTTCATTGCCGGTCTCAGGCTGTTTCATTGCCCAGCCACTCCCTCACCACCTGTGCGACCCGCTTGGAGTCGGCCCGCACCGCCTCGCGCGCCGCGCGCAGGCGGTCCTCGTACGAATCGGACGTCAGCGCCGGCGGCGGCGCCTGGGTGAGCTGGGCCGTGTCCTCGGCCAGCTCTGGCACCTCGTCCTCCACCAGCGAGACCTCGGCGGTCTGCTGTTCCAGCGCCTCCGGCTCCTCCTTCCTCGGCTTCTCCGGCGAGACGATCTGGCGGATGGCCGGGCGCAGCACACCGAAGGCCAGCAGCAGCACCACCAGGGCACCCACCGCCACACGCAGGATGTCGCGCAGCTGCGGGTTCTCCCACCACGGCGGGGCCGGCAGCTCCTGCTGCTCGCGCACGAACGGGGCGTTGACCACCGAGACCATGTCGCCACGGCCGGCGTCGAAGCCCACCGCCTGGCGCACCAGGTCCTCCACGCGCTTGAGCTCCTGGTCGCTCAGCGGCTGCAGCTTCGGCTTGCCGTCCGGGCCGGGGCGCGGCACGTGGTCCACCACCACCGCGGCGGTGACCCGGCGGATGCGCCCGGCCGGTTGGCGTGTGTGCTGCAGGGTGCGGTCCAGCTCGAAGTTGCGGGTGGCCGAGCGCGAGGTCTCCGCCGGCACGGCGGCGTTGGCCGGCGCCTCGCCGGTGGCCCCCGGCGGGGCGTTGCTGGTGGCGCCGGGGATGCCCTGCGGGCCCTCGCCGGTGCTGGTGTTCTCGCTGACCTGCTCGCTGCGCAGCTTGGGCGGCTCGCCGTTGAACAGCTCGCGCGCCTCCTCGGTCACCGAGAAATCCATGTCCACGGTGACCTCGGCGTTGACTCGCCCCGGGCCGGTGAGCGGCTCCAGCAGCTCGCGGATGCGCTGGCTGTAGGCGTTCTCCTGGCGGCGGACCTGCTCGAACTGCAGCACGCTCAGCTCCGACTCCGAATCGGCACCGTTGCGGCTGAGCAGGCGGCCGCTCTGGTCGACCACGGTCACGCGCTCGGGCGCCAGGTCGGGGATGGAGGAGGCGACCAGATGCACGATGGCGTCCACCTGGTTGCGCTCCAGCACCGCGCCAGAGCGCAGCTCCAGCACCACCGAGGCGGAGGCGGCCTCGCGCTGCCGGGTGAAGGCCGAAGGCTTGGGGATGGCCAGGTGCACGCGCGCGTCGCGCACCGGGCGCAGGGTGGAGATGGTGCGCACCAGCTCGGTCTCCAGCGCGTGCTGGTAGCGCGCGTTCTCGACGAACTGGCTGACGCCGAAGCCCGGGTCGCGCTCCATCAGCTCGAAGCCCAGGCGGCCGTTGTCGGTCAGGCCGGAGCCGGCCAGCTTGAGGCGGGCGTCGTGCACATGGCTCTCCGGCACCGAAATGGCGCCGGTGGCCTGGTCGAGCTTGAACGGGATCTGCGCGGCGCGCAGCAGGTCGGTCGCCTCGGCCGTGGCCTTGGCGTCCAGGCCGGTGTACAGGGGCAGGTACTGCGGCTTCTGCGACCAGAAGAACACGAACAGGCCGGCCGCCACCGCCAGGGCGATGGCCAGCAGCATGCCCAGCTTGCGCATCAGCTGCATCTCCTGCAGCTTGACCAGCGCCTGCGCGGCCTTTTTCGCGGCCTGCTCGCGGTCGAACGATTCCGGGGTGATCGAAAGCGCCATCGCGGTTCAGTCCCTGCGCGTCACAGCGGCATGTTCATGACGTCCTGGTAGGCCTGCACCAGGCGGTTGCGCATCTCGACCGTGGCGCGGAAGGCGACCTGCGCCTGTTGTGCGGCGACCATCACTCGCGCCAGGTCGGCGCCGGGCTCGCCGCGCTCGAACGCGGCCTGCAGCTGGCCGGCGCGGGCCTGGGCCGGGTTCACGCCCTCGATGGCCCCGCGCAGGGTCTCGCTGAAGCTGGGATGGCGCGCCGCGCCGGCCTGGCCCGGTCCCTCCACCAGGCCGCGCAGGTCCTGCACGGCGTCGCCGCGCACCACGTCGCCGGTGGCGCGCGCGGCCTGGCCGAGCTGGCTCTGGTAGGCGCGGATCTGCGACAGGATGGAGCTGATCGAGTCGGTCATGGGAGGCCCCTGGGAGGTGCTCGCCATTGACCATGCAAGGCGCGTGCCGATGCCGTGCCGGGTTTCCGGCGCCGTGCCCGCCGGGGGTACCGTGGCCGCCCTGCGGCGCGCGACCGGCGGCGGCACGGCCGCCCGGGGCGCGGCCGGTCCGGCTCCGCAGGCCTCGGGTCAAGGGGAGCGGGGTGGGGTGATGCGCCGGGCGCCGTCGCGCCTTCCGTGGCGGCGACCGGGATGGCCGTGATGCGTGGCCGGCATCACGGACGCGCTGGCGCCGGCTCAGCCGGCCAGCTCGGGGTGCTCGCGCTCGATGCCGTACTTGCGCAGCTTCTCGACCAGGGTGGTGCGGCGCAGGCCCAGCAGCTGGGCGGCGTGGGCGACCACGCCCTGGGTGCGCTCCAGCGCCTCGCGGATCAGGGTCAGCTCGATCTGCGCCATGTGCTCGCGCAGGTCCAGACCTTCCTCGGGCAGGTGCGTGGCTTCCGCGGCCGAAGCCGCGCCGGCGGCAGGTGCTCGCGGTAGCGGGCCGGCAGGTCCTCCACCCGCACCAGGCCGCCCGGATGCAGCACCGCCAGGCGCTCGACCAGGTTGGTCAGCTCGCGCACGTTGCCGGGCCAGTGGTAGCCGGCCAGCGCCGCCAGCGCGCTCTCGGCGAAGCGCACCTCGCCGCGGCCGGTGCGGGCCAGCTGCGCGGCGATGGTGTCCACCAGCGCCGGCAGGTCCTCGCGCCGCTCGCGCAGCGGCGGCATCTCGATCGGGAACACGTTGAGCCGGTAGAACAGGTCCTCGCGGAACTGGCCCTCGGCGATGCGTTCCTCCAGGTTGCGGTGGGTGGCGGCGATCACCCGCACGTTGCACTTGATGGTCTGGTTGCCGCCGACGCGCTCGAAGCTGCGCTCCTGCAGCACGCGCAGCAGCTTGACCTGCATCGGCAGGGACATGTCGCCGATCTCGTCCAGCAGCAGGGTGCCGCCCTCGGCCATCTCGAAGCGCCCCTTGCGCGCGCTCAGCGCGCCGGTGAAGGCGCCCTTCTCGTGGCCGAACAGCTCGCTCTCCAGCAGGTCCGGCGGAATGGCGCCGCAGTTGATGGCCACGAACGGGCCGTCGCGACGCGCCGACTGGCGGTGGATGGCGCGCGCCACCACCTCCTTGCCGGTGCCGGACTCGCCCAGGATCAGCACGGTGGTGTCGAACGGCGCCACCTGCGCGATCATCCGGCGCAGGCGCTGCACCGCCGGGCTGGCCCCGGTGGGGCCCTCGTCGGCGCCGGCGGCGGCCTGCTGCTCGGCGTCCAGTCGCTTGAGGCTGGCGCGGCGCCGGCAGGCCGCCAGCTGGGCGTGACGGATCGGCGACTCCAGTGGCCACACCCCGGCCTCGTGCAGGCCGTAGGCGGCGGCGAACGCGGCCGGGTCGCCGTCCAGCAGCATCACCGGCGGCGGCAGCGGGGCGCCGGCCAGCCAGGAGAACAGGCCGCGCGCGGCGTCCCCGTCGTCGATCCCGCCGACCACCAGGGCCATCCAGTCGGTCGGCCGGTGGCGGCCGGTGTGGACATCGGCCGGGGAGGCGACCCAGCGCGGATTGAGGTCCATGAACTCCAGCAGGCCGCACAGGCGCTCGGCGCGCTCGGCCTGCCTGTCGATCACCAGGATCCGGGATTCACTCATGACGGATTACCTACGGACAGGCGCTCCAGGATCGGCACGACCTCCTGGAGATAGGAAAGCTTGCTGACGAAGTTGTCGGCGCCGGCGCGCGTGGCGTGCTCGCGGTGCTCGGCGTCGTCGAAGTGGCTGGCGATGACCACGTAGGGCGGATCGTCCTGGGCCTTGATCAGGCGCGTGGCCTGCAGCCCGCCCATCTCGGGCATGGCCAGGTCCATCAGCACCACGTCCGGGCGCAGCGCCTCCGAGCGCTCGATCGCCTCCAGGCCGTTGGCGGCCGTGCCCACGACCTCCAGCCAGTCCAGCCGCCGGAAATGGCGCATGGCCGCGTTGATGAACCCGTCGTGGTCGTCCACGATCAGCACCCTCACCTTGTTCATCGTTCTGTCCTCGTTCTGGCCTCAGCCCGCCTGCGCCTGCGGGGCCGCGGCGCGGCGGCGCTCCCTGGCCGGGGCGATGTTGAGCTGCTCACGATACTTGGCCACGGTGCGGCGGGCGATGTTCACCCCCTGGCGGGCCAGCAGCGCGGCGATGGCGTCGTCGGACAGGGGCCTGCCCGGCGGCTCGGTCTCGATCAGGCGGCGCACCATCGCCCGCACCGCCGCCCCGGAGACACTCGCGCCTTCCAGGCGCACGGCGAAGAAGTGCTTCAGCTCGAAGGTGCCGCGCGGCGTCTGCATGTACTTGCCGCTGGTGATGCGCGACACGGTGGATTCGTGCATGCCGATGGCCTCGGCCACCTCGCGCAGGGTCAGCGGCGCCATGGCCTCCTCACCGCGCTCGAGGAAGGCGGCCTGGCGCTCGACCAGGACCCGGGCGGTGCGCAGCAGCGTGTCGTAGCGCATGGACAGGCCGCGGGTCAGCCAGCGCGCCTCCTGCAGCAGCTCGCGCATCCGCCCGGCACCTTCGCCGGCCTGGGCCAAGGCGCGCTCGTAGCTGCTGTTGACGGTCAGGCGCGGCGCGGTGGCCGGGTTCAGTGCCACCCGCCACTGGCCGTCGGCATGCCAGACCACCACGTCGGGGACCACGTACCCGGCCTCGGCCGGCTCGGCCTCGGCGTGCGCGGGGCGGGGCTGCAGGGACAGCAGCAGGCGCACCGCCTCCTCCACATCCGCCGGCTCGGCGTCCAGGCGGCGGGCGATGGCGGCGTGGTCGTGCGCGGCCAGCAGCTCCAGGCACTGTTCCAGGATGCGCGCGGCCAGCGGCCGGCCCGGGACGCGGCCGGGCAGGGCGACCAGCTGCGCGGCCAGGCACTCGCGCAGGTCGCGCGCGGCCAGGCCGGCCGGCTCGCCGTGCAGCAGATGCCAGCGCACCGCCTCGATCCGCGCCGGGTCCATGTCGAAGCGGGCGCAGGCGCGCATCAGCAGCGCCTGGTGGTCGCCGTCCAGGTAGCCGGCGTCGTCGCAGTGCTCCAGCCAGAAGCCGGCCACCTCCATCTCGCGGTCCGGCAGTTCCAGGGCCAGGCGCTGCAGCACCCGCACGAACGGATCGCTCGAGGCCGGCTCGGCCACGCGCTGCATCGGGTCGTCGTCGGCCTCGTTCCAGCTGGCCCCGGCCACGTCCCACATGGACGGCTCGGGCAGCTCGTCGAATGCCGCCGTCTCCAGCGCCGCGGCGCCGGCCGGGTCCGGCGGCCCGCCATCGGCGGTGGCCACCGGGGCCTCCTCCTCCAGCTCCAGCAGGGGATTCATCGCCAGGGCCTGGGTGATCTCCTGCTGCAGCTGCAGGGCGTCCAGCTGCAGCAGCCGGATCGACTGCAGCAGCTGCGGCGTCAGGTGCAGCTGTTGGCCCAGCTGGAGCGAGGCTGTGGCTTTCATCCGAACCCCCCATGCGCCAGAACCGCGGCGCGATGGGGGCATCGTGCGCCCCGCGCGACGGAAACTGAATCAGGGCGATGCCGTATTCCCGTCGTCAATTACCCCACGGCGTGTCCGGGATACCCCTACAATGCACTGGATTTGCGCCGTCGCCGCGGCGGAAATTCGACGTACGTCTCAACTTCAGCCCAGCTCGTGGCGGTACCTGGCCGCCAGCAGCACCAGTTCGTTGGCGCGGCGGCAGCCCAGCGTCTCCATCATGCGGGCGCGGTGGGTCTCGACGGTCTTGACGCTGATGCCCAGCTGGGCGGCAATCTCCTTGCTGCTCAGGCCGCGGCCGATCTGGGCCAGGATCTCGCGCTGGCGCGGCGGCAGGGCGGCCACGCCGGACGGCTTCGAGCGGCCGAGCATGGGCGCGATCATCTTCGAGGAGATGCGCGGGCTGAGGAACACCTCGCCGTTGGCCGCCGCGCGCAGGGCCAGCTCCAGCTCCAGCGGCGCGGCGTCCTTGACCACGAAGCCGGCCGCGCCGCGGTCCAGCGCGTCACGCACGTGCATCGGGTCGTCGTGCATGGACATCATCACCACCCGGGTGTCCGGCACCCGCTCGAGGATGCCGGTCAGCGCCTCCAGGCCGTTGCGGCCGGGCAGGGACAGGTCGAGCAGGACCAGGTCCGGGCGGTGGAAGGCGGCCAGGTCGATGGCCTCGTCGGCGTGGCTGGCCTCGGCGACCACGTCCACGTCCTGGAACCCCTGCAGCAGGCGGCTGAGCCCCGCGCGCACCAGGGTATGGTCGTCAACGATCAGGACACGCACGGGGGGATTCGGGATCGTACTGCGCCGGGAATGCGGCCACCTTAGCCCATCGCTCCGCCGATGTGTAGGCGACGGCCCGGCTCAGCGGCGCCGCGCCCCCGCCACCTGGCGGCGGTGCATGCGGAACAGATGGCGGCCCATGGCCTCCTCCAGCCCCTCCGGCAGATCCGGGAAACGCAACCATACCTGGACCGCATCACCGGTACGGTCACAGGCAGCCACCACCACCGGCAATTCCAGCTCGTCCGGAAGCCAGTCGGCCGGCTGCAGGCACACCGCGCCGGCGGTGCCGGCGGCCGGAGGCTCGGCCCGCTCCGGCAGCCGCAGGCGCAGGCCGCGCACCGACCAGCGCAGCGGGACGGGCGGCAGCGGCCGGCCGGACTGCCGCACCAGCCGGGCCAGCAGCGCCAGCACCAGGTCCAGCTTGGCGTCCAGGCGCTGGGCCAGCAACGGCAGCTCGCCGCGCTTGTCCTCGCCGGCATCGTCGCCGCCGCGCAGGTCCTCGACCCGGGCCAGGCCCAGCAGCAGCGCCTCGGCACGGCTGGCATTGGCCGCACCGCCCGGCACGAAGCCGGCCGGCAGCACGGCCTCGCAGGCGAGGGTGTCGCCGAACAGTGCCTCCTCGGCGGCGCGGGCGTCCGCGGACCAGTGCGCGTCGGCGGCGGCCATCATCCGGCTCCCGCTCCGGTGTAGGCGTGCACGGCGCGGGTGGCCGTGCGTTGCCGGCACATCAGTGCCAGCAGCCGGTCCTGGTGGTGGCGCATCGCGGCGATGACCTCCTGCTGGCGGGCCTGCAGCGCCTGCACGCCGTCGCGCAGGCCGGCCGCGCCCTCCAGTGCGCAGAATTCCCCCACGGCACGGCTGTAGGCGTCAAGCATCGGCGGCAGGGACTCGATCTCGCCGCGCTCCATCGCCGCGCCGATCCGGTCCAGCGCCTGGTGCAGTTCCGCCAGCCTGACGGCCGCGCTCATAACGGCATCACCCGCTGGCCGTGCGGAATCGCGTTCCACGCCGACTCGATCTCGCCCAGCAGGTCCAGGCACTCGCCCAGGGCGGTGGCGTCATTGTGCAGGTTGGCCTCGGTCAGGCGGCGGACGATGTAGTCGTACAGCGCGGCCAGGTTGGCGGCCACGTGGCCGCCGGCCTCGTGGTCGAGCATGCCGTTGAGGTGGCCGATGATGGCGCAGGCCTCGCCAATGGCCTGGCCCTTGCGGGTGATGTCGCCCTGTTCCAGGTACGCCTGGGCGCGGCGGATGCGCTGGCTGGCGCCCTCGTACAGCATGGCGATCAGCTGGTGCGGATCGGCCTCCGCCACACGGGACGAGACGGCGGTCTTCCGGTACTGGTCGGCGAGGTTGCGCTTGGCGGCGTACATGGTGGGCAATCCTGGTGGCGGTCCGGCCGGTGCACGGCGGAGGATGCGATGGGCATGGCAAGGTATCGGCCGCGGCCCACCGGGCTTGAGCCCGCGGCCGGCCGGGTCAGCTCCTGCTGCCCTGCGCCAGCAGGCCATTCAGCGAGCTGGCGCTGCTCTGCAGCTGCAGGATCATGGTCTCCATGGCGGTGAACTGGGCGGTGTACAGGGCGGCCAGCTTCTCCATCCGCAGGTCCAGCTGCTCCAGCTGCTTGTCCAGGCCTTCCTTCTGCTTGTCCAGGTTCTCGGTGCGCCGGGCCAGCACGCCCTCGCTGTCCAGGTAGGTCTTGAGCACGGTGCGCAGCGGGGAGGCGATGGCGCCTTCCTCGCCGAACAGCCGGGACACGGCCTGCGGATCGGCGGCCAGGGCCTCGCCCAGCTTGCCCTTGTCGAAGCTCATCACCCCGGCCTTGTCGAGGGTGAGGCCCAGCGCCTTCAGCTCCAGGGTGTGTCCACTGGCCAGGTTGCGCAGCTGCTGCTGCAGGCCGCGCACCAGCGAATCGCCGGTCAGGGCCGCGGCGGTACGGGTGGCCGAGTCGTAGCGGGTGGTCGTGCGCAGCACCGAGCCGGCGCCGTTGTAGGCCGAGACGAAGGCCTCGATGGCGCTTTCCAGTTCGGTCCTGTCGGCCTCTACCTCCAGGCGGAAGGCCTCGCCGGGCCTGGCCGTGGCCAGGGCGAGGGTGACGCCCGGCACCAGCTCGGCGATCTCGTTGCTGGCGGAGGTGCGCTCGAAGCCGTCCACCCGGACCCGGGCGTCGGCCGCGGCCACCTGCTCGACCAGGCCTCCGCCGGCGCCGTTGGTCACCGCCGCCAGGCCGCCATCGCCGCCGCTGGCGGTGATGGTGAGGGCATTGGCCAGACCGGTTCCGCGGGCGGTGAACACCAGGTGCTCGCCGTCATCGGCGGTGATCACCGCCGCGGTCACGCCCTTGCTACCGGCGGCACGGTTCACCGCGCGGGCGATGTCGGCCAGGGTGGCGCCTTCCTCGAACTCCACCGTCAGGCTCTGGTCGTCGTCGCTGCCCCAGGCGATCGACAGCGTGCCGCTGCCGACCACCGCGCCGGGCGCGTACGCGGCCGAGGCCAGCTTCTGCGCCGTGGCCAGCGCCAGCACCTCCACCGAGTACGAGCCGGGGACGGCGTCGGAAGAGGCGGTGGCGGTGAAGCCGGCGCCCTCCTGGGCCCTGGCCTGGAAGGACGGCTTGTGCGCCACCGCCGCCAGCTTCTCCAGCGCGGTCTGCAGCGAGGACAGGGAACTCTTGATCTGGCCGACCGCCGACAGCTTGGTGTTGATCTGGCTGGCCTGGGTCTTGAGCCGGCTCTCGGTGGGCTGGCGCGAGGCCTGCACCAGCTGCGAGACCAGGCTCGGGATGTCCAGGCCGGATCCGGTGACGGAAATCGTGCTCATGCTGCTTCCTCGGTTCTGCCCGCGGGCGCCGGTATGCGTGCTTCCGTACCGTTAGCGGCCGCCGGGCGTGCCACTTGAGCGGGGCCTTCAGTCGGGCATCCAGCAGGCCAGCCAGGCCCTGGCGCTGGCCGGGTCCAGCATCCAGTCGCGGTGCACGGCCTCGCGCAGGGCCTCGCCGGCGCGGACCGTCGCGGCCAGGTCGGCCAGGTGCATGCGGATGGCCTCGACCCAGTCGCGGAACCGGGGCTTGACCCGGGTGACCGGCAGCCCGTCGCGGAAGGCCTCCACGTCGCTGCAGACCACCGGGTATCCGCAGGCGCCCAGCTCCAGCAGGCGCAGGTTGCTCTTGCAGCGGTTGAACTGGTTGTCCTCCAGCGGGGCGATGGCCAGGTCCAGGTCCAGGGCAGCCAGGCGGGCAGGGTAGTCCTCGATCGCCACGCCGGGGTGGAACTCGTGCACGTACGGGCGCAGCCTGTCGGGACACAGCCCCATGAACACCCAGTCGACCTCGTCCGCGAGGGCCTGGACCACGTCGGCGATCATCTCCAGGTCGCCGCGATGTCCCGCGCCGCCGGCCCAGCCGACCCGTGGCCGTGCACCTGCGCGGCGGCCGCCGCGCAGGTGGCCCCACCACTCGGCCGGCAGGCGGTTGCGGGCCACCCGGATGTCCGGATGCAGGTCGCGCAGGGCCTCGGCCAGCGGCTCGGTGGACACCACCAGGCGGTCCATCTGCCGCAGGGCGGCGGCCATGGTCTTGCGCACGTCCTTGGGCAGCTGCCCGCGATGGATGCTCTTGAGCGGGGCGTTGGGCAGGTAGTCGTCCAGCTCCGCCACCTTGAACACCCGGCTGAAGCCGCACATCCGCCGCTGCGCCTCGACCTGCGAGGCCAGCATCTGCCGCTGGAACACGACCGCGTCGGGGGCCAGGCGTTCCAGCTCCGCCGGGCTGAGGTAGCGGTTGCCCAGGCGCACGTCGGCCACGCCGTTGGCGACCATGGCCCGGGCCGGGTGGATCACCCGGTAGTAGCCGCAGCCGGCACGGTCGGCCGGCAGCGCCAGCACCTGCGGCAGCCCGGTGACCAGGACGGGGGGGTTGAGCCAGGCCTGGGTCTCCAGCTCGAAGCCGCGGCCTTCCAGCGACAGGTTGCGGTTGTAGGCCGGGTCGTGGGCCAGCAGTGGCAGCCATTTGGCGTAGACGGCCTCGAGCGCCTCGGCCGGGACGTCGGCCGGGTTCGCCGCGCCGCCGTCCTTGCCGCGCCCGCGGCTGGCACCGCCCTCGTGCAGCAGCACGGCATGCGGTGTCCAGACGACCAGATAGCCGGCCTGACGCACCGCCAGGCACAGGTCCAGGTCGGCGAAGGCGTTGCGCAGGGGGCCGCCGGCCATGCCGCCGACCTCCTCGAACACGGCCTTGCGCACCATCAGGCAGGAGCCGGACACGGCGCTGTAGTCCTGATCCACCTGCAGGCGGTGCATGTAGCCGGGCGCGTCGTGGCGCTCGCCGACGAAGGCCCCGCCGGCCGGACCGCTCAGGCCGAGCACCAGGCCGGCCTGGTCCACGCTGCCGTCCGGGCGCAGCAGCTTGGCGCCGACCACGCCCACCTCGGGGCGCTGGGCATGGTTGAGCAGGGCCTCCAGCCAGCCGCCGTCGAGCACCGCGGTGTCGTTGTCCAGCAGCAGCAGGTATTCCCCGCGCGCCTGCGCGGCGGCGGCGTTGACCATCGCCGCGTAGTCGAAGCCGCCGGGGTGGCGCAGCACGCGCAGCTGCGGACTGCCCAGCGCCTCGATGCCGTCCAGCCAGGCGCGGGCGGCGGCCTCGCTGCTGCCGTTGTCCACGATCAGCACCTCGTAGTGCGGATACGCGGTCTTCTCCAGCACGCTCTCCACGCAGCGCTGCAGCAGCGGGAACTGGTCGCGGGTGGGGATGATGACGGACACACCCGGTGTGTGGGCATGGCCATAGCGGATGCGGTAGCAGCCGGGATGGTGCGGCTCGACGACCGCGTTGGCGTAGCCGCGGTTCCGGAGGTGGCGCTCCAGCGCAGCGATTTCCGCCCGGCTGGTCTGCAGCACCTGCGGCGGGGTGACCAGCAGGGGCTCGTGGACATGGACCAGCCCCCCGATGCCGGCCGTCTCCAGCAGGCGCAGCAGCAGGCCGAGCTCGGCGGCCTCGCCCAGGCTCCCGTCCAGGCCCCCGGCCTCGACGAAGACGTCGCGGCGGAACAGCCAGTGGCGGGACAGGCTCGCCGGCGTGGACAGGAGCAGGTCGAGGTTGACGTCCGGGCGCAGCAGGGCGGCCAGGCCGCCGCTGGAGGTGTGCATCATCCCGTCGGCGTAGGCGGCACGGGTGTCCGGCGCCGCCGCCTCCTGGACGAGCGCCTGCAGTCCGGACACGGTGAATTCGTCGCCCGCGTCGGCCAGCAGCAGCCAATCGCAGGGCCGTCGGGCGGCCACCTCGTTGACCGCGTCGAGGAGGCGGCCATCTTCACGTTGATGCCACTCCACGCCCGTCCACGCCGCACTGCCCGCGTCCTGGCGGGAAGCGCGGCTGACGACGTGGATGTCCAGCCTGAACGGCCGGTCGCGCGAGGCGGCGCGCAGGCTGGCGATCGTCCTGCCCAGCGGCGTGTGCAGGCCGGTGCGGTCGAGGACGAACACACGCACCTCCGCAGGCCGGCCCTGGCCGGCGGCGCGCGCGTTCGCCTGCCGGAGGAGGGCGGGGGGCATCTGGCGGGACTCCAGCCAGTCGGCGACGGCGGTGCCCCGCTCGGTTTCGGCGCGGGAGGCGCGCAGGCGCCTGGCCTGCTCCAGGCTTCCCCGGAGCGAGGCGGACATGGGGGGCAGGGCAAGGACCTTGTCCAGCACCGCGTCCACCCATGTGGGCAGGTGGAAGCCGGAACGGACCCTGGCCGCCAGCTCCTGCGCCTGGCCGGCAGCCGCGGCAAAGCCGGCCAGGATTTCCCCGGCGACGGACGCCGCGCCCAGGCGGCGGTTGCAGCAGCGGCCGGAGAAGTTGTAATACGCGGCGCGCTCGAAGTTGTCCGGGCCGATGTATCCGGGCCCGCCGAAGCGGTCGTAGCAGTACACCGGGATGCCCTGCGACAGCGCGGCCTGGGTCGTGCGCCCGATGGTCAGCACCACGTCCACGTCGGCCAGGAGTTCCGGGGTCACCCGCCTGGCATCGTGGCCATACCCGTGGATCACCACTTCCAGGCCCGCGTCGCGCAGGTGCGGGATCGCCGCCATCACCTCGGCCGGCACGTGGTTGGACACGATCGCCAGCTTGCGGGGCGCCGCCGGGAGCCGGCGCAGGGCGTGGCGCTCCCACTCGCGGGTGATGCAGTTGGGCATCACCGTGATGGAATCGGCCGTGATCCCGTATCCGGCCATGACGTCGCGGGTCTCGGGGGAATTCGCGAGCAGGTGGGTCAGGCTGCCGGCGTAGAGCGGCGGGCACTCCAGTGGCTCGGAGGGCGACAGCGAGGAGAAGATCACCCGTTCCGCGGACAGGTTCCGCTCGAGCAGCAGGGCGTCGAAGCAGCTGGCGTGGTGTCCCCAGAACAGGTCGAACCGCGTCTCCAGGGGTGCGCGCGCGGCGGACAGGTCGATCCACTGGATTCCCAGGGCGTCGAAATCCCGGCGGATGTCGCCATCCTTGATGAACGTGGCGACGGTGACCGAATGGCCGCACTCGACCAGGTACTGGGCGATCTCGTACGTGACCAGTTCCGAGCCGGCGTACCGGGCCAGCGAGTTGTTGGAGAGCAGGATCTTGGACATGTGGGGGCACACCCCTGGATGTCCCCCCGTCGATGCAAGCCCCGTGCCGGCGGGGTGGGCGGGCAAACGAAAGGCCCGCCCCATCCGGGGCGGGCCTGCCGGATCGTGCCTGCCGGGAACTTACTGCAGGAGGCTCAGCACGCTCTGCGGGATCGCCTTGGCCTGGGCCAGCATCGCCGTACCGGCCTGCTGCAGGATCTGTGTGCGGGTCAGCTCCGCGGTCTCCTTGGCGTAGTCGGCATCCTGGATGCGGCTGCGCGAGGCCTGCAGGTTCTCCGAGCTGACCTGCAGGTTGGCGATCGCCGAGGCGAAGCGGTTCTGGATCGCACCCAGGTCGGCGCGTGCCTCGTTGACCTCCTGCAGCGCCGCGTCCAGGTCGTCCAGCTGGGTGGCGGCGGCGCCGGCGTCCATGGCCTCCACGGTGAAGCCGGAGCCGGTGATGCCGCTCAGAGCGGTCTTGATGTCGTTCAGCGAGATGTCGATCTTGTCCTGGTCGGTCGCGCTGGCGCCCACCTGGATGGAGATGGTGGTGTCGGCGTTCAGCAGCTGGCGGCCGTTGAACTTGGTGCTGTCGACCACGCGCAGGATTTCGTCCTTCAGCTGCTGGACTTCCTTCTGCAGCGCCTCCTTGTCCTCGGCCTCGTAGGTGCCGTTGGCGGCCTGCACGGCCAGCTCGCGGATGCGCTGCAGGTTGTTGGCGATCTCGCCCAGCGCGCCTTCGGCGGTCTGGGCCAGGGAGATGCCGTCGTTGGCGTTGCGGATCGCCTGCTCCATGCCTCGGATCTGGGCGGTCATGCGCTGGGAGATGGCCAGGCCGGCGGCGTCATCCCTGGCGCTGTTGATGCGCAGGCCCGAGGACAGGCGCTGGACGGTCGTGGCCATGCTCGCGCTGGTGGTGCTCAGGTTGCGCTGGGCATTGAGCGACATCACGTTGGTGTTGATGACTTGCGTCATTTTGAGTCTCCTCTAAGCGATTCATCCCGGCGGGTAGGACTGCGTAACCTTGGCCGGACCTCCGCAGGGGGGTCATCAATCTGACCGGTGCCGCTGCTGTACTGGTTAACGGCGCCAGCATCCGGACCTTTAGGGAAGGTCTGAACAACCCGCTCTGCCGCCCGGATTGCGGCATCGTGGCGCCGGCCTGGCGTCGCTTTCGAGCCGGATTTCGCCCGTGCAGGGCGGTTTTTGGCGGGTTTCCCCGCCTTACGGACGCA